>JANXQO010000065.1 GCA_025353485.1 Chitinophagales bacterium
ATCGGGTTTTAATATTAAAGGCAGATGCGCCCATTGAGGCATGTTATCAATTCCGAATAAATATTTCCAAAGCAATACATGAACGGGAGCGCTCGGTAACCATTCCTCGCCCCGAAAAGCATGGGTTATTTTCATTAAATAATCATCAACAACTACAGCCAGGTGATACGTTGGCATACCATCGGCTTTCAATAATACCTTATCGTCAACATTTTCTGTATTAAATTCAACAGCGCCTCTAATCATATCTTCAAAAGAAATGATCTCGTTGGGTTCCACTTTTATTCTTATAACATATGGTGTTCCTGCATCAATAATTTGTTTTGTTTCTTCAGCATTTAAGTTTAAAGAGTTGCGCATTTTGTTACGAACATGATGATCATAATGCAGCGTATGTTTTCCATCAGCTTTTTGTTTTTCTCTCATCGCCTCAATTTCTTCCGGTGTATCAAATGCATAATAAGCATGGCCTGCTTTTACCAATTGTTCTGCATATTCTTTATACAAATTTTTTCTTTCGCTTTGCCTGTAGGGCGCAAACTCGCCACCCACATGCGGGCCTTCATCAGGATTTAATCCGCACCATTTCAAACAATCAATAATATATTGTTCGGCACCCCCAACATAACGGCTTTGGTCAGTATCTTCTATGCGTAAAATAAATTCACCCTTGTGTTGCCTGGCAAAAAGATAATTATATAAAACAGTTCGTACACCGCCTAAATGCAATCCGCCGGTAGGGCTTGGCGCAAATCGTACTCTTACTTTTTTTGACATATTACTGCAAAGATAATTTTTTCCTCTCTCCCACGTTTCGTATTGAAAAGGATTAGGAACTGTTAAATAAACCAGGTATAAAATTTTCTATTAAAGTCAGGGCAACCCTTTACTTTTATTCTCTGATGCAAAAATCAATTCTACTGATTTCCAGTTCCACTGTTGCCGGCAGTGGCTATCTCGATCCGTTTGAAGAAACTATTAAAGACTTTTTAAAAGATATTCCTCAAATTGTTTTTGTGCCTTACGCTGCGGATAAAAGCAATTGGGATTCCTATACACAAAAAGTAAAGGACAGATTTAAATTATTTGGCATTGATGTAAAAGGCATTCATGAAGTTGAAAACAACATAGAAAAATTTAAAGCAATATTTATCGGCGGCGGAAATACATTTAGGTTGCTAAACCGGTTACAGGAATTCAGTCTCTTGTCAAAAATAAATAATGCAGTAATTAACAATAGCATGCATTATATAGGTTCCAGTGCAGGAAGCAATGTTGCCTGTAAAACAATTTGCACCACTAACGATATGCCCATTGTTTATCCGGCAAAAGGTTTTGATGGTATAAATTTAATTCCGTTGCAGATAAACCCTCACTACATTGATCCCGATCCAAACTCTACTCACATGGGTGAAACAAGAGATGACAGGATCAAAGAATTTCATGAAGCCAATACAACTTCGGTTATTGGATTACGGGAAGGAGCATTTTTAAAAATTGATGATGAATATTTCTCCAGTCAAAAAATATTTTTAGGAGGAACAAATGGCGCAAAGATTTTTTTAAGAGGAAAAGAGCCTGTTGATATTCCAAATGCAAAACAAATTATTGTAGACAGCATCTAAATAAATATTGCAGACAAGTTTGCATTACGTATAGAGCATAAATTAAATGTCAATACGCATCATTCACCATTCACAATTTCACCAGATCTCTTCTTAAAGCTTCTAATATTAATCCAATCCTGGAATGTACACCCAGCTTTGTAAAAAGACTGTCTCTGTAATTATCTATTGTTCTTTCTGCCACTGACATTTCATCTGCAATTTGCTTGTAACTTAATTCCATACAGGCAAATTGCAAAAATTGTTTTTCTTTATCTGTAATGTACCGCGGATCATTTTTATCCTCATTCATAAACATGCGCCGGAAATTAATATTCCCTGCATCTTCATTATAATAACCCTTAACATTAATTTCATTCAATGCTTTTTCCAGTTCAATGGGATGAATATCTTTTAATAAATAAGCGCAGCAGCCTGCCCTTATCATACCAATAATTGCTTTATCAGTATCATTCATAGAGAGGGCAACTAATTTTATATCGGGATAATTTGCATGTACCCACGATGCAGTTTCTATACCATTCATTACGGGCATGTTTACATCAAGCAATAATATCTGCGGAAGTATTTCTGTTGTCTCCATTTTTAGCTGAAGTTCTTTTCCATTCAATGCTTCAATGGTAACGGTATAATTATCAAAACCCGAAAGCATAAGCCCAAGTGATTTTAAAAAAAGCTGGTGATCATCAACAATGCCTACCGGAATTTTCATTGTTCACTTTTTTTAACGGGTAATTTAAGCATAACTGCTGAACCATTACCCGGTGAAGACTTCCATTCAATTGTACCACCCATTAATTGTGTTCTATGCTTCATATTTTTAAGCCCTAAGCCGGCAGACATCATCACATCTTTTTCAAAACCTTTACCATTATCAATAATACTTACAATTAATGAGGCAACAGAATGGCTGACGTTAATATCAATTTGTTGAGCCTGTGAATGTTTAATCGAATTTTGTATTGCCTCCTGAACAATACGAAAAAGAATAATTTGCTCTTCGGGTTGCAATAATAATTTTTCAGGATGTGAAAAGCTTACCTGTAAAGTTTGCATAGCATTTATTCTTTTAACTTCCGCCTGCAGGTTGGCAATAAAATCAAATTGTTGAAGCCATTCTTTATCAAGTAATTTAGATAATGAGCGTAGCTCGCTAATAGCTTTTCCTAATGTTTCTCCGGCTACATTTAAAGTCTCCGGCGGCGAAGGCATATTATACTGTGTTACCCCAATAAGGGCTTTGGCACTAACCAGCAACTGCCCTATATTATCATGTAATTCCATGCTCAGCGCAGCAAATGTATTTTCCTGTACTTCTATCTGTGACTGCATTAGTATTTGTTCAAATTCTTTTTGCAAATTTTCTCTCTCACTAATATATTGATTGCTTCTTGTACGGTATCTCACTAAAAAAAACAGCAGGAAGAATGCAAGCAATAACAGTACCGCAGTAGCAAACAGAACCGCAATTATTAACTGGCTTTTTTCCATTTGTGGTTACATAAAAAACTTATTGTAAATGCACCATACAATAGTATATTCAAAGTAACCATAATAAATTGATAAATTTTCCCTTCGGGGTCAAGATGATTGCTGATCATGTATTTTAATAAACTCATTTCCACAAGGCTTCCCGCAAAAAAAAATAATAAACCGGTTGTTATCCAGAACATAGGTGTTGTAAAATAATTCATAAGCATGTCAGATGTAAAAAGCCTCATAAAATATAATAAACAGCACATTACTATTAGTATACATCCCAGGCAATATGAATACGTATTAAAATAATAAAACCCTTCAATAAACATAATATCATATACACAGAATAACAGGTATAAAATAAACGCTGTATAAGTAATTATTTTAAATTTTTTTGTTTCAAATGTTTTGAAGAAAATAAAAAAGTAAAAGCTAAAGCTAACCGGCAAATAAATATTAATAATGAAGTGATTACTTTTTTTAGTGTATTGAGAATAAAGACCAGACCCTATTTCTGCCGCTAAAATAAAAACCAGCAAATACAAAAAAAGCCGGAGCCATTTTGGCTGCAGCTTTTTATAAAAAATAATTACAGTGAGCAAACATATTAATGGCGGTATACAAACAATTATTATAGTTTTCATCCCTGTGGTGGTGGTGGTGGACAAGAGGGAGGACATAGAGTGGCAACCTCTCCGGCTGAACCTTCATAACTTGTTGGTTCAACGCCGGAGCCTTCCATAACACCTATATCCCGCAATTGATCAACACTGGTTTGGGTTGTTGGATTTTGTGCATCAACCGAATCTTTAGTGGCTACAAAAATTATGTTGTGCAATCCATGGTAATCAAGTTTTGGATTATTGTGTGTACGCTCATGGTGACAGCCATAATAAATTCTAAGACCATCCGCATTATTGGCGTTTAACAATGCTTCCAGCTCTTTGCGGCTTACCCATATTGAAGAAACTTCTTCTATCCACGGCCTGTCCGGAAATTTCTTTCTTAAATTTTCTGTTGAGGATTTACGAATTGTTCTTTCGTACGCATCTCTCATTTTCATTACAGTTTTTTTGGAAGTGGGTTGCATATTAATTGTTTTTTGGTGAAAGAAAAAATGGTGTATAGCAATGTGTATATACTAACATCCAAATATTGCAATAATAAAATGAGAATACCTAAAGTGAAATCACCCTAAACCAAGGTGATAAAACAAGGTGTTTTCCCCTATTACAAAGTAGTATAACAACTTTTTTGACAAATATCCGGCCTGACTAAATATTTATTTTATACTTATAACAAAAAAATTATTCATTTAAAAGGGTGAAAACACGTGAAAAAAAGGATTAAAATAGGGTGATTTCCCTGTATGAAATATTATTTTTATTTTAGAAATTTACACTAACCTATCCCGCTCTTTATTCAAGCAAATGTAAAGAGCAATCGAAACAAAAGCCGTTGCCTTCTGCGAATCACCTCACTCACATGTAATGCTAACCTCAATACACCTTACAAAAAATTGCTAAGCGTTTATAAACACTCACCGGCTGGCCGAAAACGGTATCAAGAGTAGGCAATAAAATAAAAAATTATGAGCAACAAACACATCAGGAAACATGGAGAAATCCGCGGATTAAATGCCGTGCTATCTTCCAGTATATTTGAAGGCCGTTTTGGACGTATGTTCCGAACTTTACCAAAAGCTCATTTTGAGGAATCTGTTTTAACCCTGCTGGCTTCTGCCATGGTTGCCAAAGCTGAACCCAATCCAACTCCTGAAACAGAAAAAGACGATGAAGAAAATAGTGGTATCAGTGCAGGCTATACTTACCTGGGGCAGTTCATTGATCATGATCTCACTTTTGATCCTGCCAGCAGCCTACAAAAAGAAAATGATCCCAATGCCCTGGTAGATTTTAGAACACCACGATTTGATTTAGATAATTTATATGGACGTGGCCCTGATGACCAGCCTTATTTGTATGAACAGGGTGGAAAAAAATTTATTCTGGGCCGCCCACTCACCGGCAGCACAGTTGATAATAAAGTGCAGGATGTAGCAAGAAATAATCCGAAGACAGGCGACAAAAGAGCCATCATTGGAGATCCAAGAAATGATGAAAATGTAATCATCTCGCAATTACAGGCAATTTTTTTAAGGTTTCATAACCGGGTGGTTGATGAATTTCCTGATGCCGGTTTTGAATCTATACAACGTCTTGTAAGATGGCATTATCAATGGGTGGTTTTGAATGATTTCCTGCCAACGATTATTGGCAAAAAGACGTTAGAAATAATACTTCCGAACTTTGATAAAAAAATTGATAAAGAACATTATAAAGCAGAACTTAATTTTTACAAATGGCACAACGATCCATTTATACCTGTTGAATTTTCAGTGGCTGCATACCGTTTTGGCCATTCTATGGTTCGTCCTGTTTACCGGCTCAACCAAACCATACCCAGGTTCGAAATTTTTTCAAATGATCCGCTTACAAGCCTTACAGGTTTCAGAGAATTCCCATCCATCTGGGCAATAGACTGGCGGCTGTTTTTTGATTTCGGAAACAACCCTAACCCGCTTTCACCAGAACGCATTCAACCTGCTTATAAAATTGACAGTTCACTTGTTAATCCATTGGGCCATCTTCCGCCAAGTATTGGTGGCACAGTACCAAGCCTTGCTTTTAGAAATCTGCAAAGAGGTGTTACTATGGGTATTCCATCAGGCCAGGCAGTGGCAAAAAAAATGGGCCTGCCTGTTATTCCGGATGAAAAACTTAAAGTGGGAAAAGCAAACGAAGATGGGAAAACAAAAAACCCTTCAATTGCAACATTGCACCCTGCATTTAGAAATAATGCGCCACTATGGTTTTATATATTGGCCGAGGCACAACAGGCTTTTAAAAATAATGATACACCTATACACATGGGACCAGTGGGCGGCCGCATTGTGGGGGAAGTGTTTGTAGGCATTATGCAGGGTGACAAGCATTCCTTTATAAGCCAGGATCCGTTATGGGAGCCTTTGGAAATATTTAAGAAAAATGGAAAATTTGGGATAGCAGAATTGATAAGTGCAGCCATAAACCCATAAATAAAAAAGTTATCTGAAGTAATATAATATAATAAAACCGGGTAGCCGAAAACGGTATCAAGAGTAGGCAAATAAAAACTGCAATAATGAAAACAAAAAAACAAAAAATTAAAAAAAAAGAAATTATTCATGTTTGCATTGACAGGCCGGTAACATTACTAAATGCTCCGCAAAGAATGTTGCATTCAATAAAACATAATAAAAAAAACAATCCTGCTGAGTCCGGAACTAAAGAACATGAATTGGTTACAAAGTTTATTGAAAATCCAAATCACAGCTTTAGCCCTACCGATGCCGGTTTGCTCGCCAGGATGGCGATTCTTACTTCTACTAAATGGCAAAAGGGAACAACAATAACAATTTCATTTCTTGATGGTTCTGCAAAACAAAAAGCCCAGGTAAAAAAAATGGCAGCTAAGTGGAAACCTTTTATTGATCTGAAACTTAGTTTCATTACCTCAAAAAAAGGAATGGTCCGTATATCGTTTGTAAGTGACCCGGGATCATGGTCATACATAGGAACAGAATGTTTATCTATTGCTGTAAATAAACCTACAATGAATTTTGGATGGCTTAAAGATAATACAGCAGACGCTGAATGGGAGAGAGTTGTAGTTCACGAGTTTGGTCATGCACTTGGCTGCATTCATGAACATCAAAACCCTGCCGGTGGCATTAACTGGAACAAACCTGCTGTATATAATTATTATCAGGGACCGCCAAATAACTGGACAAAAGCAGAAGTGGATAGCAATCTCTTTCAAACATATGCTGTTTCAAAAACTCAATTTACTAAGTTGGATCCCAATTCAATTATGATGTATCCTATCCCTAAAGAGTTTTTATTAAGTGGTGATCCGGTTGGTTGGAATTTACATTTATCTCCTACTGATGAGTCATTTATCAAAACTACTTATCCATAGAGAGTAAATAAATTAATTGATTTGCATCAAAATAATTAAGGGAACTAACAGCCGAACACCCTTTTAAAATAGTAAGCGCCGGAAAGCCGAAAACGGGATAGAGCAGGCAGCTTAAAAATATTACTATGCCATCTACAACTTCAATTACCACTGGTGGTAAAAAATGTAAGCCTTTTCTCTTACGGGTAATGATCTTTAGTCCTGAATCAGGATATAAATTTACCATTGAAATTCAAAAGGCATGTTCAAGCCAGAATGAACCTGTATGGAAATTACTTTTTGATCTTTATAAAAAAATTGGTGCCGACTTTCAGGAAGTAGTAAGCGTTGAGTTTGTTGCAGGAGATCCCAATGATATTGATAAAATTGCTGCTGTTACTGAAGATGGCATGAAAAGATCTCAGGTTCGTTCATTTAGAGATGATGTTTATCCGCTTGTAAAACCTTTTGGTGATTCAGGACAAAAACCTAATAACGACCAAAAGAAAATGATTGATGATAGCATGAAGAAAGCTATCAATGCTTGATAATCTTTATTTGTAATAAGGTAATAGTTAAACCTGCAAAATCTTTTAAAATTCAGTTTACTTATGAAACTATAGTATGTAAGCGTGAGCTATATCTTATGCTATGAATTTATATATGCTTTTTATGATTTTTAAAAACAGCAGGTTAATTATCCTGTTATTAGCTTGCAATCTTCTTTTGATAAATAATATGTTTTGTCAAAAGGTAGCTTGCAATACAATTACCGCTGATATGAATTTTACAGTTAGCTCTGTAAAAATTATTGGTCGCTGGGTTCCAAAAGAATTGCAGGCAAAAGTTGAACAACTTATTGGAGTAGGACAACCATTTGATCCGTCGAAAGTTGGCCTTGCAGAAGAAATAGTAAGAAGTGAAATAATAGAAAGCGACGGTAAGTTTGCAATCAGGTTATTAGGATCCACTTCAGTATTATTTATTACATCAGATATTTGTCCCGTCTCTGATAGTTCGGAACTAAAGGAAGTACAGGTTGTAATACATCCATACTATCTGCGAATTGACCTGTACAATATTGGTAATAATATTTTACCAATTCCACGAACTGCAAAACCTACTTTTTATAAACAGGTGCCATCACTTCTTTTGGCTACAGCACCGTATATTGGATTAATGAATGACCGCCGGTTTGGAACTTCTGCATTTATAAAAACTACAACTGATTTGTTACATATTCCCGGTATATATAATCCATCCGGAAGTTCAAAAAAACTTAGGTTAGACTTTGATATAGATTTTAGTAAATCATTTAATAATTCTTTTTATAATAGTTCGGGATTGCTTCAATTAATTCACCCCGTTTATGCTGACTTAACTATTGGATGGTTGCTTGGTATTATATACGCTAAAAACTTACTGTCACTAAATATCAATGATTACAATCGTGAGTCCACAAAGATGTTTGCAGCTATTCATGGTAATGGAAAAAAATCTTTTTTAAGTAAATACATGATAAGTGCTGGAGTTGAATTTTCCCAAAATAATTACACTCCCCTGAATAATAAAATTCAAAATCCTGAAACCGGCTATGAATTTAGTGCACTTATAGACGGCAGAGTTGCAAAAGGATTATCACGAATGGGAATATGGTTTAATGCCGGTATTCCAAAAAATAATATCAATTTAAAATCTTACCAGAGAATCGCCGGTAAAGCGGGTTATGCAGTTTCTATAGGGCGTGGTCATAATAATGTTGATGTGGAAACTACATTAGGTTCTGGATATACATGGGGAACTCCACCAACTTATAGCGAATATTTTGCCGGCAATACTGCTTCGGATTTTTTATATGTTCCTCTTAATTCCTTTAGTAATATGCCTTTTCCTGAAGGTCCGGTTATTCGTAGTTTAGGAGAGAGAGAAGGTGGCTTTTCTTCTGCATTTAATTCTGTTTCAGGCGGAACTTTGTATTTGGGATTGAACTTAAATTTTTCTATACCTGTTTCAAAATGGTCCTCTCCATTAATTCCTGATATAGTTATTCAGGATGAACCCCGCCGCATTACAATCCGGAGCGCTATAAAAGGACAGGTAACAACAGCAAAAAGTTTTATTGCAAATGATTTAGCCCTAAATGGCGGTCTTTCAGATGATGAAGCCGATGCTGCTGCAGAGCGTATTGTAGATAAAGATATTAAACCAACCATAAATTATCTTGCAGACAGGGCAAATATTTATAGTATTAAACCTTTACTATTTTTTGATTTTGGAGAAATTAATAAACCCAGCGTAGGTGATAAAATATGGGCAGCTTCCGGCGCAGGTCTTCAATTAAATATTGTAAATGCAAAACTTGAAATTGGATATGTACAAACATTATTTCCAAAGAGTGATGTTTCTAAAGGAAATTTTTTGATGAGATTTTCAGTTCAAAATTTTTATTAAAATTCTTTATAATGCCAACTTAAAAAATATATATACCCATTACTTTTCATGTAAACTAATTGAGATTTAAATTAAATCATCTTATATGCAACCCGAATCTTCTTCACCCAAAACAACACGTCCTTCTGCTAAACAGCAAAGGGAAAAACCTGCAGAAAAAACTACTGCAAAAAAACTTGATAAAAAGTTAGATGCTTTTCCTGATAAGATTGATGCAAGAGATTGGTTTTATCAGCCAACACTTAATCCATTACCCGGGCAGTTGATCAATTGCGATAATGTGCCGGTAATTCTAAACCAGGGGCAACAAGGCGCCTGTACTGGCTTTGCGCTGGCAGCAAATATTAATTATCATCTTGCAGTAAATGGAAGGTGCAATGTTGCTGATATTGTAAAGATTGGTGCAAGCCCCAGGATGCTGTACGAAATGGCGAGAAGATATGACGAATGGCCCGGCGAAAATTATGAAGGTTCCTCTGCAAGAGGTACTATGAAAGGCTGGAATGCACACGGGGTTACTACCAGAAATTCGTGGAAGGATAATTTATTTGGCGTTAAAAATTTTGATGAAGCAAAAGCAAAGGAAGCGCTTAATATCCCGGCAGGAGCGTATTACAGGGTTTTCCATCGTAATGTAAGAGATATGCATTCAGCATTAAATGAAGCCGGAATTTTATTTGCAACCTTAATGGTACATGATGGATGGGATGCGCCAAAAGAAATGTTTAAGATATATGAATACAGTTTTAATGATGAGATTAAAAGAATAAAATTACCAATAATACAACGCAAAGGCAGGGCAACTGATGGGCATGCAATTGCAATTATTGGCTACACAAAAGAAGGATTTATTATACAAAATTCATGGGGTACAACGTGGGGCCACAAAGGCTTTGCGATATTGCCGTATGAAGACTGGATGCTTCATGCTTCTGATTGTTGGGTTGCACAGTTAGGCGTTCCGGTTGATCTTGATCTTTGGAGCAAAGGTTACGCAGATACTGATGCAGGTAAACAAAGAGCTTCACAGGTTATTCCGTTGGAGCAGATACGGCCGTATGTAATTAATGTTGGTAATAACGGGTTTCTCTCTGATTCAGGAAATTACTGGACAACCAAAGATGATGTTATACGTTTATTCAGCACCATTGCAACCGCTGCTGCCACATGGAAAAAGAAACGCATCATGTTATATCTGCATGGCGGATTAAATTCAGAAAAAGAAGTTGCCGCCAGAATTATAAGTTTTAAAGATGTATGCCTGGATAATGAAATATACCCCGTACACATTATGTGGG
Organism: Chitinophagales bacterium; assembly: GCA_025353485.1. GTDB lineage: Bacteria > Bacteroidota > Bacteroidia > Chitinophagales > Chitinophagaceae > Ginsengibacter. The sequence goes on from JANXQO010000065.1 coordinate 10,853, forward strand.
AAACAGATTTCTGGACATCATTAAAAAATAATCTATTAGATGTTTTTACAAATGATGATAAGGCAGACGCTAACTGGTTAAATAAATTAAGAGAAGGCGCATTGGAAATTCTTGACCGCACTTTTGAATTAACAGCTTCAAAGCCTGGTACTATGTTGTGGAATGAAATGAAAGAGAATGCAAGCCTTGCATCAAGAGAAGGAAGATCAATGGATATTGTGGCTACCGAAGCTTTAAAAGCATTCAGCGCAGTAGATGCTTCAAATAAAAATAATTGGGAACTGCATATCGTAGCACATAGCGCCGGTTCAATTTTTACTGCTTATACCATTGATACTTTGCTTCGCATTGGCGTACCCATCCGCTCCGTGCAATTTATGGCGCCTGCAATTTCCATTGATGTGTTTAAGGAAAAACTTCTACCGCATATACAAAATAAAGATTGCCCTTTACCAACCATGTATATTTTAAGTGATGTAGGTGAGAGGGATGATGATGTTGGGCCTTATGGAAAATCGCTGTTATACCTTGTTAGCAATTCGTTTGAGCCGAAAAGAAATACACCCATACTTGGTATGGAACGTTTTATTAACGGACGGAATAGTAAGCTGGATAAATCTTTTATTGATCCTGTAATTTCTAAATTATTTACTGCAACTGTTGATAATTGGCCAAGTCTTGTAATTGCGGGTGCAGCGGACGCATCAGCTAAAGTGGGTCCGGATATAAGCAGGAGCGATTCACATGGTGGCTTTGATAACGATGCCTATACTTTAAATTCAGTGCTGTTCAGAATTCTTGGTAAAAAACCAACAAGATTATTTGATGCAAGAGATTTGCAATTTTAATGCAGGTTGGTTGCCTGTAGGGTTCGGCACGGGGTAATTGATTGTTGTAGAGAAATTTATTTATAAACTTTAAACTATATTTTTATGCCCGACATAATTTTAAAAGTTGTACTTCCAACTATAGGGTTGATAATAATTTTGTTATGTTTAGGCGCCTATTTTTTTAAATACGGCGCCAATATAAAAGACAGCGTTCAGGAAATTAAAATGCTAGGCGCTGATATGAAAATTTCTATCATCACTGTTTTTGTTTTGGTTGGGCTTATATTAATTTTTGCGGGCACCTATTTTAATATCGTGAACACCAATTCAAAACTGGCAAAAATGTTAGATGATGAAAAACAAAAGAGTAACGATTCTCAAACGCAATTGTTTAAATTACAGGGCGAGGTAAATTCATTAAAGCTTTCTCAGAATAAAACCCTTAATTATTTTCTTGATCTTGATGGCGTAGCAGATATTCCTAATCCAAAAGATTTAAAAGTAACCTACAAACTTTGGGGAGATGAGGACAAAGAGAATGTTCTCAATTGTTCACCCGTTACGCAAAACGACAAACAAAGACTGTATGTAACGATATCCGATCTTAAACCGGAGAGCTTTATAACTTCTTTAATGGTAGAAGACATAAAAACAAAACATAAGTGGAAAGTAAGCAGCTTCTATCCTTTATCACCATCTATTAAATTAACTTCTGTAAATTAGATTGTATGTTGTACAGAAACTTTCTGCTTTTCCTCCTCATTATTATTTCGCCTGTTACTGTTGCTCAGCAAATAGCAATAAATAATACTTCATCCTTATCCGGTAGAAGTGGTTATTATAACTGGACGGTTTTTGTACAGGCAGATTATGCTACGCTTAACAATATAGATCATGTGGAATATTTATTACATCCCACTTTTCCTAATCCGCAGGTAAGCAGCAATAACAGGAATATCAATTTTGGCTTTTCGTCAACCGGCTGGGGTGAATTTGAGATAAAAGTAAAAGTTGTTTTTAAAAACAGGCAGCCACCTCAATACATTTCCTATTGGTTGCGGTTACAATCTAAAATTATAAAAGTACCATTAAGGTCTGTGAGGCAGGTTTATAAAAGATAAATGAATAATAAGTAATCTTTGTTGTTGAAACGAATAAGATAAATAACAACGGAATAAATAAATTAAATTCTAAATATGGCACAAGAGCTTACCCATGATGATTTCATTAATAATGATACTGTAAAAAAATGTCTTAGCGATTTAAAGGCAGCGTATCCTGCGGGTGGTAAATCTTTTGTTGTTTCTGATGTTATAGACGATAAAGGAAATCAATATGTAAACCTTGTACAAAAAGGCGGCGGCGTATTAGGCATTGCGTTGGTGGGCTATACGTATATTCTGGAGGAGATGGGCATTCGTTTTATAAGGCTTGCCGGCACCAGCGCAGGCGCTATCAATACAGCTTTAATGGTTGCAACCGGAACAAAACAGGATGCTAAATCAATACCGGTATTAGATGCGATTTGTAAACTTGAATTTATTAAACTGGTTGATGGACATCCGGCTGCACGTTGGTTAATAAGCAAATTTATTACGCATGTAGATTTTGGCAAAAGGATAAAAAGCTGGATCAGGGCCATTTTGGGCACATTAGCCATGCTGCTTGTTGGCGATTTTGTTTTCCTCGGATTGCAGCATAGCTTACCCTGGATATCAGTTTTTACAAAAGTGTTTTTTGTTCTTACAGGCCTTTGCCTATTGATTGTTGCGGGGGTAATCACTTATGTAGATACTCTTTTAAAGCGGTTTAAAAATTCAGGTATTGGTATTAACCCGGGAGATTTTTTTTACGACTGGATAAAACAACAGCTTGCTGACAATGGTGTAACAACCGTTACTGACCTAAACAATAAAGCCACATCTCCTGTACCTGGCCTTCATTTAAGGGTTCCCAATCCTGAAGAATTAAAAGGGCTTGATGGGGATGTAACTTTTATTACCTCTGAACTGGTATCTCAAAATAAAATTCAGTTTCCTGAAATGTGGTACCTCTTCAGAAAAACTATTGATGCTCTGCAGCCCGCAGGTTTTATCAGAGCTTCGATGTCTATTCCTGTATTTTTTGAATCTTATTTCATTAATGAAATTCCGTGCGATGATGAGGATATAAAAAAGTTATGGTTAGATAAATTCGGCGAAACAGATCCACCCTCTTCTGCACGTTTTGTTGATGGCGGTATATTATCCAACTTCCCGATAAACCTGTTTTATAATCCAAAAGTTATTACACCCAGGCTTCCCTCTTTTGGTATAGACCTGGATGACAGTGCGCCCGGTGATGTTGGTAAACATGCAATAAAGTGGACACTGCTTGGTTACTTTGGAAGAATATTTAATACCATCAGGTTTTACTACGATAAAGATTTTTTATTAAAAAATAAAGTATTTAAAAAAGGTATCGGAACAATTCATTTGAATGGTTACAACTGGCTAAACTTTTTTTTAACCAATGAGGATAAAATAAACATGTTTGTCAAAGGAGCTGAGGCTGCTGCCGATTTTTTAAAAACGTTTGATTGGAATGATTATAAAGAAGACCGTGATAAAATGCGCAAAGAATTACTTAAAGAACAAACACCAACTACTATAACTCCTGAAAAATAAATCTATATGACAATATTTATTATTAGCTGGGCATTCTTTTGTGTAACGTTTGGCTTAATGCTTTTTTTTAGTTTTATAATGGGTATTCAAAACCGGAATTTTTATACCAAAGATGGGGTAGAAAAAAAGTTTAGCATTATGGAACTTGAATTACCTGCATCCCCCAAAGAATTAGTAAACCTTATCAGAGGCTTATACAGGCTGCCGGAAAGGCGGGAATCAATAAAAGCAATAAGCGCATTAAGGAGGCAGTTGTATATTGATTTTCTGTTTATGCCCTGTGCTTACGGAAGTATTTTTTTATTATGCATGTTGGTATCAGCTAAAATGCAATCCTCCGTTGGTATTAATATATTTTCCATCCTTGCATGGGCGCAAATAATACCCTGGCTCTGTGATATTATTGAAAATATTTATCTCCTTCGCAAAATGAAACCTCATCCTCCTGTATCTGCTGCTGTTGTTCACAAAGCTTATTTGCTTATGGAATGTGTAAAGTGGGGCATTTCATTAGGCGCTGCCATTTGCGCCGTTGCGGCTATTTGTTATTTCTGGCTTGCCGGGCATTATGATGTACACTCATTAAATTACCTGGCCATAATTGCAGGAGAAATAATATTGTTTGTATTGTTTGGAAATTTTTTTTTTAAAAAGAAAAAACTTAGAGATGTGATTGTAAAACTGGAAACACCGGCAATTAAATAAAAATTATAACCTAAATAATGAAACATGCCTTACAATGAAGAAGACATTAAAAGTTATTGCGGCAACTGCAAACTGCAATTTGATGCATCGTTATACAAATGCCCCCAATGCGGCAGTAACCTTGTTAACTATAATACAGGAATGCGTACCGAAAAATTTGCAGTGCAGGACAGATGGGAACGACACAATAAAAATTTTAAAAAAGATAATGAAGAGACGGATCAACTGTCTTTAATGAAGTAGGATAAAACTATTTTTCTGCATATATAAATGATTAAAATTTATGCGGTTGCTGCCTGCAAGCTATGATTATTAACGTTCTCATTTTTTGATCTTTGTTTCCTGAGCCTTATGCTCTCGTAAATAACCAATATTATTAAAAGACCAAAAAGGATGAATGATGAACCTTTAGTTCCATAAGCTAATCCGCCATGATTATGTGGCTTGGTAAGCAGGTCGCCAAAAGTTGCACCAAAAGGCCGGGTTAAAACAAATGCAATCCAGAATAAAACAACCCGGGAAATTTTAGTGAAATAGTAGGCAAGAACAATGAGAGCTAAAACAACTGTAATTAATAAGGCACTTCCTCCAAAACCAAGCCCGGAATCATCGGCTAAAAAATCACCCAGCGCTGTACCCAGTGTATTGGAAAATAAAATTGCCGTCCAGTAAAACGCTTCCCCTCTGAAAGATTTAATATCGGTTACTGATAATGATTTTTCTGTAACACGCCAGATAATTAAAATGATAATTAAAATTGATATAAGGATTAATGAACCCATGGCATATCCAAGTGCAAGTGTACGATCCATATAATCTGACATGGTTGTGCCTGAAGTGCTGGTAGCAACTATAACTGCCCAATAGATAGGTGGTATATATCTTTTTACTCCCATCTGGCAAAAAAGCATAATGAGGAAGAATCCAAAAAATATCAGTGTGCTTGTTCCATATCCTACTTTTAATGTTTGTGCTAAAAGATCGCCTCCGGTTTCACCAAATGTTGTTGCGATTATTTTCATGATCCAGAATAAAAGTGTCAGCTCCGGAATTTTGTTCCATACATGTTTATTATTTCTTTGTAAAGTTTGCATCGTGGACAATTTAAATTCTATGCTTGCAACGATAGTGCCAGATGGGTTGTTGTTGATTTATTAACTGCAAAAATCCAATAGTTGTTATGATTTTAAAGTAATTACCTGGTGGAAAAAATTATTCAGGATAAATAAATACAACAGGATTACTTTTAATCATAGATGAAAAATAGCCTATAGCTCTGCTTCCAAATTGGCCTTCTCTTAGAAACACAGGTTCTACAAAAGGATTAAATTGAGCCAGTTTTTGTTTATCTAACTGGTCAAAAAAATCATAGGCGTTCTTATCAATACTTTGAATAAATATTGTTCCTTTTGTGCCTTGAATGTGTGTGTACGCAGGTTCTATTACAATCTTGATTTGCTTACCCTGTTGTCCCTGATCGCTGAAAACAGACCGTCCCAGTTCATGTACCAATGTACTGTCTTTCCTGGTGCGGTCAAGGCACGTACTTCCGGGTAGCTGCGGGCCTGCCAGTTGAGTGGAAGTGTCAATGTATCTTATCATTTCATAACGATAATAATTTACCTGTGCTGTTAGATCTTTAAAATATACGATCACTCCTTCATGCTGCCCGTACAAGTCGTTAAATGCAGGAGTATAAGAAGTGCTGTCTATAATTGCTTTTGAAAGTGCGGTGCTGGTTGTTGCTGAGTAGGTGTTCGCTCCATTGATAATGCTGAGTGTGTAATTATTATTTAATTTAATGGGAATTTTACCTTTATAATAATAATCATACTGGCAAAATGTTTTACTGAATACACTGTCAAAATACAAAATGTCTGTGCCGCTATTGCTGGTTATTTTTATGATCGAATTTCTTATAACCAACGATCCAAGACTTACATCATTACCAAAATAGGGGACAGTCCGGTTGAAATAAACAATAGGTACACTGTCAGGTTCCAACATACTCTGAATGCTAACCTTACCCGAATATGTGGGAGTACTTATTATTATTATTTTTTCGCAGGCGCAGAAACAAATTGAAAGGAAAATTATCGTTACTACACAAAATATTTTCATTGTTGTAAATTTCTTCATTAAAATTTAAAATTTAAAATTGAAACTGATACTGGGTACGATGGGCAATAAAGAAACCTGCCTTGCTTCCGGTTGTTTGGTTGCTGCATTAGGCGCCAGGTAAACAAAATAGGGGTTGAGATGACTGTAAATATTATAGGCACCAAATACCCATTCGCTTTCATATTTTTTACCAAAGAGTTTCCTTATTTTTTTATAAGAAAAACTTACATCAAGCCGGTGATAGTTATGTAATCTTGCATTGTTGCGGCTGGTAAAATCATAATACGAAGCATCATATAGTGAACCATTTATCGGTACAGTAACTCTTCCTGTTGGCAATGTAAAAGCTCTACCTGTGTAAAAAACGAAATCAGCAGATACAGTCCACCGCTTACTTAGCTCATAGGTGCCAACGAGGGAGAAATTATGCCGCCTGTCAAATGATGCAGGGAATTCCTTACCACGATTCAATGCAGGGAAAAGTTGTGTTGTCTTACTTAAAGTATAACTGAACCATCCGGTCAACTTACCAAAATTCTTTTTTATAAATAGTTCCAATCCATATGATTTACCGCTTCCAAAAGTTAGTATACTGTCTAAATTGGTAGATAAAACAATTTGTGAACCTTCTTTAAAAAGTACTTGATTATCCATGGTCTTGTAATAAATTTCCGCACTTGTTTCTATTGAATTATCATTAAAGTTTTTAAACAACCCTATGGCAGTCTGGGAGCTTTTCTGAGGCTTAATGATAACACTACTACTCATCCAGATATCCGTAGGCAACGAAGCAGTGCTGCTGGGAACTGAATGCAAAAACTGGTTCATCCTTGTATAAGAAGCTTTGAAGGAAGTTGTTGGGGTAATAGAAATTTTAGCAGTTATGCGGGGCTCTACAGAAGAATAAGTGACTCCCGGAGCATTGAATAAAGGAACCCTGATCCCATAATTGATTGAAACCTTATCAGAAACATCATACTCATCGCTTGCGTAAAAAGCAAACTCATTGGAAACCCTGGCGGCTACGCTGTCTTTATTAATTGTGATCCTGTTGCCTCTTCTTGGTATTCTTGATGAAACTGCAGCCGGGTACAAACTATGGTGGCTGAAAGTAAAACCTGTTTTTATTTTGTGCTTGTTAGCAGGGATATACGTAATATCTGTTTTTACGCCAACGTCTTTAATACCGGTGTATAATACTTCGTAATAATTATTTTGTGTTGTGCCAAGGCCCAAAAAATAATCATTATAAATTAAAGAGGTGTTGGAAAAAACCTTGCTGCCAAACAAATGATTCCATCGCAACGTAGCAGTTGTATTGCCGAAATTGGTACCATAATTCAAGCTATTAGGTCCTACATAACCTGCATTGTCATTGCCTTTGAAGAAACTGAAAAATACATGATCTTTCTTCCCAAGCTCATAGTTCATTTTAGCATTTACATCATAAAATTTATAAGTTGTAGTTTTTGAAGTAAGTGGTTTCAGCAACAGGTCAATATAACTTGTTCTTGCTGAGACGATGAATGAAGCTTTGTTTTTTTGTATCGGTCCCTGGAAGGTAAGATTAGTTGACAACAACCCGATGCCACCTTCCATTTGATAATTTTTTTTATTTCCTTCCTTCATAGTAATATTTAAAATGGAGCTTAACCTTCCGCCATACTCTGCCGGAAAACCTCCTTTTATCAACTGCACATTATTAATAGAGTTTACATTAAAGGTGCTGAACAGGCCAAACAGGTGGTTGGGATTATATACAATTGCTTCATCCAGCTGAACCAAATTTTGATCAAGGTTTCCACCCCGTACATAAAAGCCGGTCGTTCCTTCCTGTCCGCCTTGAACACCTGGAAGTAACTGGATAATTTTAAGCACATCCCTTTCACCCAAAAGAACAGGTAAATTTTTAATTGCTTTTAAAGGCACATCAATAAATCCCATCTGCGCTTTTTGTACATTATGATCATTCTTTCCGGAAATGACAACTACTTCACTTAGGTTAGAGGCTGCTGATAGCAGTAAAATCTCCAACCTAAGATTTTCCTTTGCTGTAATTTTTTTTGCCTGAATAGTGTAACCACTAAAAGAAATAATTAATTCGATGGTATCTGCCGCAAAAGCGGCTAATGAAAAATATCCATACTGATTTGTAGTTGTACCTGATTTAGTGTTGGCGTTTACTATACTTGCACCAATCAAAGCCTCTTCAGATGCCACGTCTTTTACATAGCCACTTATAGTTATTTTTTGTGCTGACGTTACATTTAAAAGTATTGATCCAATTGAAGTAAGAAGGATCATCTTGTAAAATTTCATTGGATTTTTTTTAAATAATTAAGAGGACCAACAATAAGCCGACCCGTTTGAAACTCAATTGTAATGTGAGTTTTCGAACATTCATTTCTATTTTTAAAAAGTTTTATATGGCAATAAAGTAGTAGAAGAAATTTTTTTTAATCACCCTGTTATTGAAAATAAAAGCATCAAAAATGCAGTTATGAATAGCAGAGTAATAGCGTATAATACTACTTCCTCCTTAGTTACTTTATCTATTGTCATAATTAGTTGAATAAAGTTTTAAAAAGACAATCAGTATATCAATTAAACATATTCAGAGATAACATACTTTATAAAATAGTTGTGTTGCATTCCCTATTTTTTTCAATTCAATATTTCCACATAATTATCATCCAGCTTGCAGTTTGATACTCATATTTTTTAAAATAATTTTGTTGCAAACACAACTATTTTAATAGCACCTTACATCTATAGTGAATAATACTGTTATTATATTGTCAGATAAAGAAACCAGGCTTATTGCAGGCTGTATAGCATTTAACAGATCTTCCCAGTCAGAGGTATACACTTTATTTGCGCCTAAGATGATGATAGTATCAATGCGCTATTCCAAAAATCAGGAAGAAGCAGAAGAGATATTGCAGGATGGCTTTATGAGGGTTTTTAAATTTATTGCACAATTTAAACAGGACGGTTCTTTTGAAGGATGGATACGGAAAATTATGGTGAATTGCGCATTGCAAAAATTACGGAACCAGGTAAATTTAAGACCTGTAGTTTCTTTAGATACAGCAAGCAATAATTATAGCAGCAATATTGATATAGTGGGAGACCTAAGCGGAAAAGAATTATTAAAACTGATACAAAACCTGTCTCCCGCTTATCGAATGGTTTTTAACCTGTATCACTTTGAAGGACTGAAGCATAGGGAAATTGCTGTATTATTAAAAATAGAAGAGGGTACATCAAAATCTAATCTTGCGCAAGCAAAGAGAATTTTACAGAACGCTGTTATTCAAAATTTAAAAATTGCCAAACAAACACACAATGGATAAAAATTTACACGATGATATTGGTGATTGGTTCCAGCAAAAGATAGAACCAATGACGGAATTGCCAAGGGAAGAGTTGTGGCAAAATTTAGAGCAACAATTGGATAAAACGGATGCTTCAAACTATAGGAATAAATTTTTAACTGCCCGCAGAATAGCGGCAATTTTATTTTTTTTATTAGTCGGTTTTGCAACGGCTGCTATTTTTTATATCAATAAAACGAAAAGTGATTTGGCTAATAACAAAATTAATCCCGGTAACAAAATAAATCTAATAAATAATATATCAGCAATTGACAGCGGTAATATGTCTATCATTCCTCCATCATACAATAATAAAAATATTACCGGCAAGCAATCTGTTGCAGATGACCTTACTACTGATAAGAACAAAAAGAATATGTTTAAAAAACAATCTTTAAATAAACCGGGAAGACAAATTGTAATAATTAAAAATGAAATTCCGTCGGAAGAAAATTTGACAACAATCAAAGAAACGCAATCAGCTGCTTTATTAAATAATACAGAATCTGTTTTTCAACAGGCAATGGAAAGTATTGCCGCCCGTGAAATTAAACCTGAATTACAATTAATTGCAAAAAATAAAATTAATTTATTGAAAAGCTCAGAAGTAAATTCTTCTATTGCAAAAAACAGTAAAAAGAACAAAACTTCTGCTGCACGTTATTCTATCGCTGCTTTTGCAGCACCAGAATTTGCAGGTTATTATTTAGAAAACGATGATATAAATGCATACGGTAATAAAAATATTATTGATAAAAGAGAAAACCATTTGCTTTCATCATCAGCAGGTATTTTAATTTCCCGCAAAATAAATAAACGCCTGAGCATTCAATCAGGAGTTATTTATTCATCATCAAATATCAGTATCGACCCTTCTAAAATTTATGCCGTAAAAGATGCTGTCGGCAATATTAAATACCGGTATAATACTTCTTCCGGCTTTGCTTATTTCTTACCTTCTTTCAGTTCATCGCCAAATGTAGGCGATAGCTTATATACAAGAACCAGTAATCATACTATAGAATACATAAGTGTTCCGGTAATGATAAAGTACAGTTTTGAAAAAAAGAAATTTAGTTTTAATCCGGCAGCAGGTGTTTCATTTAATTTTCTTACAAAAGCAAAATTAACAACAGATATAGAAAATTCTCAGAACAATGAGATTGAAACCACAACAAAATTAGAAAGTACCCAAAGAGTTGGATATAGTTTAATAGTTACGCCTGAAATTCAATATAAAATATCTACGCAATGGGCTATAAGTGCAATGCCTTATTTTAAATATGCTTTAACACCCATTACTAAGGCATATGTAGTACGTACATATCCTTTTAATGTTGGATTAGGTATAGGTGTAGTGTACAAATTTTAATTTTTTAAACAATCCTATTTTAAAAATTACATCTTCACAATAAATTAAAAAAATCATGAAAAAAATAATTGCTATCGCAGGTTTAGCAGCATTGATTTGCTCGTGTACTAAAGATGAGAAAAAAGAAACTGATATGCCGAAATGCCCTGTTATCAGCAAGGAAGCAGTACCGCTTAGTGTGAAGCAGGCTTTTGCCACAAAATATCCTGCAGATTCGGTAATAACCTGGTTTGATAAAAGTGGCTCCGGCTATTGTGCTTATTTTATACAGCCGGTTTCTGTAAAGAAGTTAGCCGAATTCAGTACTACAGGTTTATTTATAAGAGAAGAAACAGATTTGGATCATGATGGTAATTTTGAAGACTCAACAAGTACAGGTACAGGCAAAACACCTGCGGTTTGTGAATGCGATATTGAATAATTACTTATTATCAATTTAACCTTTAATTAAACGCATGCCTGCAATCTTAGATTTTTAAATCCAACCTTTGGAATAACATTTTTTTGATAGCTAACCTATAAACTTTAGTTGTGAAAAATAGTATAGCAGGAATATTTTTTTTAATAAATTCATTCATTTCAATTGCACAAAATAACCCGGATGCTATACTCGGCAAATGGGTAACTACGGCTGGAAATTGTATGGTTGAAGTATATAAACAAAGCAATGAATTTAAAGCAAAAATTATCTGGTTTAAAGAAGGCAAAAAACCGATAAACGAATGGGTTGATGAAAAAAATCCTGATCCTGCTTTGCGCAACCGCAAGCTGTTAGGGATGGAAGTGTTGCATGGACTTCATTATGACCTGGATGAAAAAGAATGGGTAGATGGAGTTATTTATGATGCAACATCCGGCAAAGAATGGGATTCAGTGGTGTGGCTTACCGATGACAATTTATTAAAAGTAAAAGGGTATTGGGTTTTTAAATTTTTAAGTGAAACAAAAACTTTTAAAAGAATATAACATTAGTAAATTTATCAGATGAACAACCTGCTTAATTTTTTGTCAAATACTTCTGATGAAGCACAGATCTTTTTATTTTCAGGAATTTTATTTGTTTGCTGGAATATTGAAACGATTGCCGGGTTAACACTCGGATATAAAAGATGGAATCATGCATCCTTAAATGCGAAATTTATTTTATCCAATATACCCATTCAGTTTTTATTAGGCTTTGCATTTACAAAAGTTATTCAATATACCGGGAATCATCAGTTTGGATTGCTCTATCATTTGCCTTACATGAATAATAAACTTATTTTATTCATAGCTTCATTTATATTACTCGATCTGGGTGAGTTTATTTATCATGTTCTTATGCATAAATTTAAAAGACTATGGATGTTTCATGTTGTTCATCATACGGATAATATTGTAGATGTATCCACAACTTTAAGGGAACATCCGGGTGAAAACATTATTAGAAATCTGATGACATTAGCATGGATATTTTTGGGGGGAGTAGTTTTTTGGGCTTTGCTTTTACGGCAGCTTATCCAGATAGTTTCAAATATATTTTCTCATATTAATTATCGGCTACCCGAGAAACTGGATAAAATAGTCGGGTGCGTTTTTATTACCCCCAATCTTCATCATGTACATCATCATTTTCAGCAACCTTATACTGATTGTAATTATGGCGATGTGCTAAGTATTTGGGACAGGTTATTTGGAACATTTAAAAGGCTGCCTTTTAAAGATGTATTATATGGAGTAGACACCTATATGGATAAAAAAGAAAATAGCAACTATTTTTACCTGCTTAAAATACCATTTGGAAAGTACAAAAAAAGAAGTTGATCCTACAATCAGTTTCAGGTAAAAATAAAAAATGGGTCTTGCAAAAGTATTTTTCTGGGGAATGATTATAAGTTTCCTGGGCACACTGCCACTCAGCACATTAAATGTTGCTGCCATGCAAATCAGTGTACAGGAAAGTATTAAGAATGCAATGTATTTTTCTTTAGGAACCATTTTTACAGAATTGATTTATGTTCGTATTGCCCTGGTTGGAATTAACTGGGTTAAAAAGCAAAAGAATTTATTCAGATGGCTTGAATGGTTAACTTTTGCTATTGTATTATTGTTGGCAACAGGAAGCTTTATTGCTGCAACAAGAGCGCATGAGACTAAGAATGTTATTCTAAATAATCACATGAACAGATTTATTTTGGGTATGTTTCTTAGTGCAATAACTCCGATGCACATACCATTTTGGTTTGGATGGAGTACAGTTTTATTTGCAAAAAAAATTCTTCAACCTGTCAAATCTTATTATCATCTATATATTATAGGAACCGGAATAGGGACTTTCATTGCTAATTGTATTTTTATATTTGGAGGAAAATATATTGTAGAAAAACTAAACACCAATCAACATACACTTAACTGGATTATAGGCGGCATATTTTTAATTACTGCTATCATTCAATTACTAAAAATACTATTGCATAAAGATGCAGCAGAAAAATTGAATACGCTGGGCTGATTATTAAAGAGTATTAATTGTTGGACAAACGAGTTGGTTATATACCTGGAGCAATTGCTCTCTTATTTTATTTTTATCAAATTGCTTTATTAAATTTTCTGAAACATTTAGCGCCTGTGAATAATATTCTTTATCATAGAGTAATTTTTTTGTCATCTTTATAAATTCTGTAGAATCTCCTGCTTTTAAATAGGGGTTTTCATATAACAATTTATATTCTTTAATATCACGATATATAACAGGCATTCCTGATGCAGCTGCTTCAAGCGGAGCCAATGGACAATTTTCCTGATAGGATGGGAATAAAAAAATATCTGCAGCAGCATATATACATTGCATTTTTGATAAATCTAAAATGCCCGTAAAATGAATATGGTCCGATGCACTTTTAATCCTGGAGTTTATTCTATTTATCCCCTCAGTAAAAACTCCGAATGGTCGGCCTCCAACCCAAACAAATTTGGCCTCCGGTATTGCTTCTGCAATATCAATAAAATCTTCTACACCTTTTCTTCCTTGTAACTGGCCTACACCTAAAACAATTTTATCATTAAAATTCAAACCCAGCAACTCTCTGCCTTTTGTACATAACGCTTCATTACGTTTCCATTTTTCTTTTAAAATTGGATTATAAATTTTTACAATTTTTGTGGGTATGCCTAATTGCAAAATTGTTTGTTCAACCATGGGAGAAATTGCAATCACCACATCAGCAAATGAATAAACTTTTTTAAAATACCATTTTATAAGAGGATATAGAAGTTTCCACATTGGAAGAGATCCTTTTATTGAGTCAGGAATTACATGGGCTGTATGAATACGTTTATTTTTATATTTTCTTCCTTTCCAAAAATAATAAGGTCCATAACTATGTCCATGAAATATGTCTCCGAAACCTTCTCCATTAACAATAACTTCAATATCATTTCTTTCTTTTAGTAATTCAACAGCTTCAACAAATGCGGTATGCACTCCCTGGCCTTTTATCATGAATTCCGTTTCTGAAACAACATGAATTTTCATATTTATTATTTACTTTTTGTTCGTCTTTTTTTAAAAAAATAAATTACTATTATAATAACAATAATGGATATTATAAATAGAATTACATGGCTGAATAATAAATTTTTTCCAACTAAAGACCAGGATGGCCCTAATAAAAAACCACTAATGATGCATACAGTACACCAGATAATTGTAGAAATTATAGTTATTGGTAAAAAAGCCCTGGGTCTTATTCTTAAAAGCCCTGCAATTACGGTTACATAACCTCTTATGAAAGGAGTCATTCTTCCTATAAATATAAAAGTCAGCCCTTTATCATATACATTTTTTTCTAACTTTTTTAATCGAGTGACTGATATCGGCAACCAGCGTGGTTTATTTTCCATAATGTAATTACCAAAATGGAAGAATACAAAGTATAATATAAGCGTTGCAATAAGATCAGATAAAATGGCTACAATGATAGTTAATGGAAGGCTTAAAAGATGAGTGAATGAAAGGTATCCGGTGTATAATAAAACTATTTCATTCGGAACAGGATTGGGTATACCGATTTCCTGAATAAATATTAAAATGCAAATGGCCATATAACCATGTTTAATAATAAAGCTGGAAATTTCCTCTGGCATAAGATTTTTTTAACTAAATCTCTTTCAAATTTTATCTAACTAAAATAATATGTGCCTCATCATTACCCCGATAGCCACTTAAAAGATATACTTTAAAGTAACGTACTATTGTATGCATCCTTTTTGATAATATTGTATGAATAAGTTGGGCTGAATTAAAATAGTTTAAATACGTGGAAGATAGATTAACAGAATAGTTACTCGGAATAATGCAGATTGCGCTATCCCCTTTTTTTAAATCATTTTTGTGATGATTTAAAAAAACATATTGATGCAAATCATTTACAGTGCCAGTGCCAATAACCTGCATGTTGTATTTGCGGGCAATATAATAATCTATATGGGCAGCCGGAAACCACTTATTACAAACGATAGTATTATTAGCAGGTAAGCTATTCGGCTGCCTTACCTCTTTCATCCATTTACCAAATTCATCTCCTGCCTGCTGCCACCCATATAAGTCCAAAGTAAAATCACCTGATCCTGTTTCATTTACTTTTTTGCTACCCAATGTTCCAGGGTAAAAATTTATAAACAAGATACCAATTGTGGCTGATACTACAACAAGTGCAAGAGCATATCTAATAAAAAGGGGTATATAATTAGTTGAGTTAAATTTATTATCAAGATAAGAGGCAGCCAAAAATTGCAGGGTCATAAAACCAGGTCCACTCCAGTGAGGCAGCATGGGATTAAATAATGATAATAAAGTAACGATTATAATTAGCGGTAAACCTAAAAAAAGCAAAAGCCTGTTTACGGGTGATAAGGAAAACTTTTGTTTGCGATAAAATAGGATTCCCTGGATAATTAAAAAAACATTTAAGGGATTATTATAGGCCAACTGCCCTATAATTGCCTCTATTAAACTATCCTTATTTAAACTGATGGGATGAACTGCTATCCTTGTACTATGATAGTTCCATGTAACAAAATTATTTAACCAGTTCCAGATAAAAATTGGACTAATAATCAGAAGTGTAATTATCAGGGAAATGTATAAAAATCTTTGTGAAAGAAAATGCCTTTTATAGCTAACAATATATAATCCCAATCCTATCCATAAGAAAATACCATGCACTTTACACATTATACAAAGCCCTGTAAATACACCCCACAAAATCCATGTTTCATTTATAGATTTTTTATTATTTTCAATAGCAAAGTTTACTGCAATTCTCAACCCTAAGAGCCAGAATATAACCTGTGGGCTGTCGGGCAAAATAAATACCCCGGCAATTATTGAAGTATAGATACTGGAGTTATAAAGCAAAGCTGCAAACCAACCTGTTCGTTCATTTTTAATTTTTTTTCCAATGGAATAACTTAACCATGTTCCTGCTGCCGCTCCCAATATTGCTCCGCATCGCAAAAATATTTCCTGCTGTAAAAACAGGTTTAATGTAGTAATCCGTATTAATAAAGCAACCATTGGAGGATGGTCAAAATAATTCATCTGAAGATGTAATGGATAAGTCCAGTAATAAACTTCATCATTACTTAATTCAATAGTATTGGCTACAACTATTCTGAATACGGCGCTTGCAAGTATTAAGATATAGACTTTGTTCTTATACATTCATTTCTTAGGAATGGAAATTGAAAAAATAATTCGTTGTAAAATTCCAGGCAAACACACATAATATAGCGAACGCTTTTGAAACATAAAAGCGAATATGTAATTTGCTGTGAAAGAAAAAAAGAAAAAGAGTATTAAGCCCCAATCCTATCATGGCAAACAGGATAAACTTTATAAAATCTATACTTATAGTACTATTATTTTGTCGGAATGTCCATTTATAGTTCAAAAAAAAGTTATTAACGACCGCTAATAAAAAACCAATTGTATTAGCTATGTATTTATTCAATAACAATTTCTCTTTACAAAGCCATGTGGCTAAAAAATCAATCAACATTCCCGAAAGGCCCACAATACCGAACTTTATTATTTTCAAAAGTGTTGCCAAGGATAATTATTAATTTATTTAAAAAATCAATCCATTACCCTGGTACTTTAAAAAAATCCCAACTGGCAATCTTGTTATTTATAAGAGATAGCAATCTAATTTTAGAAATATTTTTTATCTGATGCAAATCAAAAAATTATAAACCCCCATAAGATCATCAGAATTATTAGAAAAATGGAATCTAAGAATTTTTATTTCTATAAACTTTCACTTAATAATTAGATAGCTAAAAACCTGGAATAGTTGTGTTATTATTCAATAAATAGATTATTTATATATGATTGTGTTTCTTTTGCTGAATAGTTAAATAAATAACGAGGATTAAAATGATAACAAGAAAAACTATACTGGTTACCGTTGTACCTAAACCTAAGCCGCCATCTTTAACCGGCTGCGATAGCAGATCACCGAGAGAGGCGCCCAAAGGGCGTGTAAGGATATAGGCGATCCAAAATGAAAGGATCGCATTCAATTTTAAAAATTTATAAGCCATAAATACTAATACAATTATTCCTGCAAATAAAAGTGCTGCATACGCATAACCAAATCCTGAGCTTTCTGCTATTAAGTCTCCTGCTGAAGTGCCCAATGCAAACGTGAATAATATTGCAGACCAATAAAATAATTCTCTTTTGGTTGTATTAATACTATCAACCGATAATGACTTTTCGCTAAAATACCAAACTATAAATACCAGTATAAGGGCGGTACCAAATAGTATGGTAGTGGTTAGTAAACTTACTCCAAGGTTATCTACTAAATTATCTGAGATTAAAGTACCGACAACACTTAACAAAACAACAGCAAGCCAGAAAATTGCGGGTATATATCTTTTACATTTAAACTGAATAAAAAGCACGATCAACAATATTGCGCCCATCACATATGAAGTGCCTGATAAACCTAACTTTAATGTTTCTGATAAAAAATCTGCTGCCGTTTCACCCACTGTAGTTGCTAATACTTTTATTATCCAGAATATCAGGGTGATTTGGGGTACTTTGTTTAACATCTTATTCATAATACATTTTTATGATTTATCAAATATCAACAACACATTTCTGTTCCTTTGAATATTGAAACTCCACACCGGTACCTGGCTCAAACTGCCCGGAACCAATGGGGTTTTGATTCCTCTGTTTCCAGCACTTGTGCGAATAAAGTATTTACATGATTTATAAAAATTAAAACCAATAAAATAGTAAGGATTTTTTTTAACCCCCTCTCTTTGTTTTAAAAAATATTTTATTTTTTAAAGGTAAAAAGTAAATCTATACCAATTCTGAAGATAAAATTTATTGATAGTATTATATCATGATTTTAAAAACCGTTTTGAGTTAGCGATTTCAGTAAATTATATTATCCGTTCAGCACAAACCGTAAAACTTTAATTGTTATCTTCGCCTGATATTATCAAAATATTTATGGCCAGATCACAGGAAACATATAGTAAAAAGGAAAATGAAAAAAAGAGGATAAAGAAGAAACTCGATAAAAAAGAAAAGAGAGAAGAACGCAAGGCTAATGCCGTTAAGGGGAAAAGCTTAGATGATATGATGGCATATATTGATGAAGATGGAAATCTTTCATCAACACCGCCGGATCCACGCAGAAAAAAGATTGTGAAAAGTGAAGATATGCAGATAAGTACTCCCAGGCAAACTGCTGCAGACCCCGCCGATCTTATCAGAACCGGAACGGTAACACACTTCAACGATTCAAAAGGTTATGGGTTTATTAAAGACTCGCAAACACAGGAAAGCATCTTCGTTCACATAAATGCATTGGATGGCCCGCTAAAAGAAAATGATAAAGTAACCTTTGAAGTTGAAATGGGGCAAAAGGGTCCAAACGCTGTAAGGGTTAAAAAAAATTAGTGCGCCATATATGTACGTCTTTGCGAGGAGGAACGACGAAGCAATCTTATATTCAATTAGCGATATAAGATTGCTTCGCTCAGCTCGCAAAGACGTTTTGCTGTTTATAGTATTAACACACTCTTGAGATTTATCTTACAGATACCCATATTTAATTTGGTTATTTTTGAATTGATTAAAATCATCCTTTATGAAAAAGATACTTCCTGTTTTCTTATCACTTCTTTTTTTATTTTCTTCCGGATTTTTATTTGCCCAGAAATTTAAACAAACTGACCAGGAGAAATTTTTTCATATTGGCGCAAAAGCCGGGATAAATATTAATAAGATAAAAGGGCAATCTTATAAATCCGGTTTTAATTATAATTACCTGTTAGGAGGCTTTATGCAATTTAATTTTGGCAGGTTTGGTTTACAGCCTGAAGTGAATTTAGTGCAATCATCTTCTGAATTTTCAAAAGATGCCAACAATGTTTACAATGATCTTTTTTTTAATGGAAGCCAGAAAGAAGCCAGGCTTAATTATATAAAAGTTCCTCTATTGCTTACTATAAATGTTGGGGAGAGCAAGCATGTGAAACTACAGTTGGGGCCACAGTTTAGCGGATTGTTTAAGCAAACGGTAGATAGTTTAAAAGCAAGGAAAAATATTTTTAAAACTTCTGATTTTAGCATGTTAGGCGGCGTATGGTTTCAACTGCCTTTAATAAATCTTGGTGCCAGGTACGAGATTGGTTTATCAAACGTGAATGATATTGATAATAAGGAAAAATGGAAAAGCCAGGCCTTTACAATTTTTGCAGGAATTACTTTCTGATTTCAGAAGGTTATTAAATAAGGTTTTAACACCCACCGCAGAGAAAAGAGATAAATGAGATTTCGCTGAGGATCCCTGCGTATCCCGATAGCTATCGGGGACTGTTTCTTCTTTTCTCTGCAGTAGATTTTCTTTTGGTAAAATAATTTCCCACTACTTTTTGTTGTAAATTGGTTTGCACTTAATAAACTAAGCTTATGCAAAACATTGCTGTAGAAAATCTTTTTTTTATTGATATTGAAACGGTGAGTTGCAGCGAAAATTATGAATTGCTCACGGATGAATGGAAGGAACTGTGGACAGAAAAAATTAATAAAGCTTTACCCGATAATACAACTCCCGAAGAATATTACCCCAGGCGTGCCGGTATAATGGCAGAGTTTGCCAAAGTGGTTTGTATAAGCTTTGGATATATAAAAACTGAAAATGCCTGCTTGCCGGACAGGCAGGGTAAATCACAACTTCGTATAAAATCATTTTATTCAGAAGATGAAAAAGAGATATTAGAAAAATTTATAGATACTGTTTGCCAGATGCAGGCAAAAAATAATTGGTGTTTTACAGGCCACAATATTAAAGAGTTTGATATACCGTTTTTATGCAGAAGAATTCTGGTAAATAATATTTCTATCCCTGATTGTTTTAATTTTCAGGCAATGAAGCCATGGGATGTGCCTGTACTGGATACGCTGCACCTGTGGCGTTTTGGTGATTATAAACATTATACTTCTTTAAAGTTATTGGCGGCTGCTCTTGGTGTTCCATCTCCTAAAGATGATATTGATGGCAGTAAAGTAGGAGAGGTGTACTGGAGTGAAAAAGATCTGCAGCGCATTGCTTTGTATTGCCAAAAAGATGTTGCAACGGTTGCTAACATTATTCTCCGGTTTAAAAATTTACCATTACTGAGTGAAGAACAAATTGTGTTTGTTGACTAATGTATCAGACCACTCAAAGTGGCCAGACACCTAACTTATGCTCTTTGCTTAACCGGAGCTTTACTTTTTATCTTTTTGAACGCCAATGTAATCGCTTTTTTCATTTCTTCAAAAGTTGGCTTGCCTGTATACATCTCATCATTAATAAAAAATGCAGGTATTTTTTTTATGCCTTTATTCATGCCTTCCATCAGGTCGCCCCTAACCTGCCATCCAAATGTGCCGTCTACCATTTGGTTTAAAAAAGCTTTGTTGTTTACACCTGCTTCTTTTGAATATAATTTTAAACTGATAGTACCCAATTGGCGCCTGTTTTTAAAAAGCAGGTTATGCATTTCCCAAAATTTTCCATCCTGTGCTGCTGCAACTGAAGCTTCGCCTGCCTTCATGGAGCGCTGATGAATTTGTGTTAGCGGAAAATGGCGGAAATTAAATTTTAATTTATCGCCAAATTCTTCCAATAATTTTTTTACTACTTCATTTGCTTTTGCACAATCTTCATTTTCGTACTCACCAAATTCCATAAGGGTTACCGGTGCATGGGGATTGCCTACAAATATATTTTTAGGCGGAATTATTTCTACCACTTCTTTGGCTTTCATTGCCATAATATTTCTCCTTTTTTTAAATTGTTTTTTCTCTCTTTTTTTTCTCTGCTGTTACAGGCGTTTCGTTTCTAAATACTACGGTGCCATCAAATACATCTACCAAAACAGGGTGCGATTTATCAATGGTGCCTCCCAGTAATTTTTTACTTAACTGGTTAATGATCTCTTTTTGTATCAAACGCTTTAACGGCCTTGCACCAAATTGAGGATCAAAACCATTTTCGGCAAGATAGTCTAAAGCATAGTCACTAAACTGAAGATCGACATCATTTTTTAAAAGTGTTTTCCTCAATCCTTCTAACTGGATTTTAATAATGGTTTTAATTTCTTTTTTCATCAACGGCTGAAACATGATGATCTCATCTATCCTGTTCAATAATTCAGGGCGAATAGTTTGTTTTAAAAGCTCCATTACTTCACGTCTTGTATTATCAACTACTTCCTCTTTAGTTGCTTCCGTTACATCTTCAAAATTTGCCTGTATGATGTGACTGCCGATATTACTTGTCATGATAATAATCGTGTTCTTAAAGTTTACGATACGACCTTTATTATCCGTAAGCCTTCCATCATCCAATACCTGCAATAATATATTAAAAACATCAGGATGTGCTTTTTCAATCTCATCCAATAATACAACGCTGTAAGGTTTACGACGTACTGCTTCTGTTAGTTGGCCGCCTTCGTCATATCCAACATAGCCGGGGGGTGCACCAATCAAACGGCTAACTGTATGTTTTTCCTGGTATTCACTCATGTCTATCCGGGTCATCATGCTGTCATCATCAAATAAATAATCTGCTAATGCTTTTGCCAATTCTGTTTTACCAACACCGGTTGTGCCAAGAAAAATAAAAGAGCCTATTGGTTTTTTTGGGTCCTGCAAACCCGCCCTGCTCCTGCGTATGGCATCTGCAACTGCTTCTATTGCCTCATCCTGGCCAACAACACGTTTATGTAATTCTTCTTCAAGATTTAATAATTTTTCCTTTTCACTCTGCAACATTTTATTTACAGGAATGCCTGTTGCCTTGGCTACGCTTTCGGCAATATCTTCTGCATCTACTTCTTCTTTCAATAACCGCCTTTCGCTTATATCAGCTAAATCTTTTGTAGAGTCAGCAATAATTTTTTCCTGCTCCTGTAATTTGCCATACCGTATTTCGGCAACCTTTCCATAATCACCTTCCCTCTCCGCTTTTTCGGCAGCAGCTTTTAAATTTTCTATTTCTGCTTTTGAATTTTGTACTTTCTCCACGATCTCTTTTTCCTGCTGCCATTTGGCTTTAAAAGTATCACGTTCAACTGTAAGATTGGCTATCTCTGTATTCAACTGCTTAAGTTTAACATCATCCTTTTCTCTTTTAATGGCTTCTCTTTCTATCTCTAATTGGCGGATAGCTCTCTCCAATTTATCCAGTTCTTCAGGCATTGAATTCATCTCAAGTTTAAGTTTGGCGGCGCTTTCATCAATAAGGTCTATGGCCTTATCCGGAAGAAATCTATCCGTAATATACCTGTGAGAAAGTTCTACAGCTGCAATAATGGCTTCATCTTTTATGCGAACGTGGTGATAGGTTTCATAACGGTCTTTTAAACCCCTTAAAATGGAGATCGCATCTTCAACTGTTGGTTCATCAATCAATACTTTTTGAAAGCGCCGCTCAAGGGCTTTATCTTTCTCAAAGAATTTTTGATACTCATTTAATGTTGTTGCACCAATAGCTCTTAATTCACCTCTTGCCAAAGCAGGTTTTAAAATATTGGCAGCATCCATTGCACCATCACCGCCACCTGCACCAACCAAAGTATGTATCTCATCAATAAATAAAATTATTTCCCCCTCACTTCCGGCTACTTCTTTTACAACACCTTTTAATCTTTCTTCAAACTCACCTTTGTATTTTGCACCTGCAATTAACAACCCCATATCCAACGCATAAATAATTTTTGATTTAAGATTTTCGGGCACATCACCATTTATAATGCGATGCGCTAAACCCTCTGCAATAGCGGTTTTACCAACACCAGGCTCAC
>JANXQO010000075.1 GCA_025353485.1 Chitinophagales bacterium
CAATGCCAAAAGCCCTGTCTATAATTCTCGGAGATAACCTTGGTACCACAGTTGATAGCTGGTTTTTTGCAACAGCAGGTTTTAAATTTAATATCGGAGAAATTGCATTTGCAATTACAGGCATTGCGGGCATTGCCACCATGATGTTTAATAAAAAAAACTGGTGGCATCAGTGGAGTAAATTTCTATTTGGAATTGGATTTTTGTTTTTGGGACTGGATTTTATGAAGACCGGAATGATGGAGCTTGTACAGAAAATTGATCTCAGGTATTTTAGTAATTATCCTGCAGTGGTATTTCTAATGATTGGCTTATTGATTACTTCTTTAATTCAATCCAGTTCAGCTACTATAGTAATTTTATTAAGTGCATTGTATGCAAATGCAATTAGTTTGTATGCTGCAACGGCCATGGTACTCGGTTCCGAAATTGGTACTACTTTAAAATTTCTTTTAGCATCGGTACATGGGATTGCTGCTCAAAAAAGAGTTGCTTTTGGAAATTTCTTATTCAATGTTATTACCTCAATGTTGGTGTTGATATTTCTGCAGCCTGTAAATTATTTTATTACCGGTATAATAGGTGTTAAGAGCAACTTGTTAGCGTTAGCTTTTTTTCAAACCCTGATAAATGTAATGGGCATCATATTATTTTTTCCATTTCTTAATTTGTTTGCAAAATTTCTTGAGAAACTTTTTATAAAAAGTGATGAGGATACTCTTTTTATTCATAAAGTTACTTCAGACAATACCGATCTTGCCCTGGATGCATTTGAAAAAGAAACTAAAAACTTCCTGTATTACGTAATTGATTATAGCCTGAGTGTATTCGGACTAAATACAACAGGTAACAAGCAAATTATATTATCTGAAAAATTCAGAAAAAACACCCTTGCAGGTAAATATGATTTCATTAAGCTATTGCACGGCAAATTGCACACATATTATATTGAGCTGCAAAACGCTTCTTCCGATAATCAGGAAACAATAAAGTCAGAGCAGCTAATCTCTGCTGTCCGCAACAGTATATATGCTGCAAAAAGTATGAAAGATGGCTGGCAGGATGCCGAGATGTTACGCAATTCTTCCAACGATTCTAAATATGATTTTTATCTGCAGACCTCCAAAAAAGTTGAAACTTTCTATAATAAAGTATCCACGGTAATACAACCGCAGGCAGATTATTTTAAAGAACTGGTAAACCTGTTTAAAGAGGTTCAGGATGGTTATACACAAACGCTGAACGGGCTTTACAGGCAGGACTTTATGAAAAAATTAAGCGAAATGGAAATTTCGTTGCTAATAAATTTTAACAGGCAGATATACACTTCTTTTATAGCAATGGTGCTGGCTGCAAAAGATTACTTTCTTAATGAAAAAGAGGCAGACTATTTTGATGAGTTACCGGGTTTTATCCATTAGTGAATTCCCAAAAAAAATACAGGTTGCATTTATTGATTACTGTCATTGCTGAGAATGATAATAGTCATTGACTCCGGAAATTAATAAAAATATCTTTATTTAAATTAACCCGGGTAAAGAATTCTAATTTTTTATTTAGCGGCGCCAGATAGAATTATAGAAATGTTTTTGAGAAAAATAAAACTCTTATGAAGAAAAATGAAATAGAAGAAGTTATTACCAGCCACTTTAAAAAAATTGACAAGTTATTCCCTGCAATAATTATTGGTTTTAAAATAGAAGATATTCATAAGTTCAGAACGGAAATAAAAAAGCTAAGAGCTTCTCTTCATTTACTAAATATGGAAGTTGAGGAAGGCCTTCAAATTAAGATAACAAAAAAAATAAAAACATTTTATGGATACATTGGCATTATCCGTAACCTTCAATTGCATCTCAAAAATATTAACAACTATTTTGAAAATTCAACTGATAAAATCCCAAAAGCTTATACTGCAACAATTGAAAAAGAAATAGAATACTGGAAAGAAAATACAAAAGAGTTTATAGATTTTCATAACAATTTTTATAATGATGAAGAAAAAATAACATCGGAGTTACCTGATAAATTGACAAAACAGTCAATTAAAAAATTTATACAATACATGGTTTACGAAGTACACAAAAAATTAATCCGTTTAAATGATGATGAAACTTTACACAGCATTCGCAAACTTTTAAAAGATATTTTATACAATTGGACTTATGTTCAACCTTATATTGCTCCTCTGTCACCAGGTTTATCTCAGGAAGAAGAAATTGTTTCATTTATAGAAATGCTTGGGGTCTTTCGTGATAAATGTATGGGCCTTACACTTATCCAAAAGTATAATAATGATTCAGCAGACGATGAGGAAAAAATAGTGTTGGAGGAAATTATACATACATGGAGTACAGAAAAACAAGAGCTTAGGCAAATAATTTGTTCTAAGCTGGAGTTGCTGCCGATTACACCCATGATAGCAGGCGGGTTCTCTTATAAAACTTTGTTTTGATCAAGCGTTGGTAAATGAGAATATTTTTTAATGAGTTTACTTCGCAGTGGCT
>JANXQO010000067.1 GCA_025353485.1 Chitinophagales bacterium
TTAAAGGGCATCTCTAATTATTGAACTTTCCAAAAGTTGGCAATTATAAACTAACGCCAATGCTTAATTTAAACTTTTGGAAAGTTTTAAACTTACTGTTATTACAGATTCCCTTAAATGAATAAATTATAAATGAATAAATGTTTTATATATAAAAGCTGCCAGCAGTGCACCCGCAATTGGGCCAATAACAGGGATCCAGCTGTAGCCCCAATCACTTTTCCCTTTGTTTTTTATGGGCAAAATAGAATGAATTATCCTGGGGCCTAAATCCCTGGCTGGATTAATAGCATATCCTGTAGGTCCGCCTAATGACAAGCCAATACCCAATACTAATAAACCCACAGGCAAAGCATCTAAGGTGCCTAAAGAATTTCCCGGTTTCGTCATAAACAATACACCTAACACCAAAATAAATGTGCCAATAATTTCACTAATAATATTGTGAACTGTATTTCTTATAGCCGGCGCATTACAAAATGTTGCTAACTGCAAAGCCGGGTCTTTTGTTTCATCCAAATGTTGGCGGTAACTCAACCATACAAGCACAGCACCAATCATAGATCCTGCAAACTGCCCTGCTAAATACACAGGCACATCGCTCCATGGAAAATTATTAAAGGCTGCCATTGCTAATGTTATAGCAGGATTTAAATGTGCCGCACTGCCATGTGATGCCACAAACACACCGGTAAATACTGCAATAGCCCATCCAAATGTAATTACTATCCATCCGCCGCTGTTACCTTTTGTTTTTGCCAATACAACATTGGCTACCACGCCATCTCCTAAAACTATCAGGAACATGGTGCCAAGCATTTCTGCTAAAAATGGAGTCATAAATATTTATTTTTATTAATTGAGTAAATAACCTTTTGCCAGTTTATTAAATGCCTCAAGCTGTTGCTGTTCCCATTGTAAATTATTGCCGGTAAGCGATGCAAGCTTTGTTGTTACTAATGGCGCTGCTTCCATTGCAGCTTTTGCATCGAGAAAAAGCAATCGTATTCTTCTTGCCAAAACATCTTCAATTGTAATTGCCATTTCATTTTGGATAACCCATTTTACTTCTGCCTTTGTAAATGGAAAGCATGAATGAATTTTTTCTGATAATGAAATATCTTTTTCCATCATTTGTTTTATTGCAGATGCATCAGCTCCATAAATTGATAAATGAGTATCAATTTTATTATCTGTCCATCCATGAATTTTTAAATGTTTTGTTTTGCAAAACGAAATTTTTAATCCTGCCGTTTGTATTGCTTTGTCAATAGTATGTTCAGCCATACTTCGGTAGGTTGTAAATTTACCACCTGTAACATGCACCAAACCTGATGGCAACACTTTTATTAAATAGTCTCTGGGCATTACTGCGGTTTTCTTTTTATTACTAACTTTTGCCAATGGACGAAGACCAACAAAAACACTTTTTATATCTTTATAATGAATCTCTGAAATTGTATAACGGTTAAAATGCCTGATTATAAAATCAATTTCTTCCTGCAGTGGTTTTGGTTCTGTTGTAATGTTTTCAACAGGAGTGTCTGTTGTACCTAACAACAATTTATCATGCCAGGGGATAGCAAATAAAACTCTGCCGTCATCTGTTTTTGGTATCATCATTCCTGCATTGCCTTTAAAAAAATGTTTTTCTATAACCAAATGAATTCCCTGTGACGGGGCAATCGTTTTTTCTGAATGTCCTTCCGCTAACTGCAGCAACGCATCTGCAAAAACACCGGTGGCATTGATAACCGCTTTTGCTTTAATCTCAAATTCATTTCCACTTATTTCATCTTTTGCTTTTACACCTGTAATAATATTTGCTTCTTTAATAAAACCGGTTACGCCACAATAATTAACAACTACAGCCCCCTGCTCAATGGCTGTTTTAGCAAGGTTTACAGCCAACCTGCTATCGTCAAACTGTCCGTCAAAATATAAAACACCACCGGTTAAATTATTTACTGACAAGTCAGGCAGATGCTGTAAGACTTCCTTCTTTGAAAGTAATTTAGTTTTACCCAAACTTAATTTGCCCGAAAGAAATTCATACACCCATAAGCCAATTCCGTAATACCACTTTTGCCACCATTTGTAACATGGTACTACAAAAGATAATGTATGGCAAACATGCGGAGCATTCTGTAAAAGTCTTCCTCTTTCCAACAAAGCTTCTCTTACCAAACGAATATTGCCCTGAGCCAAATACCTTACGCCGCCATGCACTAATTTGGTAGTGCGGCTTGATGTTCCTTTTGCAAAATCATATTTCTCTAACAACAATGTTTTATAACCCCTGGAGGCAGCATCCACTGCACATCCCAGCCCTGTGGCACCGCTGCCAATGATAATTATATCGAACTTTTTTTCATTGCTGAGTTTATCTATCTGTTCCTTTCTGTTCATCAATGGAAATCATTTTCAGCTATCGACAATGATGCTGTTACAGCTTTCTTCCATCCTTTAGTTAATTTGTTTCTGTTTGCCTCTGTTATTTCAGAAGAAAATATTTTTTCAATTTGCCACTGTTGTTGCAACTCGTCAATGCTGTTCCAAAAGCCTGTGGCAAGGCCTGCAAGATAGGCGGCTCCTAATGCTGTGGTTTCTGTAACTGTAGGACGAACAACTTTTGTATCAAGCACATCACTTTGAAACTGCATGAGCAAATCATTTTTTGTGGCTCCTCCATCTACCCGTAATTCTTTTATGCTGATACCGCTATCTGCTTCCATCGCTTTTAGTACATCCATTGTTTGATAAGCAATGCTTTCAACAGCAGCCCTTGCTATATGGGCAGCAGTACTGCCTCTTGTTAATCCTGTAATAGTTCCTCTTGCATGCTGGTTCCAGTAAGGAGCACCAAGCCCTGCAAAGGCAGGAACAACATACACTCCATCAGTTGTCTCAACCTGCTTTGCTAATGCTTCTACATCAGCAGAAGTTTTTATAATTCCCAATCCATCTCTTAACCATTGTACCACGGCACCTGCTATAAAAACACTGCCCTCTAATGCATATTGTGTAATGCCATTTATTTTCCAGGCAACAGTGGTTAATAAATTATTGTTGGAAACAATCATTTTTTCTCCTGTGTTCATCAACATAAAACATCCGGTTCCATAAGTATTTTTTACCATGCCGGGTTGTGTACACAATTGCCCAAAGAGTGCTGCCTGCTGGTCGCCTGCAATACCTGCTATAGATATTTCGGTTTTATCATCCAGTAAAACAGTGCTGCCATATACTTCACTGCTGCTGCGTATTTGCGGCAGTATGTTTCCGGGTACATCTAATATTTTTTCCAGTTCCCCATCCCATTGACAGGTTTCAATATTGCAAAGCATGGTACGGCTGGCATTACTTACATCAGTGGCATGAACTTTACCATTGGTTAGTTTCCACAGCAACCATGTATCTATTGTGCCAAAGCATAATTCGCCTTTTTGCGCTTTCTCTCTTGCGCCTGCAATGTTATCTAATATCCATTTTATTTTTGTTCCGCTGAAATAAGCATCTATCACCAACCCGGTTTTTCGTTGTATGGTTTTTTGCAATCCTTTTTCTTTTAGTTCATCGCAAAAGGATGCTGTTCTTCTGTCTTGCCAAACTATTGCATTGTAAATTGGTTCCCCTGTATTTCTATTCCAGACAACCGTTGTTTCTCTTTGGTTGGTAATGCCGATAGCAGCAATATCAACGGCAGAAATATTCGCCTTTGCCATTACTTCCTTAGCAGTAGCCAACTGAGTTTCCCATATCTCTTTAGGGTCATGCTCTACCCAACCGGGCTTAGGAAAGATCTGTGTAAATTCTTTTTGTGCAACAGCAATTATGTTCCCTTTTTTATCAAATAAAATAGAACGGCTGCTGGTGGTGCCCTGGTCTAATGCTAAAATGTATAATGACATTTTTTAGGTTTATTGGTATGAATATATTGAAGTAAAAATTTATCCCCTTTTAATAAGTGTAATACCGGAAAAAAGTAAATGTCTTTAAAAAATAGTGCAGTTAAGGTATGCTAAGTTTTCGCAAAACAAAACCTTTTCTAACGATTGCTTATGCAAAAAAATCCGGATTTAAAATATAAAGTTGATGTGGCAATTAAACCAGTTCTTAAAATGAAGAATTATAATTTATTACCTGGTAACATTTTTTGAGACATGGATGAGATGAAGAGAAAGATGCGTAGGATAGTTTCTTCTATTTAAAAATAGTATACACGATCCAGCTCATAACATAGGCCAGCCCTGTCATGTAAACTAATTGGATGATGGGCCATTTCCAGCTACGGGTTTCTCTTTTTACAACAGCAAGCGTGCTCATACATTGCATGGCAAGAACATAAAACACTAAAAGCGAAAGCCCGGTTGCAAGATCATAAACTTTTGTACCATCAGGTCTTACTGCTGCCTGCATTTTTTGGCGAAGAGTAGTATTATCCTTGTCCTTATCTTCTCCTACACTATACAATGTGGCCATGGTTCCTACAAAAACTTCCCTTGCTGCAAAAGATGTTATTAAAGCGATACCAATTTTCCAGTCGTAACCTAAAGGTTCTATGGCCGGTTGAATGCTCTTTCCTAAAATGCCTGCGTAAGAGTTTTCAAGCAGGGCTGTTTTTCTTTCTTTCTTATATTGATCTGCCTGCGAAGGATTAGCCGCTGCAAGTGTTTCATACTTTTTACTTGCCTCACTCATTCTGTCTTTCGGTCCATAGCTGCTTAATACCCACAAAAGCAAACTGATGACCATAATAATTTTACCGGCATTAAAAACAAAAACTTTTGCTTTTTCTACCATTGTATAAAAAATATTTTTCCATCGTGGTCCACGGTAAACCGGTAGTTCTAAAATAAAATAACTACGTTCTATACTTTTAATAAACCATTTAAAAATATATGCTGTAACCAAAGCCATTACAGTACCTAATAAATACAACGCCATCATTACAAGCCCCTGCACGCTTAAAAAACCAAAATATAAATGACTTGGGATAATGAGTGCGATCAGTATTGTATATACCGGCAACCGGGCACTACAGCTCATTAGCGGTGTACACATTATAGTAAGTAATCTCTCTTTTTTATTCTCAATATTTCTTGCACTCATAATAGCCGGCACTGCGCATGCAAAGCCGCTGATCATTGGCATAACACTTTTTCCATTCAAGCCTGCTTTTCTCATAACCTTATCGGTAAGAAAACTTATCCGTGCCATATAGCCTGTATCCTCCAACAAGGTTATCAATCCAAATAATATCATTATCTGCGGAATAAAGATCATTATTCCGCTTAGCCCTGCCAGTACACCATTTATTAAAACATCGCTAAACCAGCCTTGTGAAAGTATACTGCTTAGAAATCCTCCCAACTTTGCAAAACTCCATTCAATCGCATCCATAGGATATTGTGCCACCCAGAATATACTTTGAAACAATAAAAAAAGTACAGTTATTAAAATAAGATATCCCCAGGTGCGATGCAATAAAATATTATCGAGCTTTTCAGTAAACAAAGCTTTTTGCAAAGGGTCGGCCTCAACAACTGTTTGCTTCATGATATGTTTTATGCGGCCATACCGCTGCATTATTTCTTCTGCCTGTGTTTTAGTTGGGTTGAATTTATTTCTGATCTCTATATTTTCAATAACATCCTGTGTTACTTCATCCAAATCAAAATTTTCATGGTTGATCAAATAGTGAATAGCACGATAATCACTAAAGCCCGGGAACCGGTTTTGTATTTCTTTGATTGCTTCCGGAGCAAATGCATTACTATCAATAAAATCTCTTGCCGGAGTTTTATATAAATTCTCAGCGGTTTGTTCAATTGCTTTTTTTAATTCTTTTATCCCTTTATTTTTTCGTGGATTAACCGGTATCACGGGAACGCCTAATTCTCTTTCAAGCCCTGCAATATCAATCTGGATATTTTTTTTATTGGCAAGGTCCATCATGGTAAGCGCTACCACAACCGGCTTTTTAAGATCAATAAGTTGTGAGCAGAATAAAAGGTTTCGCTTTAAATTAGATGCATCGGCGATGAGCAAAAAAATATCAGCCATTACATCCTTATCCTGGTTAATAAGCACTTTGTAAGACACCCATTCATCATGCCTTTTGGGATATAAACTATAAGCGCCGGGCAGATCAATGATATATGCTTTTAAAGATTCTGATATATTAGATATCCCGGTTTTTTTATCAACCGTAACTCCCGGAAAGTTGCCGATCTTTTGATTTAAGCCTGTAAGGGAATTAAATATTGAGCTCTTACCGCTATTGGGATTTCCTACTAATGCGATATGTAATGGAGAAGGCAATTTTTTGAACTATTGGTAAAATTAAATTGAACAATTAACTCTACCTTACGATTTAAGAAAAGAGATAACATTAGAAAATCTTTTAACAGCCTTGAACATTAGTTAACTTTTTTAAGGATTTTTACAACCTTTATATTTTGATTTTTTATTTCCCTTCTAAATGAAATTACGAATAGACAACCAGATTTTAGTTGATGAGTTCTTTGAGGACACAAGACTCCTTGGAATTGTTGCGCCAATTAAGGATTATCAATTTTGCTGGCATCTTAATCATATTTTAAGTTTTGATTTCAGGATGAATAACAGTATAGAAATTCAGCTTAATAAAAAACAACGCACTTATTTTTTTTCTGTTTATGAATATGCAGAGAATTCCGGAACCATAAAGCACTACTTATACAACAATCAATTTGATGGTGAATACCTGTTACCCGAATTTAAGCATCTTGATTTTTTATGGTTGATAAAAGATGACATAATTCAGGATGATGAAGTAACTGCATTAATGGGCTCTATAAGAACAATTCCGGCGGTACAGCTTATCACAGAAATGACAAATGAAAAAATCAGAAATAAACAGCATCTTATCTTTTAGCCCCTATCCCCTAAAGGGGGAATTAAAAAAACCTATCCCCTGAAGGGGAATTAAAATTCTAACTTCGTTAGATAATTAAATAATTTTTTATGTGGAAAGAAGAAGATAATAAACTCTATAAAAAATTTGAGTTCAAAAATTTTTCAGAAGCTTTTGCTTTTATGACAAGAGTTGCGCTGGTCGCAGAAAAAATGGATCATCACCCGCTATGGACCAATGTTTACAACAAAGTTGAGATATGGTTAAACACCCATGATGCAGGAGATGTTGTTACTGATAAAGACAGAAAATTATCAAATTTGATTGATGGTTTTTACCCATCTGCAAAATAATTATTTTCTTTTATAATAATTAAACAAAGCCATTAACGAAACAATTGTCCATACCGCCTCCAGAATAATGAATGGAATATAATGAATGAGGTAAGATGCAAAGCACGCCAAAGCAGCGCCTACAGTGTTCATTAGAATATAAAATATATTATCTATTGAAATCTTATTCAACAGGTTTAACACAAAAGCAAGAAGTAAAATAAATACACCAATGCTTCCAATAATATCACTAAAGTAAATATTCATTATTTTTTTTACTTCAATTTTTTCTCATTCTCACAATTTGTAAATGATGTTCATTATGATAAATTGTAAAAAACAACATTTCTCTCAATGTTATTTTTCCTAATAATGGATGAGGTAAAATATAATTATCCAGGTCTGCCTCACGTTGCTTTTTAATTTTTTTAATCAGGTTTTCTTTTTGACTGTTATATTTTTTTACAAGAAAATCTTTTTTATTAAATAAAATTACTTTTGGAATAAAGCGGCCGGAAGCTTTTCCGCCTGATAATAATTTTAATCTATATTTTTCGACTAATACTTCATAAGATCTTGATGGCCGGTTAGCTTTTCCAAATAAAGTTTCAAGCAAAAATTTTGGAAGCCCGAATGCGGGCTGCATCGGCTTTATTGCAAGAATGAGGTGATAAAGGTTTTGGCCTGCCGACCATTTTCCATCGTTTGTATTTTCAAATTGTTCTTTATTTAGAGATAGAATAAATTGATTAAAAGCATTTACATTTTTATTAAGTGCGTCAATAATTTCATTTATATTACAGACTGACATACCATTAATTTTTTACTTCTATAATTTTATTTGAACTTTTAATAAACATGCCGATTGGTTTAATAAATTTTATTCCCTGTTCAGATAAAATTTGTTTAACTTTTTCAACACTGTTTTTTTCTACTGAAATTAATAATCCGCCACTGGTTTGCGGATCAGCAAGAATTGCTTTTTGATATTCATTAATGTCTCCGATCTTATCGCCATAACTTTCCCAGTTTCTGTTAGTACCACCGGGCACGCTTTTTTGATCAACATAGTTTTTGATATCATCAATTATTAAAGGAAAATTATTAAAATCAATAACAGCGCTTAGGCCGCTGCCTTCAGCCATTTCAACCAAATGCCCCAACAAACCAAAACCGGTAACATCTGTCATTGCATTCACTCCTTTAATGCCTCCTAATAATTCTCCGGCTTTATTCAATTGCATCATTTGTTTTGCTGCAATGCCTCTATGCTCTTCTTTTAAAATACCTTTTTTTTCTGCAGTAGTTAAAATGCCAACTCCTAATGGCTTGGTTAAAAAAATAATATCACCTTCCTGCGCCCGGTCATTTTGCTTTATGTTTTCAATTGTAACAAGTCCGCTAACTGCAAGGCCAAAAATTGGTTCGGGAGAATCAATGCTGTGCCCGCCAGCCAAAGGAATTCCGGCTTCTTTACAAATGCTGCGGCTGCCTTCAATTACTTTTTGAGCTATTGCAGGCGATAATACATTTATAGGCCAGCCTAAAATTGCAATGGCAACAATTGGCCTGCCACCCATTGCATACACATCACTTATTGCATTGGCGCTGGCAATACGGCCGAACTCAAAAGGGTCATCAACAATAGGCATAAAAAAATCTGTGGTGGAAATTAATGCCATTCCATTTTCAAGATCATACACTGCAGCATCATCCTTACTGCTGTTGCCAACTAAAAGATTTTTATTGTCAGGTAAAGCGAGGTTACTTTTTAAAATTTCATCTAAAACCGAAGGGGAAATTTTACAGCCACAGCCGGCACCATGTGAATACTGTGTGAGTTTTATTTGTAATGAGTCATTGGTCATTGGTTCATTTGTCATTTGCGCAAAATTATAAAACTTAGAATGACAATTGACTTAATGACTATTGACTTTTCTTCTGAGTATAATTGCAGCATTTTTTTGCAGATCACCGGCAAATCTTATCTGGTAAATATCTTCTCCGTCATGAATGATAAGCAAGCCTGTATTGGGTGGAATGCTGCCAAGATTTTCAGCATACATTATCAGTTGCAACGAATCACCAAGATCGGGAGTAATGTAAATTGTTTTATTTATTGCTTTTGTACTTAATCCCTGATGTGGCATAATATTTTTTCCGTTAAGTAATACGCTCACTGTATCTCCATCCACAATTCCATTATCATATAGCGTTAGAGTAAGACTATCCGATTTAAACTCTACTGTTTTTATGGTTTCTATTTGCCTATTTGCCAGCTCTGCTGTATAGATGGGAGGCGTAGGAGTTAACACTGATTTCTGTAAAGGCTTTGGTGAAGTAACTATTGCCTCATCCGGTTTTTGTTTTTGCAAAGAACTATCAACTGGTTTTTTTATTACAACCTGTGTATTTGCATTTTCGTTATTAATAATTTTTTGTTGAGGTATTGGTTCTGTCTTTTTAATTGCTTGAGAGATGGATGTTGTTACCGTTTTTTCTTTGGATTGTGGTAGCGCATGTATGTTTTTATTTTCTCTAACCGGAATATTTACCACTTCATTTTTGGGCTGAACAATTTGTGGGGGTTTTGTAGTTGCAGGCGCAACAACTGTTTGCTGCTTTGCTTTAATAAGTGATTGTTCCTTCGTTGTTGTCGGCGTATTTACTGTATTTGTATTTTGCTTTTCCACCGTATCCTTATCTTTTGATTTAACAACATCAGGCTTGTATTTAATTGTGTCTTCTTTAAAAACGATCAGGATATTATCTGCAGTTTTGTATTCATTCGCAGTAGATATTTTTTCCTTTTTAATATCAGGTAAAGATATTTTTGCCACATCTTTTTCCTGTTGTTGTGGTTGATTAGTCTGAGTGATTTTGTTTACCGGTACAATTGCTACTTCTTCTTTTGGTTTATTTTGAATGAACGATAATGAACTTGCAAGATTCATTTCTTCAAGCTTTGGAATTATTTTGGTTTCAGCTATTTTATTTTTTCTCTGGAGATGAATAGTTCCTGTTGCCGATGAATAATCTTTTGTTCTGTTGGTATTAAATGCACCAATAAGAAAAAATCCCGAATCACTTTGAATTAAACTTAAAACACAATATTGTCTTACTCCTTTAGGAGGGCGGACTGTATAATTATCATAAATTAATTCATCGTCTTCTATTAATATTTTATCTCCCTTCTTTTTTACTTTTAATTTTTTTACGCCCGTTTCTGAAATATTATTTTCATCAATAAAAATAGTATGAGAAAAACCACTAAGCTTACCATTATTTTCAGTAATGGCTATTTCATAGGGAAAATATTTCTTGATGGTATCATGATATAAAGTACCAGTCCACACCCCTTCTACGTCCTGTGAAAAAAGTTTTATTGGCAGTAACAAAAAAATTAAAAGGCTCTTCATACTTCCTGAGGCGACAGTTTATTTATATTAATAGTACTATTAACGCCTGTGCAGGGAATTATATTTAATAATACCTCATAATTTTTTCTATTGTGCAGGCCTTTCGCATAAAGCTTATCATAATATTTTAATAATATGCTGAAGCATTCCCTGGTATTATCTTCTGATAAGAAGCTTATTGCATTCTTTGTTTCAAGCCCACCCAATCTTTTTTGAATTCGTTCAATAGCTTCTGACAATTTTTCTTTTTCAAAATTGCCGTAAGTATCCACCAGGTAATTTAATCTTTCTTCAAAGGGAATATCTAAAAAATAAACAGGGCTTTCTCTCATCTTCTCCCAAAATGTATTTGGTATGATCATCTTTCCAATTCGCTGGCTTTCATCCTCTATCCAAATATCTGAAGTATGAGGTAAGAAATCTGAGATAAGATTTCTATCTCTTACTTCCTGCTTCCTGCTTCCTGCTTTATGTAATTCTATTGCCAATACGTTTTCAAACATCTCCTGGGTGGGTTGGGGGTTTTCTCCAATCGCCCCAAATGCAGAGCCTTTATGGTTTGCAATATTTTCAAGATCAATAACTGGATAGCCTTTGCGTTTTAATTCCTGAAGTATTACTGTTTTTCCTGAGCCGGTATAACCACCTAATATTTTTAAATTATACATTGCATCAAATTGCTTTAATACCCAATTTCGAAATGCTTTATATCCTCCGGTTAATATATACACTTTAAAACCATACATATCCAAAAGCCAGGCTACGGCTGCACTTCGCATTCCTCCACGCCAGCAGTGAACCAAAATGGTGTTGCCGGTTACCGGTTGCTGGTTATCGGTAACCGGTAACTGGCAGCCTGCAATTGTTTCCACTTCTTCCACCATCTTCTTCATCTTTACTCCAAAGAAATCTAATCCAATTTTAATAGCCGCTTCCCTGCTTTGTTGTTTATAGGTAGTTCCAACTATTTTTCTTTCTTCATCAGTAAATAATGGAAGAGAATATGCACCGGGAATTTGTGCATGGCTATATTCTGCCGGGCTGCGTACATCAATAACAGGATATTGATTCGCCAGCTGCAAAAATTTTTCAATATCTATTTTTTCAATGCTCATTGCAAAGCAAATTAATTATTAGTAAACTATTTTATCTAAACTTTGTTACGCAATTAATGAAACAAATAAAATTATTTATAAACAAGATAATGGCTTTGCCGGTGTTGATGGCCAAATTATTTATTGTACAATTTTTTACCTGGTTTGGCTTATTTGCTTTATGGATATATGCAACACCCTTGATTACCAAATACGTTTTTAATGCTATTGATTCGTCAACAAAAGAATTTGAAAAAGGAATAAGCTGGGTTGGCTATTGCTTTGCTTTTTATAGTTTATTTGCCGCTTTTTTTGCTTTTTATTTACCCCGGATTTATAAAAAAACAGGTATGTGCCGTCTGCATGCAATTTTGTTATTAACCGGTAGTATAGGTATTATGCTTTTATTTTTAATTAATAACAGATGGTTGCTGTTTATTCCGTTTTTATTAATTGGTATTGCATGGTCAGCTATTTCAAATATTCCATACAGAATTGTAGGGGAATTAGCAGATGAAAACACAGACTTTTATTTTGGAATTTTTAGCTTTTCGGTAGTGATACCGCAAATATTTGCTGCGGCAAT
Organism: Chitinophagales bacterium; assembly: GCA_025353485.1. Taxonomy (GTDB): domain Bacteria; phylum Bacteroidota; class Bacteroidia; order Chitinophagales; family Chitinophagaceae; genus Ginsengibacter. The sequence continues at coordinate 12,330 of JANXQO010000067.1, forward strand.
ATTAGGTTTAATAACAAAGTTTTTTAACGGCGAAACTAATTATACAATCTTATGCGGTGGTTTATCAATGCTTGCAGGCAGCATAATAATGTTTTTCATTAAAGAAAATAATTCTCAACCAAAAAATACTGTAAAAGAAATTACTAATTAAATTCTATCCATTCATCGAAGTCAGAAATTCCATATTATCTTTTGTGCCTTTCATATTTTTCATTAATGTATTGATAGCTTCTTCAGGGTTCATGTCTGCCATGTGATTGCGCAACACCCACATGCGCTTAAGAACATCTTTGTCCAATAAAAGATCGTCACGCCTTGTAGAAGATGCAACAATATCTATTGCAGGAAAAATTCTTCGGTTAGATAAGCGCCTGTCTAATTGTAATTCCATGTTACCCGTTCCTTTAAACTCTTCAAATATTACCTCATCCATTTTGCTTCCTGTATCAACAAGCGCTGTAGCAATTATTGTAAGAGATCCGCCATGTTCAATTTTACGTGCAGCCCCAAAAAACTGTTTTGGTTTTTGCATTGCATTAGCTTCCACACCACCTGATAAAACTTTACCACTTGCCGGTGCAACAGTATTGTGTGCCCGTGCCAAACGTGTTATACTATCTAATAATATCACAACATCATGTCCACATTCTACAAGGCGTTTTGCTTTTTGCAATGCCATCGTACTAACTTTCACATGTTTATCAGCAGGTTCGTCAAATGTAGATGCAATAACTTCTGCCCTTACACTACGCTCCATATCCGTTACCTCTTCCGGTCTTTCATCTACCAGCACGATCATCAAATAACATTCGGGGTGATTGGCTGCAATTGCATTTGCAATTTCTTTCAGCAACATTGTTTTACCGGTTTTTGGCTGGGCAACAATTAATCCACGCTGGCCTTTACCAATTGGGGTAAACAGGTCCATAATTCTTGTAGAAAGATTATTGGATTCTGTAAATAAATTTAATTTCTCAAATGGAAATAATGGTGTGAGATAATCAAACGGCACACGGTCACGAACTTCTTCAGGACCTTTGCCATTTATAGTTTCAACTTTTAATAATGCAAAATATTTTTCACCTTCTTTTGGTGGGCGAACAGATCCATAAACGGTATCGCCTGTTTTTAATCCAAACAATTTTATTTGTGAAGGAGATACATAAATATCATCAGGAGATGATAAATAATTATAATCACTGCTTCTTAAAAACCCATATCCATCAGGCATCATTTCCAAAACACCTTCGCCTAAAATGATACCATCAAATTCAATATTAAATGCAGGCTCTCTGCGTTGCGGATAGTTTCTTTGCTGCACAGCAGATCCTCCGTTGCTTTGGGTTTCGCCGCTTTGCGGTACGTCATCGTTTAATAAGCTAACAAGGGCCGGCGCAATTGACATTGGGCTATTTTGCGAATCTTCATTGTCTTGTTCATCTGTAGGCTGATCATCATCATTTGGCTCTTCTTCTTTTTCTTTTTTAATACTTTTCTTTTTATCAACTACAATTACTTCAGACTTTTTCATTCTCGGTTCGTGTTTCACCTTTTCTTCTTCACCTTTGGGAATATCGTTATTTGCATCCGCAGCAGGTTTAATAATTCTTTTTCTTTTTGGCTTTTCGCCATCAGTACCAATATTCATTGTGTTTTGTTTATTCAGGATTTGTGAAATAAGTTCCTGCTTATTTAATTTTTTTGCGTCGGAAATATTTTGTTCTATTGCTATATCCTGCAACTCAGGAACGAGCAGGTCGTTCAGTTGTGAAATGTCGTACATAAAATGCTTGTAGATTGAAACTCAAAAACGGTCTTAAAGTGTGAACTATAAATTTTGATGATTTATATGGAATGGATTCTATTATTAAACTGAAAAGCTTAGAGAAAAAGGAGAACCTATCAGTTGATTCCAATGCAATAATAAGATAAATTTATAAAAAAAGGAAATATTTTCTATCCTACTTTTTTTCTTTCCTGATTGAACTTTGCAGTTTCCAAATGATTATCTAAGCCATAACCTGTAAGATAACAGACATTTATTTACAGTAATTCTATCAGCACATCCCGGCATATTGTGTTTATATGTATCCTGTATCTTTACCCACCAAAATAACAATATGTTTAATAAAAGAACAAGAATAAAGGATCTGCTGGCAAATGAGAGCCTTAGCTCTGGGGTTATAGTTATGGGATGGGTGCGCACTTTCAGAAATAATCAATTTATTGCTTTAAATGATGGAAGCACCAATAATAATTTACAGGTTGTAGCAGAGCTTGGGAAGTTTAAGGAATCTATTTTAAAAAGAATAACAACAGGGGCTGCTTTAAAGGTTAGCGGAGAGATGATTTCTTCATTAGGAAAAGGACAAAAAATAGAATTAAAAGCAAATTCAATTGAAATATTAGGAGATAGTGATGCTGAAAAATATCCGCTACAGCCAAAAAAACACAGTCTTGAATTTTTAAGAGAGATAGCCCACCTGCGTTTTAGAACCAACACATTTGCTTCGGTTTTCAGGGTTCGCCATACATTGGCTTTTGCTGTTCATAAATTTTTTAATGATAAAGGATTTGTTTACCTGCACACACCCATTATAACTGCATCGGATGCAGAAGGTGCAGGAGAAATGTTTCATGTTACCAACTTTGATTTAACCCATCCTGCAAAAAATGAAGATGGTTCAATAAATTATAAAGAAGATTTTTTTGGCAAAGCAACTAATCTTACCGTAAGCGGGCAATTAGAAGGAGAGCTTGCTGCAATGGCGCTTGCAGATGTTTATACTTTTGGTCCAACTTTTCGTGCAGAAAATAGTAACACGGCAAGACATCTTGCAGAATTTTGGATGATAGAACCAGAGATGGCTTTTTATGATCTTGAAGATAATGCAAACCTTGCGGAAGAATTTATTAAGTATATTATTAGCTATGCTTTAGAAAACAATAAAGAAGATCTTGAATTTTTATCGCAACGGTTGGCCGAAGAAGAAAAACAAAAGCCCCAACAGGAGCGAAGCGAAATGGGGCTAATTGAAAAATTAGAATTTGTAATCAACAATAATTTTGAGCGGCTAACTTATACAGAAGCCGTACAAATTTTAAAAGAATCAAATCATAATAAGAAAAAGAAATTTCAATATTTAATTGAAGAATGGGGAGTTGATCTGCAAAGCGAACACGAAAGATATCTTGTAGAAAAACATTTTAAAAAACCGGTAATATTAATAGATTATCCAAAACAAATAAAGGCGTTTTACATGCGCCAGAATGATGATGGAAAAACAGTTGCTGCAATGGATATTTTAGCACCGGGTATTGGTGAAATAGTCGGTGGTTCACAAAGAGAAGAAAGATTAGATAAGCTTACTGAACGCATGAATGAAATGCATGTATCAACTGAAGAATTGGATTGGTATTTAGATACAAGAAGATTTGGGTCTGTTCCTCATGCCGGCTTTGGGCTTGGCTTTGAGAGGGTTGTTCAATTTGTAACTGGTATGACAAATATCAGAGATGTAATTCCTTTCCCAAGAACGCCTAAGAGTGCAGAGTTTTAATTCGGATTATTTTTTTAGAAAGGATGTAATCCTTGTTGTCACATTTTCTTTAATGTTCATGTAAAATAAATTGTAGTCGGCAATATGATAGTTCTTTGTTTTCAAAAAAATATTTCCAAAAAATTTTGGCTTACTCGTCCATAAAATATTCCCGTGTACCTGTGCACTTACTACTCCCGGTACTACCTTATTAAAATTCTTCAGAATGCCGCCCCTGTTTAATTTGGCTGGTGCAAACTCTTCTGATATAGTCCATGTGAGAGGGTTTGTAACATAAGCAACTTCTTTTTCTTTTGCAATAAAAGGGGCTATGTACCCTTCCTTAAATGTTCGCCAGCTAACAAAGCAACCGGTAGATGTAGAATCAGAACATGGCTGCAATTCCATAAAATAATTTTGGAAAACCGGCAATCCAATTATATATGCACATACCAATTTTTTCTGTAGCGGTTTTCTTTCAAAAAACTCTTTTAATAATCTACCTGCATGCAATGTGCCCTGGCTGTGCGATGCAATTATTATTGGCCTGCCATGATTGTAATATTTCAGATAATATTCAAATGCAGCTTTCAGATCTTCATAAGCAAGATCGAAGGCTTTTTCGGCTTCTAATTTATCCATTGTATAAAAGGCCTTTAAATTTGCCTGCCGATATCGGGGAGCAAATATTCTACAGTGCTCATTAAACACACTTGCCTGGTATAAAATAGTTGAGTTATCGGTTTTTTTGTTCAATGCTTCATTGTCTATCTCGGCATTCCAGCCCATAGACATTTTTACATCTGTATATGTTGTAGGATGAATAAAGAATACATCAACCAACGAGTCTTCTTTTTTATTTTGGATAGACAATGGAATATTATCTGCAGCATCTGTTTTCCATGGATGCGATGCCCAATAATTTAAGTTTGAATAGTCTGGTTTTCCTGAAGGGTTTTTAAATTGATAATTAGTTTCGTTAAGATATTTAGAAGGGGAACAGGAAGCTATCGGGTAAAATAAAATAAAATAAAGTAAAACGTTTGCTGATTTATTGAATAAAGATTTAACTTGATTTATTTTCATACACAAATTTACATTTGTAAAACCTAATTCATAGAATTGGGTTCTTCAATATAAAAGACATTTTTTATTTTTAGTATTTTCAAAGAATGCTTCTGCGTCATGGTTCATTTTTAAAAGCCGTTTTTTTTTATAGTATCTCTGCTTTTGGCGGCCCTCAGGGTCATTTGGGAATGATGATGAAAACTTTTGTTGATAGAAGAAGGGATATTACCAAAGAGGAATTAATGGATTACGTTTCGTTTTGTCAACTGCTTCCCGGAGCTTCTTCTACTCAAACATTAACCTTAATCGGATATAAAAGAGGTGGTGTTCCTTTGGCGGTTGTTACACTGATTATATGGATATTGCCTGCCTGTGCTTTAATGTCTGTATTCTCATTCGCTGTTCAATATATAGATACAAAACATTCCGGTCTAAGTATTTTTAAATTCATACAACCTATGGCTGTTGGATTTTTAGCATTTGCTGCCTATCGGATTTATAAAACTTCGATAATAAATTTGATCACATACGTGATAATGCTTTTGTCATTATTAATCACATTTATCTTGTTTAAGACACCGTGGGTTTTTCCAATTCTGATAATCCTTGGGGGGGTTGTTACAAATTTCAGCGATAAGCGTTATCCAAGAAATAAAGCATTAAAACCAAAATTGATTAAGTGGACTAATATCTGGTTATTTGTTTTGATTTTTATTATAGCCGGAATTTTTAGTGAAGTTTCACGAACTCATAACTGGGAAAATAAGCGAAGCTTTGCTTTATTTGAAAATTTTTATCGCTTTGGAAGTTTAGTTTTTGGAGGAGGAGATGTTTTAATGCCATTAATGTATGATCAGTATGTGGTAAGAGATAAAATAAAATACAATATAACACGAGAGGAATATTTAACCGGTTGGGGTATGGTAAGAGCTATACCCGGCCCTGTTTTTTCTGTGGTTTCTTATACAGGTGGATTGGTAATGCGACCGGAAGGAAAATTCATGCAAATACTTGGTTGTATAATTGGTGCTATTGCTATTTTCTTACCAAGTGCCTTGTTAGTTTTATTTTTTTATCCGGTATGGCATAATCTAAAAAAATATCCTATTGTTTATCGGGCTTTAGAGGGGATAAACGCAGCAGTAGTGGGCATAATGTGGGCGGCAACATTTTATTTATTACATGACATATCAATTGCTAATTTTAAAACGGTTAGTTTTATTAATATTGGAGTAATAATAGGAACGTTTTGTTTATTAAGTTTTACAAAAATAAAATCTCCTTATGTAGTGTTTGGCTGTTTATTACTAGGTTGGATATTTTAGATCGTTATTTATAGTAATGATTTTTTTCAATTTCTTCTTTTACAACATCTGGAACAAGAAATTTAATTGAGTTCCCCTTTTTTATCATGTCGCGGATTTTCGTTGAAGAAATATTGAGTAGTGGGGCTTTTAGTATAAGAATATTTTTACCGAAATTATTTTCATAAATAAATCCTGCTCTTTCATAAACTAATATTTGATAGTTTTTGATCAATACTTCATAATTTTTCCACTTAGTTATATTTTGCAAGCTATCACTTCCCATAATAATTGAAAATGTAGAATTAGGATATTTCTCCTTTAAATACGTTAAAGTATTTATCGTATATGAAGGAATTGGTAAAGAAAATTCAATAGTACTTGATCTTAGTTTTTTCTCACTATCTATCGCAACATCAATGAGATATTTTCTGTGATATTTATTTAATAGTGTATTGTTGGCTTTTAATGGATTTTGAGGAGAGATAACAAACCAAACTTGTTCTAAATCTGTATTATTCGCAATATAATTTGCAATAATTAGGTGTCCTACATGTATTGGATTAAATGAGCCGAAATAAAGACCAATTTTCATTTAAAATATTGATTATCAATAATTTATATATCTTCTACCAATATAGTTTCTGCTTCGTTTAAACGTAAGCTTAAAAAATATCCCGAAACCTTAATGGAAATAGGATCTCCTAATGGAGCAATTTTTTCTATACTAATTATTTCTCCCGGCAAACACCCCATCTCCATCAATTTTAAGAAAATATCATTATCTATGAAAGAGTTTATTCGTACAAATTTTCCCACCTTCATATCTGATAATTTTTTAAGCATCCAGGATGTAAATATATTCTTTGCAAACTTCTATATTTTCGGGTTTCCATATGTCTTTGAATATAATACGTTTTCACGAAATCAATATTAAATCGAGGCTTAGACAAAGAAGGGGTTTAAAAGAATTTCTTCTTACTATATTTAAAAAAGAGAGTATTCTTATAAAAAGTGTTGATGTCATTTTTTGTACAGATGAATATTTACTATCACTAAATAAAGAATTTTTAAATCATGATTACTATACCGACACTTTAAGTTTTATTCTTTCTAATTCAGGAAATCCAATTATAGGAGAGATATATATCAGCATTGATCGAATCATTGCAAATGCTAAATCTTTAAATTTTTCTTACCAAGATGAACTTTACAGGGTAATTATTCATAGTTGTTTACATTTATGTGGCTATTTAGATAATCCTAAGTACGCTGCAGTTAAAATGGAGATACTACAAGAAAAATATCTTAAAATGTATATTGTTTCACGTGAAACTCAAATTGGAGGTTAAAATTGGTTCTTGTAATTTTGTCAGATGTTCCCAACTTATGACGTAATAGTAGTAGGCGCTGGCCATGCGGGGTGTGAGGCAGCAAGTGCAGCTGCTAATTTAGGCAGTAAAGTACTATTAATCACCATGAATTTGCAAACTGCTGGAGAAATGAGTTGTAATCCAGCAATGGGCGGTATTGCTAAAGGACAGATAATCAGGGAAATAGATGCTATGGGGGGCTATAGTGGGATAGTCACTGATGAAACTATGATTCAATTTAGGATGTTGAATAAAAGCAAAGGGCCTGCAATGTGGAGCCCTAGAACTCAAAACGATCGAAGTCTTTTCTCTTTAAAATGGAGGCAAGTTCTAGAGCAAAACCCTAATATTGATTTTTATCAGGATATGGTAATCGGTTTGGCCAAACTAGATAGTAAAATAGCAGGGGTTAGAACCAGATTAGGTCATGAAATTCTGGGTAAATCCGTAATTCTAACTAATGGCACATTTTTAAACGGGATAATTCATATTGGTGAAAAGCAAATGGCAGGAGGAAGGGTTTCTGAAAAAAACTCTACTGGAATTACAGAGCAATTACAAAATTGGGGGTTTAAAAGCAATCGTCTCAAAACCGGAACTCCACCAAGAATAGATGGCAGAAGTTTGGATTATACCAAATTTGAGGTTCAAAACGGAGATAAAGAAATAAAGGGCTTTTCTTTTACAAATACCAAAAAACCTTCTCAACAAAAAAACTGTTGGATAGCTTATACTAATAAAAAGGTACATCAGGTACTTGAGAGTGGTTTTAGCAAAAGTCCAATGTTTCAGGGCCGGATTCAGGGGGTAGGACCCAGATATTGCCCTAGTATAGAGGATAAAATCACCAGATTTTCACAGAGAGAACGCCATCAGCTTTTTATTGAACCTGAGGGGTGGAATACGGTTGAAATCTATGTTAATGGGTTTTCCTCTTCCTTGCCAGAAGATATTCAAATTCAAGCACTTAGAGAAATTGTTGGGTTTGAAAAATGCAAAATATTTCGTCCCGGCTATGCTATAGAATATGATTATTTTCCTCCTACTCAACTACAAAACACACTTGAGACTAAGTTAATCAAAAATTTATTTTTTGCAGGACAAATAAATGGGACAACCGGTTATGAAGAAGCTGCATGTCAGGGATTAATGGCTGGCATTAATGCTCACCAAAAAATAAATGATCTCGAAGCAGTTATTTTGAAAAGAAATGAGGCATATATTGGTGTTTTAATAGATGACTTAATAAATAAAGGTACTGATGAACCATATAGGATGTTTACCAGCAGGGCAGAATTTAGAACACTTTTACGCCAAGATAATGCCGATATCAGGTTAACAGAAAAAAGTTATCGAATCGGATTAGCTTCTCAGGAACGAATGGACAAAGTAAAAACTAAAAGTGAGAATGTCTCGGAAATAAAAAAAATATTATCCGAATTTATTTTTGACATGGATGAAATAAACCCATATTTAATGGCTTTAAATTCATCCTCTTTGGATAAAAAACAAAGGGCTTCTCAATTAATATTAAGGCCTGCCATAAACTTGGGTGATATGATGAAAGCCAGCCCATCATTAAACTCACATTTAAAACATTACCAAACTGAAACATTGGAGCAGGCAGAAATCCAACTTAAATATGATGTTTATATTCAAAAGGAAAAAGAACTTGTAAGCCGAATGAGTACTCTTGAGGAAAAGATTATTCCGGAAAGTTTTAATTATGATAAAATCCACTCTCTCTCAAATGAAGCTAGACAAAAGTTTAGTAATATCAGGCCACAAACTTTAGGACAGGCTAGTAGAATTAGTGGTGTAAACCCGAGTGATGTACAAATCCTTTTAATTTATATGGGCCGCTAAATGTTTGGCTATTCTTTAAAACTAAATAAATGAAATTATCTTTTTCCCGTGAAACAAATAGAAATATTGTTTTCGAAACAATTGAAAAACATTTATTACATAGCAAACTCAATATTATTAGTAAAGATATGGATAGACCATGGGGTGGATTTTTCGTGATAAACGAAAACCAATCGGAAAGCTTTATAAACGAATATTTCTCCACCCTGAACCAAATTGATTTATTCCATGGTAACAAGTTGAGTCCTAAAATATTAGTTGTAGAATCTGGAAAAAGACTGAGTTGGCAATACCATTTCCGTAGAGCTGAATTATGGAAAGTTATTGATGGAGATGTGGGAATAGTGACAAGTGAAACGGACGAAGAAAATGAAATGAAAATATATATTCCCGGTTCGATTATTAAATTAAGGAAAGGCTTGCGACATAGATTAATAGGTTTAGATACCTGGGGAATTGTAGCTGAAATATGGCAACATACAGATGGTACCAATCCCAGCAACGAAGAAGACATTGTACGATTGCAGGATGATTATGGAAGATGACTTTCGGTATTATTCTGCATTTAAAATGGTTCAAAAGTTGTTAGCATACATCTTATATATATTCTTGTTTAAAAAAATAAAATGAAAGATTTATATAAGATAGTTGAAACTACTTTCGAAAAATTTAGTCTGGCTGCAACACGGGTATTAGGGAATTCAATAACCTTTATGTTAGCTCTATCATTGGTTATTAGATATTTTACAGATGAAAAAGTATATAGTGAACCAAGGCATAATCTTATTATGGATATAATATTTTCTGTCACCTTTTTAAGCATATTTATTATTCAAAAATCAGTAAACCGTTTTTCAGCAGCGCTACATTTAAAAATGAATGAATTGGTTGCGTCTCATGATAATGCCAGTAACCGAATTATTAATGTAGAAGAAAAAACCGAAGAGGAGATAAGAGATCTGGCAAAACATTATTCAACAATTGCTGAAAATGCTAAAAGCTCTGATAGTATGCAGTCTTCACAATCTATAGAACATGTAATTGAAGAAGTAAAAAAAGCGGAAGAGAATAAATAAATTGTTTTTTAAAATAAAAACCCACAACGTAATTGTGGTTTTATTTTTTAAAGTTTCTTTTTGTGGTGTGGGGCGGGATCGAACCGCCGACACAAGGATTTTCAGTCCTTTGCTCTACCGACTGAGCTACCGCACCATTAATTTAAATTCGGGCAGCAAATATAAGATTTACATTGTTTAGTTCCCGTATTCACACAAAAACTTTATTCTCATAATTTTTAATTGCTCCCAACTGTAATTTCCATCTGCTAATTCTTCTTTTGCAATATCAAGGCTTGATGTTTGACATCCCTTAAAATAATCAATGATCTCTTCTCTCTCATATTCTTCAACAATATCTTCAATTGCATAATCCAGATTCAACTTTGTTCCACTTGCAACAATAGTCTCCATCTCTTCTAAAAGTTCTTCCAGCTTTAATGTTTTATTTTTTGCAATAAGTTCTAAGGGCATTTTTTTGTCTACATTCTGAATAATAAAAATTTTATTATTGTTTTTGTTCAATACACTTTTCATCACAAATTCATCCGGCTTCTCAATTTCATTTTCTTCCACATATTTATTTATCAGGGCGGCAAATGGTTTTCCAAACTTTAAAGCCTTGCCTTTACTAATTCCCTGACATTTTTCAAGCTCCTGTATCGTTGTGGGATAGAGGGATGCCATATCCTGCAAACTGTTTTCAAGAAATAAAACAAAGGGTGGCAGATTATGTTTTTTTGCTTCGTCCTGCCGCAGTTTTTTCAACATTTCAAATAATACTTCATCGGAAGCACTTCCATTAATACCGGCACCGCCTTCGCCATCATCATCATCTGCATTAGCCTCTTCAAATTTATTATTCAATGCTACTTTAAAAGTTGTGGGTTTCTTTAAAAAGATCTCACCTTTTTTGGTAAGTTTTAATACGCCATATTCTTCTATATCTTTTTGAATACTATTTTCAAGCAACATTTTTCTCAAAAGCGAATTCCAAAAATGTTCATCTTTTTCTTTCCCTATCCCAAATAACTCCAGCTCATCGTGTCTGTACATTTTTATTTGCGGATTAAGATTGCCCGTTAATACACCAATTGTATACTCCATTGTAAAGCCCTGATTTAAAGCTTTAATAACTTTAAGCGCCTGTTGCATCTCTGTTTTAGCCTCAATTAACTCTTTCGGATTTTTGCAGTTGTCGCACATGCCTCCACATGTTTCCTTATCATATTCTTCGCCAAAATAACTAAGTAAGATTTTTCTACGGCACACCGCACTTTCAGAGTATGCAACGGTTTCATTTATCAATTGTGCTCCCACTTCTCTTTCGCTTAGTGCCTTATCTTTCATTAAATGTTCGAGCTTGGAGACGTCTTTATGAGAATAATACAGAATGCATTTTCCTTCAAGGCCATCCCTGCCGGCCCTACCCGTTTCCTGATAATAATTTTCAATTGATTTAGGAATATTGTAATGTATAACAAAACGCACATCGGGTTTATCTATACCCATACCAAAGGCTATCGTAGCAACTATTACCTGCACCTCTTCGTTTAAAAACTGATCCTGTCTTCTTGCTCTTAATTTAGCATCTAACCCGGCATGATATGCCACAGACTTAATACCGTTAGCCATAAGCATCTCTGCTAACTCTTCGGTTGTCTTTCTGTTTAATGTATAAATTATCCCACTCTTCCCCATGTTTTGGGAAATATATTTTACTATGCTCTTTACTGCCTGATCTTTGTTTATTTTAGGTTGAACTTCATAATGAAGATTGGGACGGTTAAAGGAAGAAATAAAAATATTGGGATCACGCAATCCAAGGTTTTTTACAATGTCACTTTGAACTTTAGGAGTGGCTGTGGCTGTTAGTGCAATTACCGGAATATCTTTATTTATCTGATCCATTATTTCTCTAAGCCTGCGGTATTCAGGTCTAAAATCATGTCCCCATTCACTTATACAATGTGCTTCATCCACTGCAAAAAAAGAAATTTCCAATTCTTTAAAAAACTCAACATTATCTTCCCTGGTAAGTGTTTCCGGTGCTACATAAAGCATTTTTGTTTTGCCGGAAACAAGGTCTTCTTTTACAATTTTTTGCTGCCCTTTGTTTAATGTACTGTTTAAAAAGTGAGCTACATCATCACTTGTACTGTATCCCCGCATAAGATCAACCTGATTTTTCATCAATGCAATTAATGGAGATACAATTATTGCACAACCTTTACTAATAAGTGCCGGTAGCTGATAACAAAGACTTTTACCACCCCCGGTTGGCATAATTACAAAAGTATCCTTGCCACTAAGAAGAGTTTTAATAATTTCTTCCTGGGGAGTTTTAAATCCATCAAACCCAAAATATTTCCGGAGGTGTTGGCTAAGTTCTGAAGATGAATTATCTGCGGATTTTTTCTTTATAGTGATTTTAGAATCACTTTTCGTTTTTGTATTTATCATCGTCATAACATTCCTGCTCACAATTTTTAAAAAGTTCTCAAAGGTAATTCAAATTGCAAAGGCAAAACCATTGAGAACGATCTAAGATGGAGCAATGAAAACTTTTGTTAAGATATTAAGATACGCTTTTAAAAATTGCTTAATAAAATAAGTTCGTGACTTTTTGCCTTATCATGCAATTAAAGTACGTTTGCACAGAATTTTTCTAAGAGATTTTTCATCACTAAATACGTAATGGGGTTAATGAATTCCTTTCTTTCTCTGCATGGTTTAATCAGTAAAATATAAATGCAAAAACCTGATATCATTTCTTTAGCCAAACAAACTATCACGCAGGAAGCAGACTCCGTTGCAGGCCTGGTGGCTTTTATCAATAATGATTTTAAAAAAATAATTGATCTGATAATAAATTGTAAAGGAAGGTTAGTGATAAGCGGCATGGGTAAAAGTGCAATCATTGCCCAAAAAATAGTAGCAACGCTTAATAGTACAGGAACCGCATCATTATTCATGCATGCTGCTGATGCAATACACGGGGATATTGGAATGATACAGCAGGATGATGTGGTAATGATAATTAGTAAAAGTGGTGACAGCCCGGAAATAAAAGTTTTGGTGCCGATTGTAAAAAACTTTAAAAATAAAATAATCGCTATGGTTGGGCAAATGCAATCTTATTTAGCCAGGCAGGCGGATTTAATTTTAAATACTACCGTAAGTAAAGAGGCTTGCCCCAATAATTTAGCGCCAACAAGCAGCACAACAGCACAAATGGTAATGGGTGATGCTGTCGCAATTTGTTTAATGTACGCTAAGGGTTTTGGTGCTGATGAATTCGCAAAGTTTCATCCCGGGGGAACGTTGGGAAAAAAATTATACCTGAAAGTTTCCGACCTTTCCTTCCAAAATGAAAAGCCACATGTAGATGAAAAAAGTTCTTTAAAAGATGTAATTGTAGAGATAACAAAAAATCGTTTGGGCGCTACTGCGGTTTTGGATAAGAATAAATATATCGCCGGAATTATTACGGACGGCGATTTACGCCGGATGCTGGAAAAAAATATTTTATTACACAACATTATGGCAAAAGATATTATGTCAGTTAATCCAAAAACAATATCACAATCCCAGCTTGCTGCAGATGCATTGGATTTAATGAGAAAAAACAATATCAGTCAATTGCTTGTTGTTAATAATAAAAAATATGCAGGCATAATCCATTTGCACGACCTGGTTCGTGAAGGAATAATTTAATGTGGAAAGAACAATGAAGAAAAATAATTATGTGGCAATTATGGCCGGCGGAATAGGAAGCCGCTTTTGGCCAATGAGCCGTACAGGATTTCCAAAACAATTTCTGGATATTTTAAACCATGGCAGAACATTGATCCAGTCTACCTATGACAGGTTTGCACAATTTATTCCTAAAGAAAATATTTATGTAGTTACTGCGCAGCAATATTGTGATATTGTTTCAAAACAACTTCCGGATATAAACCCGGATAATATTTTATGTGAGCCTTCAAGAAAAAATACGGCTCCATGTGTTGCCTATATAGCTTATAAATTGCAGCAGCTCGATCCAAAAAGCAATTTAATATGCACCCCTGCCGATCATATTATTTTAGAAGAAACCTCTTTTATAAAAGTAAGTTTAGAGGCGCTTGCTTTTACAGAAAAGCATAATGCTTTATTAACAATGGGCATTAAACCTTCTCATCCCAATACAGGGTATGGCTATATTCAATACGAAGAACAATCTGTAACAGACAATATTTATAAGGTAAAAACATTTACTGAAAAACCCGACCTGGAACTGGCAAAAACATTTTTAGCCAGTGGAGATTTTTTATGGAACTCCGGCATTTTTGCCTGGCAAACAAAAAGTATAATAACTGCTTTTGAAAAATATCTGCCGGAAATACACGAGGTTTTTGATGCCGGAAAAAAAATGTTTAATACACCAAATGAAAAAGATGCAATAGAAAAAATATATCCCCAGTGTGTAAACATTTCTATTGACTATGGTATTATAGAAAAAGCAGATAATGTTTATGTTATTCCTTCATCATTCGGATGGAGTGACCTGGGAACATGGGGAAGCGCTTATGAAAATCTTGAAAAAGATTATTTAGAAAATGCAGTTGCCGGGGATAATGTAATGGTCTTTGATGCCAGAAAAAATGTTGTTCACGCAGATAATAAAAAGCTTGTGCTGTTACAGGGGCTTGAAGATTTTATTATTGTGGACACAAAAGACGTTTTGCTTATCTGCAAAAAAGATAAAGAACAGGAAATAAAAGAATACCTCGCCGAAGTAAAAAGAAATAAGGGGGATAAGTTTTTATAGCTATAGTTAAAATAATAAAACGCTGCATTTCACGTTTATCATCTTTATACAGGTTTTTGATTTACACAAGATGATATTTTATGAAATTAATTTTAATAGTCTTTTCCGCATTATTATTGCTCCCCAATTTTTTCAATGTTCATCTTGAAAAAACACCGCTATACGATCATAAAGAACAGTTTGATCCCCGGCTTGCTTATATAAACTCAACAGAAAAGCTTATTGAAGTATCCGACAGTATTGGTAAGCAAAATAATATTGCTCCTAATTCATTTGCCTATGCACTTACCGTTTCTAAAATTCTTAGAATGCGCTTCTATCATGGCTTCAGCAGGTATCCGCTAAATCAAAACTGGATAGCCGCTACCGGTGAATATTTTTTTGGGTATGGCCTGGCATCTATTGTTAAGCCCGACGATATTTTAAAATATAGCTTTGGTGGATGCTCACAGCAATCTATAGTATTGATGGAGGTAATGAAAAGAAAAAATATCCCCTATCGTTTTGTAGGCTTTCCCCATCATTATGCAACTGAATTAAAGTTTAACAACAATTGGTATTTTTTTGATCCCAATATGGAACCAAACATTCCCGACAGTGACCGTTTAGAAAGTAAGTGGAATTGTTGCGCAGACAACCTGAAAAAATATTATGACACAACCCGTTTTAAAGATCTTGACTGGAAATTTGGAAAAAATCTATCGGTTACTTTCGGGAATGAAAATGCTGCTGCTGCACCACACGCCTCTCTCTTCCATACTGCCACAAAATATCTTTCAAAAACGTTGTGGCTTTTTCCTTTGATCATTGTTTTTTACCGCCGTAAAAAAGTGGGCAACAGATCAAAATATTTTTCACAACACAATTAATTATTTTTGATGAATCTGTCATCAAAAATAATTTCCTTTTGTCACCATCAATTACAAGCAAGCTTCCTTCTATAGGTCCTACTATTTTTACAGTAATGAGCTCCCTTGCTGTTGAATACAAAGCCATCAATCTGGGCCAGGGCTTTCCTGATTATCCAATAAGTGAAGAATTAATATCATTGGTAAGCCAACACTTGAAAGCTGGCCATAACCAATATGTGCACATGAATGGATTACCTTCATTAAGAAATGTGATTGCAGAAAAAGTTTTTGGATTATACCAGCAACAAATAAATGCAGATAAAGAAATTACAGTAACACCCGGCGGTACGTATGCCATTTATACCGCACTTACAACCGTATTGCAAGCGGGGGATGAAGTAATTATTTTTGAGCCGGCATACGATAGTTACATTCCCAATGTTAAGATTAATGGCGCTGTGCCTGTATTAATTCCACTCACTTATCCTGATTATAAAATTGATTGGGATGAAGTAAGAAAAAAAATTTCTTCTAAAACAAAAATGATAATGCTTAACTCTCCACACAACCCTACCGGTGCGGTTTTGAGCAAAGAAGATATTAAGCAATTGCAAAGTATTGTTGCGGGGACAAACATTTTTATTTTAAGCGACGAGGTGTACGAACATTTGATTTTTGATGATATGCAGCATGAAAGCATGTTGCGCTATCCTGATCTTTTAGAAAGAAGTTTTGTTTGTTTTTCATTCGGTAAAGTGTATCACTGCACAGGATGGAAACTTGGATATTGTATTGCCCCTGCAGCATTAACCAATGAGTTTAGAAAAGTTCACCAGTTCAATTGCTTTAGCTGCAACTCACCCATGCAATTTGCGCTCGCTGATTTTTTAAAGCATAAAGAATCTTATATAATGCTGGGGAAATTTTTGCAAAATAAGCGTGATTATTTTATGAAGCTGATGACACAAACAAAATTTACTCCATTGCCTTCTCACGGAAGTTATTTTCAACTGTACAGTTACAAAGGCATGAGCAATGAAAGCGAAAAAGATATTGCCATACGGTTGACAAAAGATTTTGGTGTAGCAACAATTCCTACATCAGCATTTTATAAAAACGGAAAAGACGATAAGGTTTTACGCTTTTGCTTTGCAAAAAAAGAAAGCACTTTGGAAGAAGCTGTAAATCGTTTAATGAGAATTTGATTTTACATGGCCTGCAATTTGAGAGAACTTTTATAATTATTATTAACCAAAAAAAATAAATCATGAAAAGGTTAAGCATAGCATTTTTATTTTTAGCAGCAACATGCATTTTTGCAGCGTGCAACAACAGGGATGAAAATGGCAGCACTGATACAAGTAATACCAATGCCAGCCATTCGGTTACCGATAGTACACGTGGTGATAAACCGGCAAATACAAGTTCAATGGTTAACAACACATTGCCCAATAAAGCGTCTATGGATTTTGTAACCAAAGCTGCCAGTGGCGGTATGCTTGAAGTACAACTGGGGCAACTGGCTCAGCAAAACTCAAAAAGTCATCGTGTAAAAGATTTTGGCAATATGATGGTAACAGACCATAGCAAAGCAAATGATGAGCTTAAAAGTTTAGCTGCTTCAAACAACATTACAGTATCCCCAACACTTTTGCCCGATCATCAAAAGCATCTTGATATGATGAGTAAAATGAAAGGTGCAGGTTTTGACAAACATTATATGGATATGATGGTTAGCGATCACAAAGAAGATATTGATGAATTTAAAAAAGAAGCCAACAACAGTAATAATGATGCGTTTAAAAGTTTTGCTTCTAAAACTTTGCCTACGCTGCAAAAACATTTAGACAGTGCACAGGCCATTCATAGTAAGATGTAATATTTTATAATTTTTATTTTTAAAAGAGAGGATGCTGTGTCCTCTTTTTTTATAACCGCATAATTTCTTCCCATATAGTTTTTATAACAGGAATTCCTTTGGCAAGATTATTTTTTCTTGTTTCCAAAACACGTTCGCCGGGATACAGGATCTTGGTTTTTTCATCTTCCGTTGCTGACTGGTGATAATCATTAATGATGTTTGCGATCATACCGGGGATAGAAGAATGGTTATTCAATTTGGAAATATCAATTACAATAAAAACCTGCGACAATGCGGTTTCAACGTCGCTCTTACTTATTTCATTTGTTGATAAACCACCCGATAATATTGTTGCCAGCATATCCAACAACAATGATAAGCCTGCTCCTTTCCAGTAGCCAATTGGCAGCGGACGTTTGGATGCAATAATTTCAGAAGGATCTTTCGTTAATTGTCCTGATGTATCATAGCCTCCATTTACCAACAGTTTTTCATCTTTCATTTTTGCAAGCTCCATACTGCCGAAAGAATATTGGCTCATTGCCATATCCAAAACAATTGCTTCATCATTAAACGGCACTGCAATTACAAGGGGATTATTGCCAAGCCTGTTATCAACAGCTCCCCATGCCGGCATGTTCGCAATTGTATTTGTCCACCCAATAAAAACAAAACCTTTCTTCGCTGCATGCCATCCATATGCTCCGCCACGCATCCAGTGATTGGTATTTGATAATGCCACACAGCCAATTCCATATTGCAGCGAAAGATTTATTGCAGTATCTGTTGCATGCATTGCATTCAACGGGCCGGGGCCAAGGTTTCCATCCCATCGTTCTATCCCTGCATGCTTATTTTTTAATGAAGGAATGTTGTTAGGTTTTACAAAACCGTCATCAACCATTTTTACAAAAGTTGCAAAGCGGTTTACACCATGAGAGTACACTCCATCAACACTATTGTTTGTAAAAATTTCTGCGCATTGCAAAGATCTATCCTCGGTAAATTCACGACTAGTAAGTACCCGCAGGAATTCGGCTAACATTTTTTCAGAAGGAATATTTACTATTTCCACCATAGCCGATTAAGTTAGAGTTATGTATATTGAGTGATGTTCAAAAATAAATTTTGGGAAAAGGCAGTTGCTCTAATAAAACTAAGCATTAAAAAAGTTCTGCTTCTGCCCAGCCTACTTTATTTTAAAATAGCGAATAGCAACGTGGAATGTAATATTTGCAAATTTAAAGCAAATAGATTTCGTAGTAATGATTGGCATTCGTACATCATATGCCCAAATTGTGGTTCTGAAGTTAGGCATAGATTATTATGGGCAACCTTTGAGCATATTAATGATTTTAGTTTGACCAAATTAATTAAAAACAAATCCGTACTTCATTTCGCTCCTGAAAAAATAATTAGGCTCTTGCTTAAAAAGTTCGCCAAAAATTATAAAACCGCTGACTACTTTTCTGAAGGTTATACTTATGATAATATTGATTACTATATTGATATATCGAATATGTACGATATTAAAGATGAATTTTTTGATTGTGTGATAGCCTGCGATGTTCTTGAGCATGTAGAAGATGATACTAAAGCTATTAAAGAAGTTTATCGCATTTTAAAAAATGGGGGTTATTCCATTTTTACGGTTCCCCAGCGGGACAATTTAAAAATTACTTATGAGGATCCGTTAATTACGAATCCAGATGAACGGGAAAAAGCTTATGGGCAATTTGATCATTTGAGAATTTATGGAGATGATTTTATTAGCTTACTTGAGAGTTATTCTTTTAAAGTTTTTGAAATTGATGAAAATTGTTTTACAAAACAAATAGCTGAGCGAAATGTATTGTTTCCCCCAATAAAATCAGAAATTAAGAACGTGACAAACTATAGAAAAGTTTTTATTGGATTGAAATAAATTAGGGATTATAGATTGTTAACTATAACCCGTACCTGTGGCTTATTTCCAGCATTCTCTGAATTGGCTTCAACGCTGCTGCTCTTAAATTTTCATCCATTATAATTTGTGGCTCTTCATACTCCATGCACAGGTATAATTTTTCAAGCGTGTTTAATTTCATGTAAGGGCAATCATTGCAGGCACACATGTTTTCAGGCGGCGCCGGTATAAATGTTTTGTGCGGAGATTCTTTTTGCATCTGGTGAAGTATTCCGGTTTCTGTTGCAACAATGTATTCCTGTGCATCATCCTGCATACTGTATTTTAAGAGAGATGTTGTGCTGCCTATAAAATCAGCAACTCTTAAAACAGGCTCTTCACATTCAGGATGAGCTATCACTTTTGCTTTAGGATGGCGGATCTTTAGTCTGGTAATTTTCTCCAGGCTAAATATTTCATGAACAATGCAGGCACCGTTCCATAAAACCATATCACGCCCTGTTTTCTTTTTTAAATACGCTCCCAGGTTTTTATCGGGAGCAAAAATTATTTTCTGTTCAGGTGGTAAGCTTTCAATTATTTTTTGTGCGTTACTGGAGGTGCAGATTATATCGCTGAGGGCTTTTATTTCTGCAGTGCAATTGATGTAGCTGATGACAATGTGATCAGGATGTTTATCTCTGAATTGTTTGAAAAGCTGTGCCGGCGCAGAATCTGCTAGGGAACATCCTGCTTTAAGATCGGGTAATAAAACTTTTTTGTGGGGATTAAGGATCTTTGCAGTCTCAGCCATAAAATGTACGCCGGCAAAAACAATGATGTCAGCTTTTGTTTTCTCGGCCTGTTGAGCAAGCCCAAGGCTGTCGCCAATAAAATCTGCAACATCCTGTATATCGGGTTCCTGGTAGTAGTGGGCAAGTATGATGGCATTTTTTTCTTTTTTAAGCCGCTCAATTTCTGAGAAGAGGTCCAAGTTAACATCAATCTCAATATCTAAAAAACCTTTTTGTTCGATATTTTTTTTTGCCGCTTCAATGTGTATATCTGCCATAGTATTAGTATTTAATACATTATTTATATAATAGCTTATTACTATTATGGGTGTGGATTTGTGGAAAGGAAATTATTTTCATCTGATACAAAATTAAAACTTCCATCTTATCCACTCTCATCCACAAATAACTAACACTGTAAATTAACAATGTGGGTATGAACATAGACCGGTTTGTTAACAGAGGTGGATTAAAAAGTATGAGGAAAAAATTATTTATCAAATTTAAAAATTTCATGTGAATGAAGGAAGAGTAAAATGTTTGTTATTATCCTGTTTATAAAAAATGTTGGGTAATCAGGAAAATTAGCGCTCTGTTATCAAGAATATTTTTTTAATACAAGCCGCTTTTCAACAGGAAATACAATTTCTCCCCATGGCATTGTTAACAGAATTATTTGCAGGTTATAAAAATGTAAAATAAACCCATGTTCCAACCTATTTAAAATGCCTGCTTTGCTTTATAATACAGGCTTTACTTCCCTTTGTTCCTATCTTATTTTAGTTTATTTTTGCCGACTTATTTTAAAACAAAGTACAGCACATCTATGTCTATCATTCAGACCATTCGTGATAAAGGAGCCGCCATTGTTATTGGGGTAATTGCACTTAGCCTTATCGGATTTTTATTAATGGATGCCCGCAGCGGCGCAGCAAAAGGATTATTTGGCGGCGGAAATTCAAAGACAATAGGAATTGTAAATGGAAAAGATATAGAGTACGATGATTTTAATGCTAAGGTAAAAGATGCCGAAGCTCAATATCAAAATGCCGGTGCAGCAATGAGGCCGCAAATAATGCAGAGCGTTTGGGACCAGATGGTGGCAGAGAAAGTTGTGGCTTCAGAATTTGATAAGCTTGGCCTGGTATTTACACCAAAAGAAATGAATGCTACCATGTTTAGTGATGATGCACCGCAACAACTAAAACAGGCATTTACTGATCCCAAAACGGGACAATATGATATTGTGAAAGCACAGCAATGGTGGGCAGAAACAAGAAAAGCAAAATATGAAGAGCAGCGCACCGCAGTTAATTCGCAGGTTATAGACCCCATGCGTTTAAATAGTTTGTATACAAAATATACATCTATGATTGCCGGCAGTATATACACACCCTCATGGATGGTGGCTAAAGACAATGAAGCAGATAATTCATTCGCAAATATTTCTTATGTGGCAATACCATATAGTGTAATTAGCGACAGCGCAATAAAAGTAACCGATGATGATATTGAAAAATATTTTGAAAAAAATAAAATAAAATATAAGCAGGAAGCAGGGAGAATGATCTCCTATGTTGCATTTAGCGGTGCCCCAAATGCAAAGGATACCGCAGATGCTAAAAAATTTATAGAAGGTTTAAAACCACAATTTGTTTCAGATACAAATGCAAAAGCATTTTTGGCAAGAAATACAACAGCCATAAATTTCTTTGATGGGTATGTTTTAAAATCAAAGATGCAGATGCCTGAAAAAGATTCTATAATTAATCTGCCCGAAGGAAAAGTTTTTGGGCCTTACCTGGATGCCGGAAATTATGTGCTGGCAAAAAAACTTTCAACAAAGCTTTTGCCCGACAGTATAAAATGCAGGCACATATTATTAGGGACAACCAATCCTCAAACCGGACAGGCATTAATGCCAGATAGTATTTCCAAACAAAAAACAGACAGTATTGAAAGGGCAATAAAATCAGGAGCAGATTTTACAGCGCTGGAAGAAAAATACTCTACTGATGAAGCAGCGAAAAAAGATAAAGGTGTAATGACGTTTGATATTGCTACCATACAGGGCGATGGTTTTGCAAAAGAATTTGGGGATTTTTTACTGAATGAAAAAGGTGAAACAAAGAAGGTTGTAAAAACACAATTTGGCTGGCATTATATAGAAATACTGGAAAAGAAAAATTTACAACAAGGCTATAAGGTGGCATACCTTGCTAAAGAAATAATTCCGAGTGATGAAACCGTTAATGCTGCAAATACAGCAGCAACCAAGCTTTCCGGAATGGCAAGAGATATAAAAGCGTTTGACGAATATGTAAAGAAAAACGGCTTAACCAAAGTGGATGTGCCTGTTGTAGTAAAAGAAAACGATGCGCAACTTGGAAGCCTGCAGGATGCCCGGACAATTGTAAAATGGGCATTTGATGCAAACGAAGGAGAAGTTTCTGAACCGTTTAGTGTGGGCAATCAATTTGTGGTTGCCGGGGTAACTAAAAAAGTTAAAGAAGGATTACCCGATGTTAAGACGGCCAGACCATTGGTTGAGTCGCTGGTTCGCAATAAGAAAAAAGCGGAAGAAATAATTAAGAAGACAGGAAAGGCTACTACCCTGGAAACCGCAGCAGCAGCCTACCAGAAACAGGTGCTTACAACCGGCGCTGATTCAACCCTTACTTTTAATGCTGCTATAATTAATGGTATCGGCAATGAGCCAAAGGTTGCAGGCGCTTCATTTAATAAAGAATTTCAAACAAAATCATCTCCCGCAATTGAAGGTAACACCGGAGTATTTTTTGTTAAGATAAATAGTATTAATCCAAAACCGCTGCCACCAGATTCTATTGCCCGGCAACAAAGAAATATGAAGGTTAACCAGGCTATGCAGTCTGCTCTTGGTAAATCTTTTGAAGCATTAAAAAAGATAGCGGATATAAAAGATAAGAGAAGTAAGTTTTTTTAGGAGATTTAATCCTTTATACAAAGGGTTGACAACTTAAACGGTTGTCAACCCTTTTTTACGGATATTAATTTCGTTTTAAAAAATTCATACAAAATAACATTTAGCAAAATAAGTTCAAACCCATAAAAAAAATCTTCAGCGGGGATAGTTAACAATCTGATCCCAAGATTTTGCGAATTGTTATACAATACTACAGGTTGTTGTAAACAGCTGCCGGTAAGTATTCCGTTTACAATAAAAAAAGGAATAAGTAAAACAGGATACCCCAAAATTAATTTACACAACGATTTTTTATTTACAAAAAAGTTAATAAAGAACAACGTACAAGCCAAACTAATAAAAGTTGTAGTGGTGTATAATTTTGAGTGATAGTAAACACCTGCAATAAATAATGATGAGGATACTAAAAGAACAAATATGTTTTGCATTCTGCTTCTCCATTTAAATTTAATAAATAAACAAATGCAGTGATACGTAAATACGCAGGCAAACGGGATGCAGATAAAAAATAATATTTCTTCAACAGGAAGATTAAAAAGATACACCCCGGATATATAATTTTGATTAAATTCCCAAACACAAAGTTTTATAAATAAAATATCCCAGGCGATAAAAATTATTGATACTATTATGTTTGCCAAAAAAAACACTTTCCAGTGTTTATAAAAATTTAATTTGGGATGAAATGAAAAAAGGAGAGGAATGATTACAGTAAAAATGTCAATCAGTAGGTAAAGCCATTTCATTTTACACTTTTAGAATTTTGATCATGGAAATATTTGAAAGGAACCCATAACATTCCGAAACATTCTCCTTCCTCTTTGTTAATATGTTTATGATGCATTTTATGAGCCCTTCTTATCGCTTTAAAATAGTTATTATCAGCCGACCTAAAAAGTTTAAAACGCTGGTGAATAAAAATATCATGCACTAAAAAATAAGCGAAACCGTAAAGTGTTATTCCCAGGCCTGTCCAAAAAAGAAAATTAAAACCATTGTTCATGCCAAAAAATAATCCTGCTATTCCGGGGAAAGAAAATATGAGAAAGAAAAAGTCGTTGTGCTCAAAAAAACCTAAACTTTCTTTTTTATGGTGGTCTTTGTGTAAACGCCAAAGCAAACCATGCATAATAAACTTATGCGTTAACCAGGCGACACATTCCATGCTGGAAAAAGAGCTCAACACAATTAAAAAATTAATTAATACTGTTTGCATTTATTAATAAATATTAATTCTTCGAAAATTTTTTTTCTGACTTTTGATGAATGAATTAGTTATATAGCTTTTTATTTGCGGGAAACATATTTTCATCCATTCGGTATATTGATCAGGATGCCGGTCAATTTCAATTTCAATTTTTGGCAAACTTAAATACTTCCAGTTTTTTACTTCCAAACTTTTGGGAATTGGCAGGTCGTCTGATATTCCTACATATACCTTGTCGTATTCATGTTCAGTTAATCCATTTTCAAAAACCGCCTTGTAAATAAAATTAAATGCATATTGGGTTTTACAATTCATTCCCATTTCTTCATACAGGCGTCTTTTAATTGCGCCATTAATATTTTCTCCAAACAACGGGTGGCTGCAACACGTGTTTGTCCATAGCCCGGCCGAATGATATTTATCATCAGCCCGTTGTTGTAACAATAATTCACCTTTTGTATTAAAAATAAAAATCGAAAAAGCCCTGTGAAGCAAACCCTGCATGTGTACTAAAAGTTTTTCCATACTACCAACCTGCCTGTTGTTTTTGTCTACAAGTATCAGTAATTCTTTCATAATAATTTACGTTAAACCAAATTCATTTTATATTGAAACATACTGTTTACCATCAATCTTAATTTGCCGCCATTACTTATCCTTATTCTTTCGGTTAGCATACGCTCTGCCGGCAAGCTTTTTATTTTATTGAAGAGCGATTTGTAATATACGTAAGCAAGATATACACCACCTTTTGAAGAGGGTGGCAGTTTTTTAATTCCTGCCAATGCCTGTTTAAAATCATTTTCAATTTCAGACTCTATCTCTTTCTTTGCCTGTGTGGTAAATTTTCGTATGTCAATATTTGGAAAATAGGTTCTTTCCAATGTCTGGTAATCTGCTTTAATATCCCGTAAAAAATTTACTTTTTGAAATGCAGACCCCAGCTTCATTGCAAACGGTTCCAGCTCTTTATATATATTTTTATTTCCTTCAGTAAAAACATGCAGGCACATCAATCCAACCACTTCAGCCGAACCGAGAATGTATTGTTCATATTTTTCTTTGGAATAATTTTTCTTTTCAAGATCCATTTCCATACTTAATAAAAAGGTATCAATTAATGCAACATCAATATTATACTGATAAACAACATGTTGAAAAGAATTTAAAACAGGATTTAAAGAAATTCGGTTTTCAATAGCATCATAAGTATCTGATTTAAATTTTTCAAGAAGATATTTTTTGTTATACCCATGAAAGCTATCAACAATTTCATCAGCAAAACGTACAAATCCATAAATTGAATAAATTGGATTTCGCAAACGGTTATGAAGAAAATATATTCCTAAAGTGAAACTCGTACTATAGGCACGGGTAGTAAGTTTGCTGCACATAACCGACACATCATCATATAGCGATTTCATGTTCGGTTTTTTTTAAATGTTTTATTAATTGTTGCGCTGCAATTTTGCCGGATATTATAGATGGCGGAACACCAGGCCCCGGAACTGTTAACTGGCCTGCATAAAAAAGATTTTTAATTTTTTTATTCCTGATCTTAGGTTTTAAGACCGCCGTTTGCATCAGGGTATTGGCGAGTCCGTAGGCATTGCCTTTGTAAGAATTATAATCAGTAATAAAATCATTTATGCAATAGCTTTTCTTATAATCAATAAAGGATAACAGGTCTTCTTCGGTTTGTTTTTCTAAGCGTGTCATCATCAAATTAAAATACTTATTGCGCAATTCTTCATTATCACTTAAACCTGATGCAAGCGGCATTAATAAAAATAAATTTTCATGGCAGGCAGGAGCAACACTTTCATCAGACCTTGATGGACAGCAAACATAAAATAGTGGTTTAGATGGCCATTGGGGATCTTTATAAATTTCTTTTGAATGTTGAAATAACTCTTCATCAAAAAATAAAGTGTGATGGGTAAGGGAATTTATTTTTTTATTTATACCAAGAAAAAAGATAAGGCAGGATGGCGCTAACGTTTTCTTTTCCCAATATTTTTCATCATAATTTTTATATTCAGCGGGCAACAATTTATTTTCTACATGATGATAATCAGCAGAGGCTATTACAGCATCAAACTCATAACCTTCTCCGTTAATAACTAATTTATGTACAAGGTTATTTTCAATTTCCAGTTTCTCTACTGTTGCATCAAAATGAAAAACAGCGCCATTTTTTTCTGCAACATGCACCATTGCATCAACAACTTTTCCAAAACCGCCAACAGGGTACCATGTTCCCAACTTTAGCCCGGCATAATTCATTAAGCTGTATAATGCAGGCGTATGCTGTGGCATAGCGCCTAAAAACAGAACCGGAAACTCCATCAGCGCTATTAATTTTGGATGAGAAAAATATTTTCTCACATGCCTGCTGAAGGATGAAAAAACCTGCAAGCGAAAAACGTCTTTTAACACGGCTGTATTTGCAAACTCAAGAATAGAAAGCCCGGGTTTATAAACAAGGCTATCCATGCCTTTATCATATTTGTATTTAGCCTCTGTCATAAATTTTTTAAGTTGTTCTGCACTGCCGTGTTCAATAGATTCAAAAAGACTGCATAAACTTTTAAAATCAGCCGGAACGCTCATCGTATCTTTTTCGCCAAATACAATTTCAAATGAGGGATTTAATAAATTTAGATCATATAGATCAGGAATGCGAAATCCAAAATCATTAAAAAATTTTTCAAATACACCAGGCATCCAATACCAACTGGGCCCCATGTCAAATACATAACCGGTGTCTGTTTTCAATTGCCGTGCTCTTCCACCGGGTTGATCATTTTTTTCAAATACATGTACATCATGTCCCTCAGATGATAAGTAAGCCGCAGCACTTAAACCGGAAAAGCCGGAACCTATGATGGCGATTTTAGACATTATTAATTTATAGACATTTACTTAGGTATATACTTTTTTTTAAAGTTGCTTTTCTAAATCTTCAACCGAATGAATCCATTTAGTTGCTTTACCAATCTTTAATTGGCTGATCAATTTCTCATTCCCTGATATATATATATTGATATTTTTATTTAAGTATCTGCATAAAGTGTTTAAATATTTTTGTGTGTTATTTGGAGTATCATTATGCACAAGGAAGAATAAAAGATTAGCAGGAGTAATTTCTTTTGCAATTTTAGTGAGGGTCTCAATAGGAACATTGGCTCCCAGATAAAAAACTTTTTTGCCTGTACTGCGAATTAAATAATGTGCAAACAATAATCCTATTTCATGAAATTCATTTTCGGGTAAAAACAAAAGCCATGAGTTTTTTGCTGATTTTACAGAAGGCAACGAATCAATAGCAGAAAATAATTTTTGCCTTATTATATTACTTATAAAATGCTCCTGGGCAGGCGGCATTGTATCATTTGCCCACATAAGCCCAATCCGTGCAAGCATTAGATAGATCACATCAACATAAGTATTTCTTATTCCATAACGTATTACACATTCAGAGAAAAGGGTATCAAAATAATTTTCATCTAAACTCATACCTGCAGCAAGCAGTTGCGAAACAGCGTATTCAACTGCGAGATCGGGGCCGGAGAAATTTTTTAAATGCCTTTTGATAATTTTGAACAACATCTCATCAGGCATGGAACATAGCTCTGAAATTTTGTATTCATATCCCATTAAACTAACAATATTCAGTAATCTTCTTAACTGGTGGCTGCTATAATATCTTGTATTGCCTTCTGAACGCTTTGGGCTAAGAGCATTATATCGCTGCTCCCAAATTCTTATTGTATGGGCTTTAATTCCTGAAAATTGTTGTAATTGTGAAATTGAGAACAAATCCATATTGTTTAAATATTTACAAATATATTTAAACAAAATAAAACAACCAAATTTTAGGATTATTCTGCATATCTCATAGTTCTGTAAAAATAAATGATAGGAAGTTCAGTTATGATTGTAATGGACAAATTGGTTAGTAACTTTGTTTAATGGAAGATGTAATTGTAAATAAAGTGGCAGAGAGCGGATTGATAACACTTGATCTTGAAGAATATTATCCAAAAGAAGAAACAGCGGGTTTCGATTTGAAGAACTTTCTTTTTATGGAGCTGATTTTAAAAGAAAAAGAGTATCGCGAAGCTTTAAAAAATCTTGACTGGAGTGTGTATCAAAATAAAAATGTTTGCATTACGTGCAGCGCAGATGCAGTGATACCCATGTGGGCTTATATGCTTGCCGCTACGTATTTACAACCAGTTGCCAAAGAAGTTTTTTTTGGTAATGAAGATTTTTTACATAGAACATTATTCCTAAAAAATCTTTCAAGAATTAACCCGGCAGAATTTACAGATAAAAGAGTGGTTATAAAAGGCTGCGGAGATAAAAATATTTCCGAATCAGCATACGTGGAAATAACAAAACTTTTAACACCTGTTGTTAAAAGTATAATGTATGGTGAGCCTTGCAGTACGGTGCCTATATATAAGAAGCCCCAACCCCCTAAAGGGGCTTAATACGCTACGATTATTTTTTGCTGATGTCTTCTAATTCAATTGCAATGCTCCTGCGTTCCTGAAAGTAGCGGGTTAATGCATTATCCAGAGAGGGCAGCAAAATTCCTTTCTCACTTTTAAGCACGCTATATTTAGGACGGACAGCTTTCCAGTTTAATAAATGCATGGGTTGTGCATCTATAAGATCTATATCTAAACCAGCTTTTTCCAAAACCTTTTTTGCCAGGTTAGCCCAGGTTATTTCTCCTTTATTGGTAAGATGCCAGATTCCCTTTTCATTATCAATTAATAAGTCAAGCGATGCATTTACAAGATCAGGTATATAGGTTGGGGAAATAACAATATCAGAAGCTGCTACAAAATTGTTATTGGCAGAAAGTGTATTAATCACCTTGCTTACAAAATTATATTCATCCCACGGTCCAAAAAAAGAACTTGTTCTAATAACCAGAGAATTGGGATTAATATCTAAAACTACAGACTCAGCCCTGGCTTTACTTCTGCCGTAAATATTAAGCGGATTAATTTTATCACTCTCCAAATAAGGACGCCCTTTTGTTCCATCAAAAACAAGGTCAGAAGAAAAGGTAATGAATTGTATCCCCTCTTTTTTACATGCGTTTGCCAGCAAATAAGCAGAGTGAGAATTGTTATTAAAGCATTTTTCGATTTCTGTTTCCGCATCATCAACTCTTACAAACCCCGCTGCGTTTATGATAGCCCATGGATTATATTTTTTTATAGCCGCATCAATTTGCAACTCCACGGTAATATCAAGCTCCTCTCTGCCCAATAGTTTATAATTAATAAAACGGAACCCGCATATTTTTCCAAAAGCTTTTCCAAGCGTTCCGTTTTTGCCGATAATTAATACGGGCTGCGAAGAATCATGACCGGTTGATGATTTTGCTGTAAAAGATTTTTCATAAATAAAGCGAACATCCCTGTGCCACCATCCTTTATTGTCAACTAATGGATGAGAATAGGGTTGATCAGCCACCAACGATTTGATAACAGAAGCTAATGCCGTTGCTCTTGGAGATCCGGAACCTATATCAAATGCCCCCGGTTCATACTGCATTTTTTTTGATGTAAGAAGTTTATCCCAGCCATAAGACCCCAGCAAAGCCCAGGCTGTTACTGCCTTAATATCTACTCCCTCATTATTTAGTTTGAAACAAATATCCCAAACTTCTTTCAGCCACCGTGCCTGATCCTCCCTGCCGCAGTTAAGTTGCACTTCGGTAATGGCGATGGGTAAAGCATATCTTTCCCAGGCTTCTTTTAATAATATTTTTAAACCACCCGGTTGTGTATGCGGAACCCTGCATGCTTCTACATCAGCATACAGCTGCAGCTCATTACCTCCATGTGTAAACGAAGGATATTTTTTATAATCCTCATCAAGAAAACGTTCAGAAGTTATATAATAATTAAAACCCATAATATCCGGAGGACATATATTTTCTAAAAAGAAAATCAATGCAGTTTGGGGTATTCCTAATCTTAAAAAATAATTCCACATTTTGTGACCCGGCTTTATATTACCGCATAACAGATCATAAGTAAGCCATCTTCTTTCATTCTCAAAACTTGCCTGGTATTGTAAGGAGGGTGAGCAATATGTTTTTCCAAGATCTTCTGTTTGCAGCAGCTTTGCATCAGGATTTATTTTCCTGATTGCCCGCATTGCCAATACAACACCCCGCATTTGATTTAAAAACATTTTTGCAAAGCTTACATCATTCTTTGCATGGGGATACCAAAATCCATACAGTCCGCTAAACCGTGCAGTTGTTAGCGGCTCATTAACGGGGGTATAATATTCTATCCAGGGAAATTTAGTTGCTACCTTTTCTGCATATTCTGCAAGGCCATCTGAAAATTTTTCATCTAAAAGATTAGTATAAAGAGGACCACTGCCATGATGAACTAATCCTGCAATTGGCCTGATGTTATTCTTTGTTAAGATAGTCAGTTGCTTTTCTGTCCAACCCCAATCTATTTGTGTATCCGGCGCAGGTTGATGACGCTCCCACAAAATTGGATACCGCAAAGTTTTTATACCTAAACCGGCAATAAGATAAAGATCGTTTTCTCTTTGATAATGATTTGCATATTCCAACTGATCAAGATATAAATCATTAATCCTGTTTATAGTGCATTCAATACCTCCCCAAAGTTCAGGATTGCTGCAGTTTGCCTGCTGTAACTTTTTGTCCATTGAGATGCGTTTCAGATTGACGTTGCATTAGTTTTTTAAACAGGGTTAGTGATTGGGCTACCACCTGGTCCATATTATAATATTTATAAGTAGCAAGGCGCCCAACAAAATAGGTGTTGGTCATTGCTGTTGTAAGCTGTTGATATTTTTTATATATCTCAGCATTTTCCGGCCTTGGAACAGGGTAATAAGGATCTCCATCAGCTTTCGGGTACTCATATACTATTGTCGTCTTAGGATGTTTTTGCCCGGTTAAATATTTAAAATCTGTTATTCTTGTATAGGGGTGTTCATTCGGATAATTTACGGTACCTGTAGTCTGAAATTTTTCTGCTTCCACTGTTTCAAATTTAAATTCCAGTGAACGGTAAGGAAGTTTTCCGTAGCAATAATTAAAATAAGCATCCACAGGGCCGGTATAGATCATAAATTTATGCGGAATGCTGTCTACTATTTCTTTGTAATCAGTATTCAACATTATTTTAATGTTGGGATGAGACAACATTTTCTCAAACATCTTTGTATATCCATGTAAAGGCATTGCCTGGTAGGTATCGGTAAAATACCTGTCATCTTTATTTGTTCTTGTAGGTACCCTTGCTGTTACAGAAGCATCCAATTCCGAAGGATCAAGGTCCCATTGCTTTCGTGTATATCCTTTAAAAAATTTTTCATATAATTCACGGCCAACTTTACTCACAACTACATCTTCCGATGTTACTATCCTGTCTACCTTTTCAGCTTTGGATTCAAAAAAATTCTCTACCTGGTCAGAACTAAGATTAAGCCCATACATCTGGTTAATTGTATTTAGGTTGATAGGTATTGGAACCAACTGCCCGTCAACACTTGCTAAAACTTTATGTTCGTACTGCCTCCATTTGGTAAACTGGCTTAAATATTCAAATACATCTTTTGAATTGGTATGAAAGATATGAGGCCCATATTTGTGGATCAATATCCCATCGTTATTATAATAATCATAGGCATTACCACCGATATGGTTTCTGGTATCTATTATTAAAACTTTTTTGCCTGCCTTTGATGCCAGTCTTTCTGCCAGAACGCTTCCGGCATAACCTGCACCTACTATTAAATAATCAAACATATGCGTTTTCTTTTTTTAAATTGTTTGCAATGTTGTTTCCTAAACCATTCAATTTTGTTTCTTTTACAGCAGTGATGAGATGCAACATTTTACTCCATGTTTTATCCCAGGAATTTTGTGACAGAAACATATCTATTTTTTGTAACCAGTGCTGATGGTCTTTCCTTTTTAGTTCAAATTCTGCTGCTGCAATAAATTCGTCTGCTGTATCAGCAATATGAACAAGATTGTTTACTCCATAAGGAGTTACCACATCAATAATAGAGGTAGAAATAACAGCTTTTCCTCCTGCCAGATATTCGGGAGTTTTAGTAGGGCTTATATATTTTGTTGAATCGTTACACAGGAAAGGAATAATTGCAACATCCCATCCAGCAAGATATTTTGGCAATACTTCATAGTTTCTCGGTCCTGTGTAATGAATATTATTTAATTTGGGAAGCGTTTCCGGATCGATCTTAACCACCGGGCCCAGAATTATAAAATGCCATTCAGGTTTTCTTTCAGCCACTTCTTTAATAAGATCTATATCAAATCTTTCATCAATTACTCCATAATAACCAAACCTTGGATGTGGAATGTTTGCCTGGTCTTCCTGATCGGTTGTAATGTTGCGGGCCTGTATAAAATGTTCTTTATCTATACTGCTTGGGAAAGAATGAATATTATGATGGCTGTTCTTTTTTGCCTGGAATAAATTACGGCCACCGGTAAATACCAGGTCAGCTTTATTAAACAATTCTTTTTCCCTATCCTTTAATTCTATTGGTGCAAATTTAAATAACGACAACTCATCCATACAATCATATATTATCATTTTGGGAGAGAAGTAATTTCCAACGGCCAGTGCCATAGGCGTATAATACCAAAAGTAATAGTTAGTAATATTTTCTTGTTTGAACAAACCCCTGAGGAGGTTAACCTGATGAAAAGTACACTCTTCATTTGAAAGACCTTGTTGTATATGCGGAATAATTATAGTTAAATTTTCTTTATGCTCTAATTGTAAATGACTGGTATGTTCAGCATCAAACCAAGGCTCTTCAATAAAAAAAACACGGGTTTGTTTGGCAAACCTGCTCATCAGGTGTTGAGGTCTTTGATAGACAAAATTCCATCTTAAATGGCTAAAGCATATAAGGTCGTCCATAAGTTGTTTCCGTATTAAATTAGGTTATTAAAAAAGTTTTCCGGTATAATACCCCATTGTAAATACTATTTGTGTGCCAATGACTTTCAGCCTATTCCGGGTTTTACGGAAGTTACTAAAAACGAAGAACTTGTGCAAAAAAATACTCAAATTGGAGGAGTTGTGGGGCATGCCAACTTTGTATACTATGATACTATACCACACTATGGCTATGAACCACAGTATCTCACAACAGGTAATGTTACTAAATAAGATTTGAAAACAATTCTTAGAAAAAGAAATTATAATTTTTCATACAAAGCCCTCAGCTTTTCTTTTGTCATAATTTTTTCCCAGTCTGTGCCTAAAGCATTTTCCCAAAGAGGCTTCATGCCAAGAGAAACATTTATCATTACCTGGAATTGTTCTTCCGTTAAAGCTGCGCATATATTTTTAGGGATATGGATATTATTTTTATCAACCATTTTTTTAAACTCTTTTACACCATCAGGATAATATTCTTCAAGATGATTAAAAACAATACAATTACCAATACCATGTTTGGTGCCCAACAAATAACTCAATCCATAACTTACTGCATGGGCAACCCCAACCTGGCTGTATGCAATGCTCATTCCTCCGGCATAAGAGGCCATCATTAATTTATCATCATTTTCTTTATCCCATTTATCCCCGCCTGACCGTCGGGCAGGGTTTTCGATAAAAACTTCTCTGCAAAGCTGTAAGGCTTTTTCTCCGTAAGATTTACTGAATTCATTTAAAAATGTTCCCTGTAAACTTTCTATGCAATGAATATAACAATCCATACCTGTATAAAAACGCTGGTCTTTGGGAACGTTTGAAGTTAATTCGGGATCCAGAATAATTTGATCAAAGGGTGTAAAATCAGAATTCATTCCAAGCTTTTTGGTGGGCCCGGTAAGCACTGTTGTGCGGCTTACTTCAGCCCCGGTACCGCTTAATGTTGGGATACCGGCCTTGTAAACTCCCGGAACTTTTACCAGGTCCCATCCCTGGTAATCAGCAGAGGAGCCGGTGTTGGTCATCATTAAAGCAACAGCTTTTGCAAGATCCATTGTACTGCCACCACCTATGCCAATAACTCCGCTAACGCTGCCAAACTCTTCCTTTAATTCAGCAGCAATACTATCTACGTAAGTTGTTTTGGGTTCGTAAGTAACATCGGCAAAAATTATTTTATCATTTTCTTTTACCGGAATTCTTTTTACCAATTCTTTATTATTAAAAAAATGATCTACTAAAAATATCATGGGCAAGCCTTCGCTGCGTTTAGTCTCCAGTATCTGATCTAACTGGTTAAAAGAACCACGGCCATAAATAACATAACCCACCAGTTTAAAATTTCTGAATTGCATTGGAGAAAATTGAAACACGAATTTAAGAATGAATCCCGATAGCTATCGGGACTAAATTATTCGCAACAAAATTAATTCGTTTTAATTCGTGTAATTAGTGTTCTGGCCCTTTCCAGGTCTTCAGGAGTATCAATTTCAATACCCATATAATCTGAAACAACCATTTTTATGGGTACCCCATTTTCAAGATAACGAAGGCATTCAATTTTTTCTGTTGTTTCCAGAGGTGTCATCTCCCAATTTGTAAAATTCATCAATGCCTGTTTTTTAAAAGCATATATACCGATATGCTCATAATAAACCGGGGTAACTTCTGAATTTCTGTGATAAGGAATCGGGCTGCGGCTAAACATAAGTGCGTTCATATTTTTATCAACCGCAACCTTTACATAATCAGGATCAGCAATTTGTTTCTCATCTTTCATTTGCTGCATAATTGATGCTACCTGTATATTGTTGGGTTCATCTTCATAAAAAACATTCAGGAGCTTTAGCAATGCATCTTTATTTACAAAGGGTTCATCTCCCTGAACATTTACAATAATGTCTACTTCAAGATCAGCAGCCGCTTCAGCAATACGGTCGCTGCCGCTTTCATGTGTTTGTTTACTCATTGTAACATAGCCTCCATAATGAGTGATCTCATCAAAGATTATCTGGCTATCAGTAACCACCATCACTTCATCAAACAATCTTGTTGCCATTGTATTTTCATAGGTATGTGCAATTACAGATCTGTCACCGAGCTTTTGCATAAGCTTTCCGGGGAAACGGGTTGCTGCATAACGGGCGGGTATCATGGCGATAGTTTTCATTAATTGTAAGATTCCGATTCAACCTCCGGCAGCGTTTCGCTTTCGTAGCCGCAATGGCTACACTGGTAAATATTTTCTGCAGAAACTGCATAAGAAGAAAAAAGCCATGTAGTAATAGCTGTTAAAAGATTTTCAGTACTTCTTTTGGGAACCAGGATAAATTTATGAGAACCGCATTGAGGACAAAGAAGTTTGCTGTCAGCTTCTTCATTCATTTCTCTCAATAGTTTTTTAACATTGCGTTCTTCGCTTTTTCTAACCATCAGTTTTATTCCTCCGATTGCATTTGATAATAGTGGGTCAAGGGTAACAGTGTATTCATCTTTTAAATAACATTCAATGCCCGCTGATCTTAACCTCGTCAATTGTATGTTGGCATTAAAATAATTATCGAATGTTTGTATGGTAATGAGGTCCATGTTAATTCTATTTGAATTGAATCGTGAAACGTGAAAATCTCACGTTTCACCTCTCACGTTTCACGATTTATTTATCACTAAGCATTACAGGAGTGTTTCCCTTACCCATTATAACGATCTTGGAATTTTGACTGAGTGCTATCTCTTTCATTGCTTTTATTTGCTCGTATTGTAATTGCTGATCGGTCAGTCCTGTATTTATGATACGCTGATAATCGGCAATACCCTGGGCTTCCACTCTTTTTCTTTCAGCTTCCTGCCTTTCTTTTTGCAGAACAAATTCCATTTTCTTGGCATCCTGTTCGGCATTTATTTTTGATTCAATAGAAGCCTTTACAGAATTTGGAAGTGTAATATTTCTTACCAATAATTGCTCAAGTAATAATCCCCGCTTTTTAAAATCTTCTTCAATGCTTTTATAAATACGTTGTTGAAATTCATCCCTCTTGGTGCTGAATAATTCAATTGCCTGGTAATACACAGCATTGTCACGGATCTTTGTTCGTGTAATAGGCCGTACAATTTTATCTTTAAAATCAAGCCCTGTTTGTTGTATCAATTTGGGGGCATCATCCGCAACAACCCTGTACAAAACAGTAAGGTCAATGGTTACTTCCAGGCCATCGCTTGTTAAAACCCGGATGGCATCATCTCCTAGTTGATTACCTTCATCATGTACACCACTCATTGTGTAATTCTGTGTTTTT
Source organism: Chitinophagales bacterium (assembly GCA_025353485.1). Taxonomy (GTDB): domain Bacteria; phylum Bacteroidota; class Bacteroidia; order Chitinophagales; family Chitinophagaceae; genus Ginsengibacter. The sequence goes on from JANXQO010000067.1 coordinate 49,209, forward strand.
ACATCCACCTTTTTTATTTCATACAAAGGGTTTACCAAGTGAAGGCCGCTGTTAAGCACATCATTTTTTACACTGCCAAACAAAACCTTAATACCAATTTCCCCGGCATCTATCTGCACAACAGAAGAAATAATTATTCCCAGCAAAATAAACAACACGCCAATAATGCGGCCGATTTTGCCATATGGATGCAGCGCAACATTATTTTTTACAATTATGCCGGTTACACCAAAAATTATAAGACCAAGAATAATGAATATCATAAGAGAAAGTTTTAGAAAGCAAATATAACCTCTCTAAATCTCTCCTGAAGGGGAGACTTGCTAACACACAAAGCCATTTATGCTTTTCGTGGTCTTTAATAAATTCAAATTAAAAGGACATACAAAGTCCTCCCTTCAGGAAGTCCCGATAACTATCGGGATAGGAGGGTGTTAGATTTAGCGGGGTGATGTTTTAATTATTCAGCATCAAAGGCATTACCAGCATCAGCAACTCTTCATTTTCATCAGCATCTGTTGGTTTAATAATTCCTGCTTTTGTGGGTGTGCTTAATTCAATTACTACTTCGTCAGAATCTGCCGCATTCAGCATTTCAATTAAAAATTTTGCATTAAAAGCAATCTGCAGATCTTCACCATCGTATTGACAGGCCATACGTTCATTTCCTTCAAAACTAAAATCAACATCCTGCGCCGCAAGGTGCAGCTCGCTGCCACTAATGTTTAGCGCAACCTGGTTGGTACTCTTATTACTAAACACGCTTACCCGGCGCAATGCACTCTGAAAATCATTTTTATTAACCGTAAGCTTGTAGGGATTATCTGTTGGTATCACCACTTTATAATCAGGGAACCTTGCATCAATCAACCGGCAAACCAATTCGGTGCCGCCATGTTTTACAAAAAGGTGATTGCCGTTATAAGATATCTGCAGCTCATCTTCATTTTGCGGCAGGGCGCTCTTTAATAAATTCAACGGTTTTTTGGGAACAATGAAAGTATCTGTTTTAGGGCAGCTTACATCTGTTCTTTTATACCTAACCAGGCGATGGGCATCTGTTGCAACGCAGGTAATACCTTTGGTGTCAAGTTCAAAATAAACTCCTGTCATAGCGGGTCTCAGGTCATCATTGCTTACCGCAAACAAACTTTTATTTATCGCCGTAACCAATGCAGAAGAAGGCATTGTAAAAGAAGTTGCGGAATCAGCAACAGGCTCCTTTGGAAAGTTATCAGGATTTTCTCCCATTACTTTGTACTTACCGTTATCGCTGGTTATCTCTATCCCGAAATTTTTATCAATATTAAAAGTGAGCGGCTGCTCAGCAATGTTCTTTAAAGAATCAAGCAAAATTTTTGAAGGAATACAAACCTTGCCGCTATCCTTTGCTTCAATATCAAGATGAATTTTCATAACCGTTTCCAAATCGGTGGCAACTACGGTAAGTTTGTTCTTTTCAATCTCAAACAAAAAATCTTCCAGTATCGGCAAAACCGTGTTGGCATTAATTACGCCGCTGATCTGTTGCAGGTGCTTAAGTAATTGAGACGAGGAAACGATGAACTTCATAAAAATTTTAAATTAGAAAACCAAAGATAAAAGATTGCGGCTAATGATTTGAAGATAATAAAAATATTTATGTAGTGGGGGAAAGTATCGCAATCCCGATAATTATCGGGACGCTGAGGGTTTCGCAAAGATTGCAAAGAACTTTGCGCTCTTTGCGGTTCTTTGTGTTCTTTGCGATACTTATTTTTACATCAATGATTAAAAAGCTTTCTAAAGAGCAGGCCCTGCAGCGGATAAAACAGTATTGCGCTTACCAGGAAAGATGTCATAGCGAAGTAAAGGAAAAACTCTATTCACTCGGCTTGTATAAAAATGATGTGGAGCAACTGATGGCACAATTGATAGAAGAAAATTATCTTAACGAAGAACGCTTTGCCAAACAATATGCCGGTGGTAAATTCCGCATGAACCAATGGGGAAGGGTAAAAATAAAATATGCGTTAAGGCAAAAGCAGGTAAGCGATTACTGCATTAAAAAAGGAATGAAAGAGATCAGCGATGCTGATTACAAAAAAACGTTACACAAACTTGCCGAGCAAAAATTAAAAACATTAAAAAATGAAAGCAATCTTTTTAGCAAGAAAAAAAAGTTACAGGATTATTTATTGCAGAAAGGTTATGAGGGGGAGTTGGTGAGAGAGGTGGTTAATGATTTATAACGAGTAGAAAATGCAGTCTGAATTAGTCTGCCGACCCGGTTTCTTTTTTTCTTTGGATAAAATCATAAATTGACAATACTTCATCTGGCGAAGTTAGAAACCACTCTGCACCAGGTGAGTTGTCAATTTTTTTTCCTCGTATAGTCAAAACGTCGTGAATTATATTTTCTAGCTCAAATGAAAAATCAGTTCTTATGATTATAGCCACATGAGGTTTTTCAGGTAAGTCTGTTGCAGCTTGTGATAAGATTCTCTGCAATGGGTCGCCGTCTGTTCTGCCGATTTTACATTGCCAAAACGTTTGGTCTTTTTGTTCAGCGATTTGACGATACAAGGGAAGATAATATAAATATACTGCACTTTTTCCTGTACCTATTTCTATGTCAGCAATTTTTTCTTTTTCAACTATTAAGATATCTTGGTTGACGATAACGGTATTAAGTTCGTAATCTATATTTTCTTCTCTCGGAAGCTCATTTGAAGTTTCTCCGATTTTCCAAAATCCAGTCATTGAACTTTCAGCAAGCCCCTTTTTTCTAAGAGCGTTAAACCCTTTATGAATAATATCTCTTGAATTTTTTGCATTGGGTTTCTTACCGCCATTAACTATATGATAATTTAAAGTTTCATCATAAACGGTTTTTGACTCAACAATTCTACCTGTAAATAACTTCAAAGCGAGTTCTGACAAGATTGGCGATTGAAAAGGAAGTTCTTTATACCTATACGGCTCGTTTATTTCTATGTCCATATTGTTTTTTTCTCGTCGAAGATAATTAAGGTTGATACTAAAGAGTGCATACAACTCATAAATATACGAAGGTTTTTAAAAGCTAATTTCCAAAGCAAACCAATGTCTATTGGCTTTATTAATCCATAACTTTACATCATGTCTTCTCTCACCATAACCATTATACAACCAAATCTTCATTGGGAAAATAAAAAAGCAAATCCTAATATGCCTGCTCAATAAATTGAACGCATAAACTCTTAAAAGAATTAATTAAATTTGATAAAACAATTGTATGACCACAGAGTTTAAAAATATTGTTTGGAAAGAAGGGGAATATTATGTTGCACAATGCCTGAATATAGAAGTTTCATCTTTTGGCAAAAGCAAAGAAGAAGCATTAAAAAATTTAAAAGAAGCAATTGAGCTTTACATGGAAGACGCTTCTGTTGATGACATGAATAAAATTGAAGAACCGGAAATTATTCATTCGCAAATAGAGCATGCCTAAATTATATTCCTCAGACCACATAGTAAAAACTCTTTTACAAAAAGGTTTTGTTTTTATATCCCAGAGAGGCAGCCATAAAAAATATCGTAAAACATAAAATCATGTCTTCTCTCACAATAACGCTTATACAACCCAATCTCGTTTGGGAAAATAAAAAAGCAAACCTTGATATGCTTGCTCAAAAAATTGAGAGCATACAAGAAAAAACAGAAGTGGTTATTCTTCCCGAAATGTTCAGCACAGGATTTAGCATGCAGCCAAAACTGTTAGCAGAAACAATGACTGGAGAAACAATTGAGTGGATGAAAAAAATCGCTTCTTCAAAAAAAATAATTTTTACAGGAAGTGTGATCATAGAAGAGGATGGAAAATATTTTAACCGTCTTGTGTGGATGTTGCCAAACGGAGAGTATGGTGTGTATGATAAGCGGCATTTGTTTGCGTACGCAGATGAACACAATCATTATTCGGCAGGAAATAAAAGATTGATCGCACAGGTAAAAGGATGGAAAATAAATCTGCAGGTTTGTTATGATCTGAGGTTTCCGGTGTGGGCAAGACAATCTCCCCCCCCCGGGGGGGAGGCCGGGAGGGAGCTTGAATATGACTTGTTAGTATATGTAGCAAACTGGCCCGAGAGAAGAATTACTGCATGGAAAACTTTGCTGCAGGCGAGGGCGATAGAAAATCAATGTTATGTTGTTGGAGTTAACCGTGTGGGTGACGATGGTAATAATATTCATTACAGTGGTGAGAGTATGATCATTGATCCGCTGGGAAAAATTTTGTACCACAAAGCAAATGAAGAAGATGTTTTTACTTATACATTGCAAAAAGAAAAACTGGATGAAGTGAGAGAAAAATTTCCTTTCTGGAGAGATGCAGATTCTTTTGATATATTGCCATAATTATGCAAACCATTTTTACTGCTGATAAAATTTTTACAGGTAGCGACTGGCTTCCCGACCACGCAATTGTTACAGAGAACGAATTGATAGCAGATCTGCTTCCGATGGTTTCTCTACCCCACGATTCGGTAATAAAAAAACATTCGCAATTGATCGCACCGTCATTTCTTGATGTGCAGATCTACGGCGCTTCAGGAAAATTATTTGCAGCTTATCCAACAACCGATAGTCTTCAAAAACTTTATGAACATTGTGCTGCAGGAGGCACTCATAATTTTTTGCCAACCGCAGCCACTAATACAATGGAAGTATTTTACCAATGCATTGATGCAATAAAAAAGTATTGGGAAGAAAAAGGAAAAGGAGTTTTAGGATTACACATTGAAGGACCGTGGATAAATAAATTAAAACGGGGCGCACATATTGAAAGTTTGATTCATCCGCCAACATTAGATGAGGTAAAAGAATTGTTGGGGTATGGCAAAGGTGTAATAAAAATGATAACACTGGCTCCTGAAATTTGCAGCAAAGAAGTTGTTGATCTTATTTTGGCAAACGATATAATTATTTCTGCAGGGCATAGCAATGCAACTTTTGGTGAAGCAACAAATGCTTTTGATAATGGTATTGAAGCCGCCACCCATTTGTTTAATGCGATGAGTCCGCTGCATCATCGTGAGCCAGGGTTGCCTGGTGCAATAATGCAGCACCACTCAGTAATGGCAAGTATAATTCCTGATGGTTATCATGTAGATTTTGAAATGATAAGCATTGCAAAAAAAATAATGAATGACCGGCTGTTCATCATAACGGATGCTGTTACAGTAACCAACGAAGGCTTATATCCGCATCAATTAACCGGTGATACCGATAGCTATCGATATGAATCGAACGGGATCCTCAGTGGCTCAGCATTAACGATGGCGAAGGGGGTAAAAAATTTAGTTGTAAAATGCGGGATAGAATTAACGGAAGCATTGCGGATGGCTTCTTTGTATCCATCAAGATTATTGGGAATGACCAATAATTCAGGAATGATAAAAAAAGGCTACAGCGCTGATATTATTTTTTTTGATGATGATCTGAATATTATTTAGCATTCTTTTCTTTGATGATCTGTTTTACAAATTCCATCTTTCTGTCAATATCTTTTCTTGAAGATTCTACTGTTGGCCCTACATAAATATCAGGCTCAACACCAGTACCTGTTTTTGGTACATGCTGATATTGCACCAGCCGGAACATTGGCAACCGTACTCTGAGTTTTGTATTGGGTAAAGTAATATCAGGAATCATAATGCCTGAGTTGCCATGCCATCCACCACCTGTGTTTTCACCAACAAGCGTAACATTCATTTGACCTCTAACGCTGCCACAAAATAAAGATGATGCAGAAAAGGTTAGCCCGTTAGTAAGTACATATATATCTCCCGAATAATGATCTTTATTCTTTGGCTTCATTGAATGGTTTTCCCAATATCCAAAATGAAAACGTCCATTATCTCCTTTTTTGGTAAGAAAGAGCAATCCTATATTATTAAAAAAGCCTGACTTAATATAACGTGTATAGGGAGCAAAACTTTTGCTGGTAGCAACTGCCGTGTCGGCTACTTTAAACGGAGTGTTGCGGATATATTTTGCAAGTAAAACATAATTGGAAATATCGCCCCCACCATTTGCACGAATATCTATTACAAGATCTTTGATATTATTTTTTCTTACTGATTTAAATGAATGCCTGAAAAAACTTTTAAGATGGCTTCCATTTGCAAAGCTGTTTATCGTCATCACAGCTATACCATTATTTGTTTTTAGCGAACGCACATTCTCTAATTTTTCTTTGCGTGTAATATGTTTTTGTTTTACAGGGGGAAAGTCTTTTATCTTTTTTAAAGTATCTTCCGTAAGACCAAATATTGGCAGCAATGTTTTTCTTTCTATACCCAAACTGTCAATATATTGAACCGAATAATTTTTATAAATGCCAAAAATATTCCGGTGAAAATAAGGAAAGCTTGAACTCAATCGTATGTAGTTCACATTATCTTCATAACCATCTTCTACAAGGTAGCCAAACATTTTTTTTATCAAATCAGTGTTCCTTATTCCGTTTATAGAAGTGATGAGCATTCCTTTTTTTATTACAGAATCTTTACGGTTAAGATTAGCTGTTACAACCATCGTATCCTTCCATATTTTTAAATACAAAGGGAAAGAAGGGATTCTTTTATTCCTGATAAACCTGTTCCATCCTTTGCTCATACTAAAGCTGGTGTGCCCGCAATGAATTTTATTGGTAAGAGGCGCTACTATTTTCCAGCCAAATTGCAGTTCGGTCATTGAG
>JANXQO010000077.1 GCA_025353485.1 Chitinophagales bacterium
TTGTGAAATTTACTGACTGCAGTGTGCCTGAAAGATTGTAGTATAGTATTGCCAGTGTAACAAGCAGAAATGTATTCATAAATGTAATGATATAGGATCGGTACCAGAGTGCCAAAGCAAGCACCATGAAACTCTGGACGATCAGCAATAAAAATGCATCGGGAAAATGATAGATGCCAAAAATGCTTACACTGATGGCAACAAATCCGAACAAGGCGAATAATGCCGGTGCATATTTCCATGGCGAATATAATTTCAGAATAACTGAGTAAGCAATACAATAGATGGAAATTGCCGCGTAAAATGGCACATATGCGGTTGGAAAATGAATGAATGTTAATGCCAGTAATAATATGGAATAAGAAGTTCCTGCAAGCAACAGGACCGAAATTATAAGGTTATCAGGAAAGCCTTCACCTGATTTCCTAAATGTAACCAGTGAATAAATGGCTGTTATAATTGAAAAATAAACGAACGCGTAGTGATACGTTAAATCGCCGGGAGTTATAATTAACGATACAGGATTGGCAAGCAGCCAATACAGGTTTATCAGAAAGCCAACGCATAAAGCAAAAACCATTGCTTTCCACCAGTTATATTTCCAGAATGAAAAAATCACCATTCCAGTCGTCGCAATTGAAATCAGGAAAAATACGAACAAATGATTACATACAAAAGCTGCAAATAATGCCATCATGAAAGCCAATCCGGCCATAAGCTGTGATTGTTTTTTAACCGCAAAAAAGAATTGAATCCCAACAATTATCAGCAGTAATATTGTAGTCAGCTTCCAATTAGGCAGCAAGGGTTTATCATTATAAAAGTGGAGCCGCAGTATGATATAATACAAGATAACATATCCGAAAAGATTAAACATGAATGACAGGTAGGTAAAACTCTTTCGGAAATAGTGAGACATCATAAATACTCCGGCAACACTTAGTCCGCCGACAACAAGCGAAATAATGGGTTTGCCGGCATCATTAAAGTATTGCCATAAAAATACTATTGCAAAAAACAATACTATATTTCCCAGCCAGGCTAAACCATATTCACCAATGTTTGATTCGAAAGGAGCACTTATTGATAATTTTAAATCCGAAAATCCGGAATCATCTTCCTCTGCATCTTCCGCGTTAGCGGATTGCAACTGCTTAACCTGTGCCTTATTTAATTCCAGGATTGAAATCCGCTCTTCGATTGAATGCAGGCGGCTAAGAATTTCCGCTAAATCCTCTTTCTTAAAATCAGTAGAATTCATAACAATTCCCTCCTTAATTAAAAGCAATTAATTAAAAGCAAGCATTTTAAGCGAGACCAGGAAGTTGGAAATATCAGTCGATTTTCCCGTGTACAAGTAGAAATTCAATTCATATAGGAATCAACAACTAAGCAGATTTAAAAAATCATTTAAAGTTCATTTCAGGCATTTTGAACTTCATGTTCTTCATCTTTTTTCTTCCATGGGGGAAAGAGCCACAACAGAAATGAGAGTATCGCGAATGGAACAATTAACCAGAAAGCAGCCATCAGGTATCCTTCGGTCCCGATCAAACCAATCTTAAAATCGGTATATCCGTAGAAGCTTTTCGAAAACAGTTGCCCGCCAATCACCACATTCCAGCGCATAAAGAATATCCCGACCAGGATCAATGCCGGAATAACCATGTATATTACTTTCCTGATTTTTTCTTTAGGCTTATAAAACTGCAAAGTCCCCAAAGTGAGTAATGGCGCCACGGTACCAATTAAACCCTGCATTATAAACATGGTGAAGAAGAGTCTTCCAAATACAAGGTTATGCAGTACGTCAAATGATTCTTCGGCTTCGTAAATACGATGAATCTGATCCAATCCTTCCAGAACAAAATCTATAAGCAGGATGTAAAATAAGTAGGATGCAATCGCATCAAGGCATGGCATATCGATTTTCACTTTCCTGATCCGGGTTATAACATTATATACAAGCATTACCAATGCTATTCCGGACACTATGGCAGAAAACAGGAATATAACAGGCATCAGAACGGTTGACCACCAGGGATTAGCTTTAATCGATCCAAAAATAAAACCAACGTATCCATGCAGCAGGAATGCGGATGGCACACCTATAATGGTGACAATGTAACCGAGTTTGTTGTCGAGAGCCACAGCTTTGGGCGAAATATCAGTAGTCCATAACGAAAAAGCCCGGTACAGGAATCGCTTAACTCCTGTTGTTTCACCAGCCCATATGATCATGTCGCAGCGATAGTCGAACCAGATTTCGAGTAACAATACAACCATGAGATACCATAAATACACAAAACCAAAGATGGCCATGGCTGAGCTTAAATGGGGCGTAACCATTATTTCGTAAGCTCTGAAAGGCTTGCCAAGGTGACTGACAAGTGGCATAGTAGCAACCAGCATGAATGATAAGGCAGTAAGCAAAGCAATGCCATAGGTTGGCCTGAGCACATGCAATTTAAAAATACGCTCCAGCGAGGCCAGGATAAAGGCTCCGGCAACCAATCCAGTAATGTAAGGATATAGAACTATGAGTATGCTCCAGTTAAGTTCAATTTCATTCGGATACACGTATCCATCCACTTTTGATAGAACTTCGTACAGATGTTGAAGATGTTGAGTCATATTATCGTACCTCCGGGCTTAAAGCATTATAGAATAATTTGGAACCTGTATTTAAATTCGGTTTAATAACCATACACGTATGGTTTTTGAGGAAATAATTGATTTTACTGTCCGGATCATTCAAATCGCCATAAATCCTGGCTTCAGTCGGGCACATTTCGAAGCAGGCCGGGTTTTTGCCTTTTTCGAGGCGGTGAATACATAAGGTGCATTTTTCGGCTGTTCCTTTTTCCGGGTTAATAAAACGGCAGCCATAAGGACAAGCCTGTACACAGTACCTGCATCCTATGCAATAATTTTCGTCGACTAAAACAATGCCTTCCGGAGTTTCGAATGTTGCTCCAACCGGGCATACCTGAACACAGGGTGATTTGGCGCAATGATTGCACATTTTAGGGACAAAGAATGATTTGAATATATCGGCATCCGGAACTGATTGCTTAAAACCATCGATACCGCCATTTGGTGATTCAACCAATATGGTTCCGTCGTTTTTAATTGTATATTGCTCAACCCAGGAACGGAAGTAGAAAGGATCTTTAGGTACATTATTTTCCAGTTTACAGGCATTCGCACATTTGCCACAACCGATACACTTGTTAATGTCGATGCCTATTCCGTACCATTCCCCTTTTCCTTTGGGACGTTCGGTGGCAAATAATACACCGTCGAAAGGAGTAAGAGCCGAAGCAACGGCAATTCCACCAACAATGATTGATCCTGCTTTAAAGAAATTTCTCCTTGTTACTTTCGATCTGGTTTGTGTCATGGCTGATGAGGATTATGGCAATCGATACATATCACTTTTTCATTGGTTCTTTTATTTACAGGATTATGCTTCAGCGTATTTACCTGGTGGATCATTGTATTATTTATAGTATCGAAAACTATTTTTATACGTGCGGCATTTATTTCGTGGCATAAAGCACAATCTTTACGCTGGTCAGGTTTATGAAGTTTCAGAGAATCAGGCAATTCCTTATCTTTAAATTTATCCGCATAAAGTGCGTGTTTCAAACCTGGACCGTGACAAGCCTCACATTGAAGTTGTGCATGAAAACCTAAAGCCTTATCTGTCTGCATTTCTTCGTGGCAGTTGGTACACACAGCAGAGCCGGCATAATGCAACGTTTTCATTTCATTTTCAGGGATAGCATCTGCACGGTAATGGCCTAGCTTACCAAAGGAAGCAGGCGTTAAAACTTGCTGCATTACCAGGAATAATATTATTACTACTGCAAATGCACTGACCAGGCGTTTTATGTGTTGCGGCATAATAAAGAAGAGTTACGTATCTAGATATATATATGTAAAGATATGCAAGAAATCATAAAATATGTTAAATATATCATTATTCACTTAATTTAGAATTAGTCTACTGAACAATAACAGCACAATCATTGTCTACAGCTTTTATTTGATGATATAAATATTTTATCATAAAGGATGATTCCAATAATTGGCTTTAATGTTATGTTTTAATCTCAGGTATAGATTATATTGGTGCTTTTGAACGAAAATCTTAGTTAATAATGGATTATCAATATAAACAAAACAGATAAGCAGTGTTGAATATATTTATAGGCAAAATAAGTATTTAAAAATGCAAAAGAGGATTTTACTTTGAATAAAGAACTGTGCATCATGCTTAAAGTTGCACAAATAATAGCAGAAGATGCACTAACATTAGATAAATGGATTTGTTGAACGGTTAAAGTAATAAACTCACTCGCTAAATAACAGGGCCAAATGGCTAAAGTTGCCATAACTGCGACAAAGTAGCACTATCAATGACTAAAGTAATAGAATCAATTGTTAAAGCATCCGAAACAAAGACTAAAGGCGTATTAAAAGGAATAAAGTGATTTTTTGATAGAAAAAGGAAATTTTACCTAAAATATAACGGTATAAATTTATTTGTATATTTACTGAATATTAGCAGGTTAGCCCGAGGTATTATCAATAATACTGAAATTACAGGTTTTACAGAATATAGACTTACTTATCAGAATAAACTATTATACGCCTCATTAATACTTAATTATGGCTATATCGAAACATCCATTCGGAAGATACCAGATTATTGACAGGGAACTGAGCCGGAAAGACTGGGTTAAAACCAAAGAACTTAAAGAAATAATAGAAGATGAATTATCTATATCAGTTTCGACCAGGATGATAATCCAGGATTTAAACGCAATGCGTGATGATTCACTTTTACGTTATTATGCACCTATTGAATACAATAAAAAGCTTAAGGCATATTATTATGAGGATGAAGATTATACGATTAAAGCATTTGGACTTAAAGATGGTGATATAAGCTCCCTGATGTTTTACGCCAGTACTTTTAATCAATACAAGGAATATGAGGTATTTAAAGACTTCTCAAATGCTATAGAAAAGGTACTTGAAGCAGTAAAAATAAGGAAAGGAATTACAACCAAAGAAAAAGCCAGGCTGGCTGTGCAAACCGAGAGTACTCCCAGATTGACCGGCAGCGAATCCATACCTGTTATTGTTCAAGCTCTTGACAGCAACAGTATTATTGAATTTCAGTACAGGAAATTTGAAGATAAAAGTGCTAAAACTATTAAACTTCATCCGCATTTGTTAAAGGAGGACCGGCACAGATGGTATGTAGTAGGAAAGCTTGATGGTAAGGCGAAACCGACCACTATTTATGCCCTGGATCGGTTGCAGGATATTAAGATACTTCAAGAGAAGTTTATACCTATTGAATTCGATTTCGATCAGCATTTCAGGTATTCTTTTGGAATTACCGTGGCTGCGGGTGAACCCATTGATGTTGTATTATCATTTGTTCCTACGCAGGGCAACTATCTGAAGACTTTGAAAATACACACAACGCAGGAAATGCTTATTGATAATGAGGAGGAATACCGTATATCGGTAAAAGTAAAGCCTGCATATGAATTTTATGAGAAAATTCTCGGATATGGTGACAGAGTAAAAGTTATTTCTCCTGAGAGTGTTATTGATGAATTGAAAAAGAGGATTGAAACATTAGCTGCGGTATACCGGTAGTGACCTTATCCGTAGCCCCCACACAAGGCCTCTGCTATGCTCAACAACCAAAGGATAAGGGGAGGATTATTGTGTTTGATTTCTGCAAAACCGAAAACTATTCCTTGGGTGAACCGAAATTGCATATTTATGCCCATTTTACCTACCCTGTTCCAACAATAATGCACAGCATGACAAGGGGAGGACATGTTAAGAAGAATTTTTAAAAAAAATATTCATATTTTTTTTGATCGCGAACTTCCATTGCGCGATCCTGGATTTTCTTTGTAGCATGAGAGCAATAAATTGTTTTAGTGAACTGAATACAAAAGACAGATTAACTCATCCACTCCAAATTAACTTTGAAATACTCGTTGACTAATGCTACACTTATTTGATGAACTGCCTGATGATTTTTTAAATGAATACCAATTTCTATTGGATGATGAGGTATTAGCCTTACCGGCTTATTATACTTTGCTTTCCGATATTGAAATTGGGTATAGCTTTACATTAGTTAAAGCAAAGTGGCTGCACCCCTCGCAGTACACATTAAAACTACCCGGCACTTTATATGATTACATCCCCGATCAGAGGCCACTAACCATACAAATGATCGGGAAACCATCATCGGGGCCATCGCCTCCTTTTCGAAAAAAAATATCCGGGAATGAGCTGAGCCGAATCCGGCTCGTTTAAAAACAAATGCCTTTTTTCTTTTAAAAAAAATACACCATGAAAAACATAGTATTAGATTACCAACGAAATAAATCGATTGAAAGAGTGCTGGGAAATTATCCTGAAGTTTCATCAGGGAAGCCCGAAATATTAACAGCTATTGAAAACTTTACCGGCAATAATAACCGTATTGGTGAATTGCTGGGCGATCTGGCCCGGCCACGATCGGTAATTTTCAGGCCAAAGCACGACCAGTTACGGAAACTGCGTCTGGCAACAGCACGGATGGCGGGGTTGGGCCTTATATTAGCCTCCAGCCAGCAGAATGCTCCCAAAACAGGAATGTACAAAGCGTATAAACTAAATGCATGGACGGGAACAGCATGGGCTTTGTGTCAGCAGGCAATACAAATAGGTATTGAGCTGGACAAGGAACATGCAGTAATCGGCAATGTAGGTCTTACACCTGAAAAGCTTGCTGAATTTAAAGCAACAGCTGTTGAATTCGGGAATACGCTCGAAACAACGGATGCTCTTATAAAACAAATCAAAGCAAACCGCCAGGAACTGAAAACCCTGATGCAGGCAAATATGGCAATCCTACGGCTGCAGCTTGATCCGTTTTTAAATTTTATGCAGGATGCAAGTCCTGCTTTTTACAGGGAATATAAAATTGCACGGAGAAGCACAGTACCTGTAAAGCCATCTGCAACAACGGCTGAGACACTGACAGAGATTTCAGGAACTGTTACCGATAGTGTTACAGGAGATCCGGTTGCCAATGCCACCATTGATATTGCCGACCGCGGACTTTTGGTTGTAACTGATCAGGATGGGTACTACCTGATTGATGATCTGCCTGATGGCGGTTATCTCCTTTCGTGCCACGCAACAGGCTATAAGGTTGCCGCAACCGAAAATGTAACTATAGCTGAAGGGATAAGTCTGGAGGTTAACTTCAGCCTTGAACCGGAAACGGTTGTTAAAGCAGCATAAGCGATTAGATTTGCAATTGGCCGGGGTGTGACGATAGGTTGCGCCCTGGCTTTTTAAATTATACACTAAAGGGTAACGACAATTTCAAAATGTAATGAAAACTATAGAACACGACGTAAAATAGCGCCATGCAGAAGAATGTATTTTCCTGACGTCCCGGTGTAATTGTTTCAGGCTAATACAACGACAAAAGATGCAGCCCTGGAGCCACCCCGGGCCTGTGAGAGGCTAAATAGGAAAAAATGAAGAAGGACCGGGTTTTCGTCTTTCAATGGTTATAAATATTTTTCGTTAATATGATACATGAAATGTTTTTATTACTTTTAATGCTTCAACTATTTAAGTGAAAACTATACGACTTAAACAATCAGTTCATAAAAACGAGGAACGGATGTTCCTTGAATTTGCGTACGATACTGAACTTATAACACTGGTAAAAACCATTCCGGGAATATTGTGGAGCCAGACGCGAAAAAGCTGGCATATGCCGGTTAGCCAGGAATTAATTGACCGTATGTTTCAACTTTTCGAAGGAAAAGCATGCATTGAATATACCGCGCTGAATACGGTTAAAATAAAGGCTGATGCTCACGAAAAACAAAGAGCAATTACCGAAGAGCCAATTGCGGCCAAAGTAAGTGAAACAACACAATACAAACTGAACAAGTTTATAAACTGGATGCATAGCAGGCGTTACAGCCAGAGCACGGTAAAAACATATAGCGAAAGCATTAGGACTTTTGTGCGGTTTTATGCTCACAAAGCCGTCGAAGATATTGATAATGATGATCTGATCCGTTTCAACAACGAATATATATTGGCAAAAGGGTACAGTTCCAGTTTTCAGAACCAAGTTGTGAATGCGATAAAACTTTTTTATATAACGGTTGAACATCGTAAGCTTGATATTGAGCTGATACACCGGCCGAAAAGAGAGCATAAACTGCCAAACGTACTCAGCAAGCAAGAGGTAAAACTGATACTTGAAGTTTTGCCGAATGTAAAGCACAAAACCATGCTCAGTATAATATATGCCTGTGGATTGAGGTGCGGCGAATTAATACACCTTAAACCTGCCGATGTAGATTCGGGCCGACATCTTTTGCTAATCAGGAATGCAAAAGGCAGGAAAGATAGGATAACACCTATATCAGATAAGGTGATAACCATGTTGCGCGAATATTATAAGGTATATAAGCCACAAGTTTGGCTTTTTGAAGGACAATACAAGGGCGAGCAATACAGCGATAAGAGTTTGCAAAGCGTATTAAAACAAGCAGTTACTAAAGCAAATATAAACAAGCCGGTAACATTGCATTGGCTAAGGCATAGTTATGCAACTCATTTATTGGAATCGGGTACCGATTTGCGGTACATACAGGAATTACTCGGGCATAAAAGCTCAAAGACTACTGAAATATATACACATGTAAGCACCAACAGCATACAAAAAATAAAATCACCATTTGACGAATTATAAAAGAAAAGGTTATAAATTTGGAAGAAATATAACTAACAGCTATCAGACATAGCCAACCAAAATCAGGCTGCTAACACTGAAGTTGTAAGGGGTATATACTAGTTATCGGCAACCTTAGGGCGACCGTGCAACTTCAAACAGACGGACAAAAAAATGAACAGAACTGCAATTTTCGGACAAGCCGTGTTTGCTATCCTTCGCAAAAGCAAAAGAGAAGCAACGCCACCCACAAGCCAACGCAAGTTGCTTCACATTTGCTTTTGCCCCAACGCCCAATGCCCACCCACCACCCTAAAGACAATTATTCAATTTCATAATTAGTAGATAATATGCAGTTCAAAGCAGGTTACATAGTTGACACCATAGCAAAAGTTGTAACCGACTTTAAAGCGACATTGGACAAGCACAAGCCAGCCGACCAAACTCAACTTGACCAAATAAACGGACTACTCCAACAAGCAAGTTCCTTTGATGTAGAGTTTTCACACAAGCACATTCCCGACTTTAAAAAATTCAATCCAGTTTTAGCAACTCTAAACAATATTATTACAAGAGGTTTGCCGACAAGAGCACCAATACTTTTGGAAAACTTATTTTCTGAAATTGGTTTAACCGAACAAAGCAAAGAGGAATATGAAATCAATTTTCCAAATTCAACAAATTTGATTAGCTACGAAAGCATTTTTGAATTGCTGCATATTATTGAACCACAATTAGAAATTAGCAAAGCAAATTACGGAGGAAGTTTAGGAAGCAACTTAGAGTGGGAGTTCATCAAAAAACATCCTTTCTTAAAACAAATACTACAATCTCAAAGAGATTTTTCAACTATCAACGCCAAACTTACAGGAGGGAAAACAGTTGACTTTTGTTTCACTTCACCCTACTTACATTGGAACGCACAAAATAGTCGTTACGAAAAAGTCGGAAGAATATTTGAGGTGGATGGTTCACATCATACACTATCCGAATACAAATATTATGATGCTTACAGAGATGCCATTGCGGAAAATGAAAACTTTGAAACAATAAGGTTTACAGTTGAAACCATCAGCGCAGACAACACCGACTTTGAGGCGTTAATCGGAAGAAAGATTTATCAAAACTTCAAGAACAACTTTGCAAAGAATGTCAAAGAACATCTTGCAGAATATTCTTTGCTTTTTATTCCTCTTGCTGTCGCAAGAGTTCAAAAAACTATTCTTGAATTTCTTTTAGTTCACCCCGAACTATTCAAGAAAGAGAAAATTGAAATTGCAATTGTTGAAAGGGATTTGCCTTGCGGAGCAATTGCAATCAAATCCTTGCAAGAATTATTTTTTAATATCAATGCAATCTTAGACGACAAAGACAAATTGCTATTGCCTGAAATCTCATTGACCGTTTTTGAAAATGCAAAATGGGTTATTGACAGCAAGCTACACTTGCAAGCAAGTGTGAATGATGAAAGTTTTTTTAAGCAGAATAAGTTTGACATAATACTTGACCACTCCATTTTAAGACGGTCTAACATTTACAAGGAAACAGATTTTCAAAACGACAAGTCAATTAAAATTCGTTCCTCTCATTTCTTTGATACAGCATTTGGGAAAGCAAGACGAGTTTATTGTGCCGACTTGCTTCACTACAAAGCATTGGTTAAGAAAAAAGATGATGGTTCTTATATCCCCGTGAGCAAATACGAAAGCCACATCAACTTTTTCATTCAAAACATTTTCAGAAAAGTTAGTTTCAGAGAAGGACAACTTCCAATCATTTCAAGAGCATTGCAACAGAAACCAGTTATTGGTTTGCTTCCAACTGGAGGAGGTAAATCTTTAACATTTCAGCTACCAACTTTTTTACAACCTGGTTTGTGTTTAGTTGTTGACCCGATAAAATCTTTAATGGAAGACCAAGTGAGAGTTTTAAAACTCAATTGGATTGACTGTTGCGATTTTATAAACTCAAACTTGAAACGAGAAGAAAAAGTAAAAAAGTTAATTGACTTTCGTTACGGAGAAACGATGTTTCTATTTATTTCCCCTGAAAGATTTGTGATGCAAGATTTCAGAAACATCATTAGAACAATTGATGTTTCAAAATTTGGGTTAGCTTTTTCTTATTGCGTAATTGATGAAGTGCATTGTGTTTCCGAGTGGGGACACGATTTTCGTTCAACATATTTAATGCTTGGCAAAAACTCACAGCGGTTTGCAAAAACCAAAAGTGAAAAAGCAGTTTCGTTAATTGGACTAACTGCAACAGCTTCATTTGATGTTTTGGCTGACATTGAAAGAGAATTGCAAATTCAACACAGTGATGTTGCTGACGCAATCATCATGATTGAAAACACAATCAGACCTGAATTGTTTTTTAGAGTTACTGATGTTACAGGCAAAGACAGAATGAATGTTTTGAACGACAACTTTTCAAACTTCGGTTCTAATCTTCAAAAGCTAAACAACCCAATCCTTATTGAAAACTCACAGCAACATCACCACGATAATTTTAATGATGCTGAACAGTTCAATCAAAATATTCTATTCAAAAATCAATCAGGTGAACTGATTGATTTAAGTGTTAAAACGCAAAATGATTTTTATGCAATCGTTTTTTGTCCAGTGAAAGGGCAAGGTGGACATGAAAGCGGAGTTGATTTTGTTTACCAAAATCTCAGTTCAAATTCAAAAGGTTATTTCTATTCAAGCGAAACAGAGGAAGAAAGTAAAGAGGTTCAAGAGCATTTTGAAAACTTCACATCAGATAGAACACAACACATCGTTTGCACAAAAGCGTTTGGGATGGGAATTGACAAAAAAGATATTCGTTCAACCTATCACTATGTTTATTCAGGTTCGCTTGAAAGTTTGGTTCAAGAAGCTGGAAGGTCAGGCAGAGACAAAAAAATATCCGAAGCGAATATTTTAATTTCCAAAAGCAAGTATGTAAAACTTGATGTTTACAAATTCTTTAGTGAAAACCAAGAATTCAAACTCATTCAAAACAAGTTTACAAGAAAAGCTATAAGACAGGCGTTTGAGAAAAAGTGGGACGACAAAGCAAAAGTGTTTACCGACATTTCTTTTTCAACTTTGGATGAAGCAATCAAAGAAATTGACTTGACCGATTTTAGTTTACTTAAAAGGGATGGAAGCAAATACAATGTTCTACCAACAGCAAGCATAAGTGAGTTAAAAGATAAATTGAAGGGGAAGGACGGAAACAACCATTTCAAATTTCTTATTGAAAAACATAAAGACCGAAACATTCATGATTATTTTCACGAACTTTCTTTCAAAGGAGTTGATACAGAGAAAAGTCAATTCCTAAATCTTTTCAAGGTCAAAGAATTTCAACTCATCAATGGAGAAATGATTGACATTGAAAAGCAAGATACTTTGGCAAACACTTTCAATAATTGCAAGGATGAAAATTTCCAATTCATAATTACAGCTACAAAGAAGTATCCAGACTCAACAGAAATTATCTGCAATCTTTTAGGAGTAAAACCAAAAGCTCAAATCAATCCACCTGCATTTATAAAGACATTTGAAGAGGAAGTAAAAAGGGCTTATACATGGTCGCATGACTTTAACGACTTTCTTTTTCTATTAGACGAGAACAGCGTAAAGGAACTTTCTAAAATCACAGATGAAGTAAAAGCCAAACTTCTTTTTGTTTATAGCAGAGACAGAGACACAAGCAACGATACGGGCAGATTGATATATAGGATGCACAGCATGGGATTTTTAGAGGACTACTTGATTGACTACAACAAGAACAACCTTTACAGTTGCACATTCAAGAAATTCAAGACCATTGACAAATACACAAAGACGATTGAAAAATATTTGAGAAGATATTTGTCAGAGAATACAGCAATGGAAAATATTGAAGCACTTAAAAGCCGACTTGTAAAGCCAACGCTTGTAGAAAATATTATTGAGTGCCTTTACTTCTTATCAGAGTTTTCCTACAAAGAAATTGCAAGCAAACGAAAGAGAGCAACAGATGAAATTGAAAGTGTTCTTAATACCAGTATAACCGAACCGAATTATGTTGCCGATTGGTTTCAGCAAAACCTTTATATCAAAGAGCAAATCTATTTTTACTTCAATGCGAAGTATGCAAGAATAGGTTTCAAGATTAACGGCAAACCATTTTCTCTTTTAGACGACTATCAAGAACAGGTAATGAGCAAGCAAGAAATTCTTGATAAATATTTAAAGGTTTACCGAGAAGATGGAACCGAACAAAACAACTACAAACACATGATGGGTTCATGCAAGAAAATCCTTCGTTCATTAAGCGAAACAGATTTGAATAATGAATGGTTACTTCGCTTGCTA
>JANXQO010000081.1 GCA_025353485.1 Chitinophagales bacterium
CCAAACTTGCCGGAAGCTATGTTGCAGATATTTTTGCAGCCGAAGATGAAAGAGGATGGTTTGCAAGAACTTTTGATAAAGAAGAATTTAAAAAAATAAATTTTGATGGTGAATGGGTGCAATTGAATCATTCATTTACAAACGTTGCCGGTACTGTAAGAGGAATGCATTATCAATTATCCCCTTTTGCAGAAATAAAATTAGTGAGATGTGTTGCAGGGGCAATCTTTGATATAATTATTGATCTTAGAAAAAACTCTGATACATTTCTAAAATGGTTTGGAACAGAGCTTTCTGCCAAGAATAAGAAAATGATATACATTCCCGAAGGCTTTGCGCATGGATTTCAAACATTAACTGATAATTGCGAATTGATTTATCATCATTCTCAATTTTATAAACCCGGCTTTGAAGGCGGAATAAAATACGATGACAAGATGATCAATATTAAATGGCCTGATAAGATTACAAATATTTCAAAAAGAGATGAGCAACATAATTATCTCCCTGAAAATTTTGAAGGTATAAAAATATAATAATGAACTGTAGATTTTGTAAAACTCCATTAACGCATGTTTTTATTGACCTGAATAATTCGCCCGCATCTAATTCTTTTTTAACCAAAGAACAATTAAATGAGCCTGAAATATTTTATCCGTTAAAAGTATTTATATGCGATAAATGTTTTTTGGTGCAGGTAGATGAATACAAAAAATCAGATGCGATCTTCAGCAGTGACTATGTTTATTTCTCTTCATTTTCTACAAGCTGGCTGGCACATGCAAAGGAGTATACAAAAAAAATGACTGACCGCTTTGCCTTAAATGCAAATTCCAAAGTTATTGAAATTGCCAGTAACGACGGGTATTTGCTGCAATATTTTAAAGAACAAAATATTCCTGTTTTGGGTATTGAACCAACAGCAAACACTGCAAAAGCAGCCGCACAAAAAGGTATTGAAACAATTGTTGATTTTTTTGGAGTAAGGCTTGCAAAAGAATTGGCGGCTAAAAATATCAAAGCAGATCTTTTACTTGGCAACAATGTATTGGCGCATGTTCCCGACATTGTAGATTTTGTTGCCGGCATGAAAATTTTGTTAAAGGAAAATGGAATAATAACAATGGAGTTTCCGCATTTGATGCAGTTGGTTGATAACAATCAGTTCGATACGATTTATCACGAACATTTTTCTTATTTATCCTTCCATATTGTAAAACAAATTTTTGAATCGCAGGGATTACAACTGTTTGACGTGGAAGAAATACCAACACATGGCGGATCATTGCGGATTTATGCTACTCACAAAGAAAATACGCAACAAAATATTTCAGAGAATGTAAATAACCTTTTGCAAAAAGAATATTCAAAAGGAATTAATGCACTTGATTACTATAATAATTTTCAGCAAAAAGCATTAAAAGTAAAATTGGATATAACTGATTTTTTAATTAAACAAAAAAGAGATAATAAAAAAGTTGCTGCCTATGGCGCCGCAGCCAAGGGTAATACACTTTTAAATTATTGCGGAATAAAAAGTGACCTCATAGATTTTGTTGTAGATGCAAACCCTCATAAACAAAATAAATTTTTACCGGCAAGCCATATTCCTGTTATGAATGAAGATGAACTGAAAAAAAATAAACCCGATTATATCATCATTCTCCCATGGAATTTAAAAACTGAAATAACTGCTCAATTGAATTACATAAAAGTTTGGGGAGGCAAATTTGTTGTGGCTATCCCTGAACTTGAAATTTTTTAAAATGAAGGTTTTAATAACTGGAGCAACAGGTTTTGTGGGTCAGCATGTAATAAATGAGTTATTAAAATATGATCATCAAATTATTGTTGCCGTAAGAAATAAAGATTTAATAACCCTTCTTCCTGAAGCCATAAAAATTATTGAGTTAGATCTTGACAATTTAGAATCGAACAAAAATTATTTTTCTCATCTTGGCAAACCTGATCTGTTAATACATCTTGCCTGGCAAGGCTTACCCAATTATAAAGAGAAGTTTCATTTAGAAAAAAATCTTCCATCTCATTCTGCTTTTTTAAAAAACATCCTTGTTAATGGCTTACAAAACTTAGTTGTAACCGGAACCTGCTTTGAATATGGAATGAACGAAGGTCGTTTATCAGAGGAAATGGAAAGCAATCCCCAAAATCCTTATGCAATTGCAAAAGATAAACTAAGGAAATTTTTAGAAGAGTTACAGAAGCACAATTCGTTTAATTTAAAATGGATCCGTTTGTTTTATATGTATGGCAAAGGGCAAAATCCTAATTCCTTACTTTCGCAACTTGAAAAAGCAATACAAAATGGAGATACGGTTTTTAATATGAGCGGCGGTGAGCAATTAAGAGATTATTTACCAATTGAAAAAGTTGCTGAAAATATAGTAAGCATTGCATATCAAAATAAAACAAATGGAATTATTAATTGTTGCAGCGGAGTACCAATAAAAATAAAAACATTTGTAGAAAGTTATCTTAAAAAGAATAATAAAAAAATAAAATTAAACCTGGGATATTACCCCTATCCTGATTATGAAGCAATGGCTTTTTGGGGAGATGATAAAAAATTAAAAACGGTTCTAAATAATGATTAGATGTCCTTTAACCGGCAGTAACAACACGCAGGTAATATATGTTCAAAAATCGGTGCCCTTAATACAAAACAAAGTTTACGCAACTAAGGAGCTGGCAAGAAAAGCGCCATGTATGGATGTTACTCTTGCCCAATCTCTTGATAATGGTTTTGTTTTTAGTGCCAACTTTACTGATTCGATCATAGATTATGATATGCATTATCAAAATGAGCAAAGTCATTCACCTTATTTTCGAAATCATCTTGAGGATGTAATAAGCATAATGAAAAGCAACAACACGCTTAACAATAAAGTTGTGGAAATAGGATGTGGGAAAGCTTATTTTTTAGAAATGCTGTTGGAAAGAGGAGTTGACATAATTGGCTTTGATCCTACTTATGAGGGAGAATCCCCAAAAGTTATAAAAGATTTTTTCTCAGATAAATATTCCAATATAGGTGCGGAATTTATTATTCTGCGGCATACCATGGAACACATATCTAAACCATTTGATTTTATAAAAACAATTGCATCTGCTAATAATTATAAAGGAAAAATATTTATTGAAGTACCAACCTTTGAATGGATAATGAAACACAATGCAACAGAGGATATTTTTTATGAGCACTGCAATTACTTTACTTTAGAAACTTTGCAAATACTTTTCAAAAAAAGTATTGGTGGTCATTTTTTTAATGGTCAGTATATTTATGTGATAGCTGATCTTAATGACGTAAAAGATGATATTGAAAAAAAAGAAATACAACCGTATCAATTAAAATTTAGGGAAAGAATTACAGAATTTAAAAACATGGTAAAAGATTTAAGTAATGCAGCGATATGGGGAGCCGGGGCAAAGGGATCAACATTTTTAAATCTTGCAGATAAGCAATGCGAAAAAATAAAATGTGTAATTGATATCAACCCGAAAAAGCAACATCAATATATTGGCGGCACAGGACACTATATTATAACGCCGGAAGAAATTGCGGAACAGAATATCGAAAATATAATGGTAATGAACATTAATTATATTGAAGAAATTGAAGCAGTAACCAACCCTTTACATATCAAACTTATTACAATCTAAAAGAGAATGATGAACCCCACAGAAGCATTTAAAAAAGAATGTGAAGAAAGAATTGAGGCGCAGGGGAGAAATAAAAAATTACTGGATGTGAGTAATTCCTTTACAGAAGAAACAATACGCTCGGGTTACTCTTACAATTTTACCTGGATGGGACGACCTATTATACAATATCCACAGGATATGATTGCCATGCAGGAAATTATCTGGCAGGTAAAACCTGATCTGATAATTGAAACCGGTATTGCACATGGCGGCTCATTAATTTATTATGCTTCTCTTCTTGAATTAATTGGCAAAGGCACTGTGCTTGGCGTTGATATTGACATAAGAGAACATAACCGTGCTGAAATAGAAAAGCATCCAATGAGTAAACGTATCACAATGATACAGGGATCTGCAATTGATATTGATATAATTGAGCAGGTAAAACCATACACAAAAGATCAGAAGGTTGTAATGGTTTGTCTTGATTCCAATCATACACATGTGCATGTTTTAAAAGAGCTGGAATTGTATTCGCAATTTGTAACTGCCGGATCATATTTAATTGCATTTGATACTATCGTAGAAGATCTGCCACAAGATCTCTACAAGAACAGATCATGGAGTGTTGGAGATAACCCTAAAACTGCAGTGCTTGAGTTTTTAAAAAATAATAATGATTTTATTATTGATAAAAAGGTTGATAATAAATTGCTTGTTAGTGTAGCTCCCGGCGGTTATATGAAAAAAATAAAATAAATTGTAAGTATGGATGCAGATGAAAAACCATGGGTAAGTTTTTGCATGAGTACATACAAAAGGCCTGAATTACTGCATGCTCAAATAACATGTTTACTCCAACAAACTTTTAAAAAATTTGAGGTAGTTATTTCTGATAATGATCTGCAGGCCAGTGGTAAAACTGTCGCAGAAAGTTTTAATGATAGTAGAATAAAATATCAATGCAATATTGAAAACCTGGGGATGATAAAAAGCTTTAATAAAAGCCTGGAAAGATCATCAGGTGAATTTATAGTTATGATGGCTGATGATGATCCGGTTTATTTTGATATGCTTTCTACTTTATTTCAATTAACTGAAAAATACCCTGACTATGGTATGTATTTAGGCGGCTGCGATTGGTTTTGTACAGATGCAAAAATGGCCAAATTGTATAAATTAAATGTTGGCACTAATTCATATTTATCAAATCAACATGATATAAATTATGTGCAGGCATACAGTGCAGGTGAATTTGCATTACAATTTTTTTCCTTTAAAATATTCCCCCATTATTTATGGTCAACCTGCATAGTTCGCAGAAGTGTCTTAATTGAAAAAGGAGGTATTCCGGATTATGGAACACCATTCCTTGGGGACTATGCTTACCTGCCAATAATGGCATCCCATTCAGGTTGTGTAACCATCAATAAATCGTTGGGTTGTCAAACACTCCATGCTGAAAATTTTGGAAGAAATCAAAACGACCAGGTAATAACAGCGGCAAAAAATTATCCCATATATGTTGGTAAAAGATTGAATCATTTGCCTTCATGGAAGTTGATTGAAAAACAGATATTTAATTTTACAGGACTTTGGGTTGTTGCGCATTTATCTTTTCTGCATAATTATTTTAAGAGATCCAAAGAAAGGAAAGATTTTACTCTTGTTGAAAAGGAAATCTTTAAAATTGATTTTATAAAGAAATATAAATTAAAATATTTCTTAAAAACACATTCACCTTTCCTGCACGATCAAATCGTGTCATTAAAGAAAAAATTTAAATAGGTTATAAAGGTTTGTGAAAAAATTCAGCATCATATTACCGGTACGCAATGGTGGCGAATACGTAAAGGAATGTGTAAAAAGTATTCTTTCTCAAAAATTAAATAATTTTAATTTACTTGTACTCGACAATTGTAGTACTGATGGCACTTTACAATGGATCAAATCGCTTAACGATGAGCGAATAATTATCTACCCTTCAACAGCTCCATTAAGCATTGAAGAGAATTGGGGAAGAATAGTTACAATTCAAAAAAATGAATACATAACACTAATAGGACATGATGATATTTTAAAACCGGATTATCTAAATCTTATGAATGATCTTATCAATAAATTCCCTGATGCTACTCTTTACCAAAGCCACTTTGCCTATATAAATTCCAAAGGGAAAAATATCCGCAGTTGTAAACCGATGAATGAAGTTGAAACTGGTACTGAGTTTTTAAGATCAATTTTACAAAACAACATTGATATTGTAGGCACAGGTTTTATGATGCGCTCAAAAGAGTATGATGAATTGGGAGGCATTCCAATTACTTATCCAAATTTATTGTTTGCTGATTTTGAGTTGTGGTTAAATTTGACAACAAAGAATTATAAAGTAACCTCTCCTGCAGAGGGATTTTATTTCAGGTTACATCAAAGCGCTACAACAGTTTCATCGGATATTAAAATGCAACATGCATTTGAAAAATTTATTTTTTATCTTGAAAATTTAAAAAAGAGAAATAGTAGTTATAATACAATAATAAAAAGTAATGCAGATACTTTTATTTTAAATTCATGTAAGGGATTGTGTCACCGCTTGCTAAGAACACCAGTAGAAAAAAGAAAGAATTTATCTGTAAAAATTTTTTTAAAACAATGCAAAAAATATTCTGCATTATTAACCGGAAATAAAAACTTTAATCCGCTTGCTGAACCTACTATACTATTAGCAAAGTTAATAGACAGCAATACGCTCACCCGAAAACTATTTTTATCGTTTAAAAAAATATATAAAAACCCACTTCTTAAATAAGCAAAAAAAATAGCCACGTATTATCGCAGCTATCTTTTTTTTTTTTCAATTTCTTTAAACGTCTGTATCTGTTTTTACTGATTTTGTAACTGTAACTTTATCTGAACGGGTATCTGAATTGCTATTACCACGCATTAAAGCAACAATAAGCAATAATAATACTGCACCGCCTACAATCCATACCCAAGGCTGCGTGTACCAGGTTTCCTGCGTTGTAGTGGTGGTTGTGCTGGAGCTGGAACTGCTCTTGCTGCTACCTGTACTATCCTGTGCAAAGGCAATTGCCTGCAAAAAAGTCAGTATTAAAAATGTAATCAGGATTTTGTAAGAAAATGCTTTAGTTAACTGTTTCATTGTGTGATTGTTTTTAGTGTTAGTAAAAATAGTGTCCATTTTTGATAAATAATGTTACTCATTAACACATCTTCAATAACTAAGCCAATATCTGAACCATGATTTGGGGAGATCAAAAATGATTACCAGGAAAAGAATTATATAAACTCCCTGGAAATAAATAATCTATTTAATCTATTAATCTCCTAAAATCATGGTTCAGGCAAAATTTTTATTGCTGTATTCCCTGCATACCATTTTGCATTCCTTCCTGCTCCCCTTTTAAATTTTTTCTTTTGAAAAGAGAGACATCAAATTTGCCGAAACGCCAGTTAAAGTTTAGCCTTGCTACCTGTGGATCTCTACGGCGAATATTATCCTGTATAAAATAAACTGATTCGGAATGTGTGCTGTAAACTCTTGTTCTAAAAATATCACTTATACTTAAAGTAAGTGATGCAGCATTGTTTTTCAGGAAGTCTTTTCTAAATGCAATATCAAATCCATAATTAGGTTTTATATATCCATTGGCTGTTGATAATTGTCCGCCACCAAACATCATTCCGCCACGACCACCGCCACCGCCGCTTGCAGGCAAAATAGTTTTGCTTTGGTAATTTGCCGTGAATTGTATTGAATAATTTTTAGGCAGTTTAAAACTATTGTTCAATTTCCCAAACCAGCTTACCTGCTGTGTTTCTAAATTGGTTTGAATATTATTACCGTTAATTTTTGAATTATACAAATTCACATTAGCCGTTATATCCCAAAAAGTTGCAGGTTTAATTTTCCCGGTTAATTCCAATCCATAAGCATACGAGTTATTAGCATTGGCAAAACTGTTTATAATAACAGAATCAGTTCTTGAGGGATTAGGATTTTTATCCCTGAATTGATAGCGTGTTATCAGATCGTTTGTATTCCGGTAATAAACTGTTGCCAATAAATTATTTCCTTTATTAAGATCAACCTGGTAAGAGAATTCAAGCAGGTTGGTAAATTCAGGAATAAGATTAGGGTTACCCTTACTTAAATTTAGTGAATCACTAAAATCAATATATGGTATCAACTGAAAGAAATTAGGCCTGTTTATTTTTCTTGAATAATTTAATTGCATGCTTTGCTTATCATTAATTTTTTGCGTTAAGAAAACGCTTGGGAAAAAACTAAATGGATATTGGTTGGCAAAAGTTAGATTTTTATCTAACTGCGTGCCTGTATATTTTGAGCTTTCAATTCTTCCGCCTAACTGGTACGTAAAGTTTTTTATTGATTGGGTAAAAGTTACATAGCCTGCATACACTTCATCTTTAAATTTATAATTATTACTAAATCCTGGTATAGCAGAATATGTTCCGGTAGAAGGGTTAAAAAATAAAGTATTACTAAAACTGCTAGAGTTTCTCATTGCTCCTCTTGCTCCCATTTCAAATTTTATTTTTTCTGTTATGGGGTTTACAAAATCAGTCTGCATCGTTAAAAACTTTGACTCGCCGCCACCCAATGCCTGTTCCTTTAGCATAGGTCCTTTTGGATTGCTGTTACTAAAATAGTATTGTGTTTGATACAATCCATTGTTATTATTTTTACTGCGGTTGTAATTAACATCTGCAGTTAATTCCTTTCCGGCTTTTGCAAAATTGTGTTTATAACTAAATGTTGAACCAATATTACGGAAGGAAAAATTTCCCATACTACCTCTTAAACCGGTTTCTTTCGATGTAGCAGAATTAATAAAATTTGTATCCCTCTGTATATTGATCATATCCTCGCTGTTAAATTTTCCTTTAACATAAGCTCCTGCAATTGTAAATGTGTTTCGGTTATCTGCAAAAAAATCAAATCCTCCTCTTACAAATGCAAAATGACCTCTGTTAACAGGCTCATCTGTTTGATTTAAAAATGCTTTATTTCCATTGGTTAAAATATCTGTACGTGTGGATTGTACATTGCTAATAGATTTTATTTGAGAGAACATTGTGTTAGCAAAAAAATTGACCTTTCCCTGCTTGGCATTAAAATCTCCGCCAAATCCAACACGGCCCCGGGAATCAACATTTGACCTGATATTGCCACTATAACCTGCTTTTCTTGCCTTCTTTAAAACTATATTTAAAATACCGGAACCTCCACCTGATGCGTCAAACTTTGCCGAAGGATTTGTAATTATCTCAACACTTTGTATAGCATCTGCAGGTATCTGATCAAGAGTAAGTGTTGTTGGTCTGCCATCAACAAATATTTGCGGGGGCGCATTACGAAGGGTTACATTTCCATCAATATCAACATTAACTGATGGAACACTTTTCATTACGTCTACGGCAGTACCACCTATGCTGGTTAAATTTTTATCTACATTAAAAATTTTTCTGTCTATTCCCATTTGTAGCAAACTCTTGGTACCCGTTACATTAACTTCGGCAAGTTGCTTGGTATCTGTTTGTAATTTTATATTACCCAGGTCTTTATCAACTGCATTCAGCATCTGGCTCATATCCCCACCCATCTTAATATCAAAAAAAACTTTTTGTTCAATTGTTTTATAACCAATTCCTGTGATCTTTAATTTAAAGGTGGCAACCACAGGTAAATTTTCTAAAGAGAAATCACCTTTTTTACCCGTAAGCATTCCTGCTATTACAACATCCTTTCTTTTTTTAGTGGCAGTATCTAATTTATTCTGCACTAACTGAACAGAAACAGACTCTAATGGTTTATTGGTAGTTGAGTCAATTATCTTTCCATAAAAGTGTCCAACATTCATGCTTTGCCCACCCAACCCACGATTACCTCCCGGCATTTGTGCAAATGAAGCTGATGTGATTGATAAACAAATAAGGGTAAAAAAAATATTTCTCATGCGTGTAAAAGTTTAATATGCAATTATTTTACATTAATATGGCGCAAAGTTGAAACAAAGTTGGCAAGAAAAATTGTAATTATATATGAGTGGTAATAAGCTGGTATTGACAGTATTTATGGAGCAAGAATATTAAATACCACTTGCAACACACCTATTAAACAGCCAAAGACAGCGCCTGCAACTTTAAGAAATTGAAACTCACTATTGGTGATTTTTTTTAAAATAATTTCTAATTTTTCATTGGAAAAACCTGACACCTTTTCTACAACAATTTTTTCAAGGTCAATATCATTTTTAAGTTGCAGCATGTATTGGTGCATCAATGCAGGAAACATTGTTTCCAGTTCATCCATGTAAGCTTGCTTTAACTGGTTGGTTGTTTTTTCGCCAATAAATTTTGAGAGTATAGGGAACACATCCCGTAATTTTTTATGAAGAAATGTATCAATATGTTTTTCAATTTCAGGTTTTAGTTTTTCAAGATTATCAGTACTGGTAATTCTTTGTTCAATATCAGCAAAAGGCAAAAGCTCAGTACTTAAACTGCCTAACATTTCAGCTATCTTAATTTTATTTTTAGGGAAAATTCCCTGGTATTTATATCCAAAAATATTTACAGCCTTTCGGGGATGGAACAGCAGTTTTATGGCAAACCAGATAATGCCATATCCAATAAAGCCTGATAATAAAATTGTAATAAGATAATTATACCAATGCATAAAAAAGTAGCAAACAAACAAAATAATAATCCCAAACAACATGTCTGGGATTTTTAATGGGTGGATGAGGGGGCTCGAACCCCCGACCCTCAGAATCACAATCTGATGCTCTAACCAACTGAGCTACAACCACCGTTCAGCAGCAAAAATAATTAAAAAAATTTATCCAACAGCCCTGCAGATAAATACATTTATACCTACAGTAATTAAATCTCCGGATTTGCGTTATAATTAATTTAGTATCTCTGGCAGATGATTTGCCATATATCATTTTTATAAAACCTTTGTTAATTAAACTGAGTACTTTCAATTATCAAAATCAATTTGTTTTATTTTTACGTATGTACAACTTAATGAAATTTATTATGAGCAAAAAATTTCTTCCAATACTATTTTTATTGATAGGAGCCGGCGTATTCTTTACATTTAAAACTATGGGCAGAGGCGATGGCACCAATGATAACCCAAGAACAAAAAATGAAAAGATACTTCGTAATGTGGGTATCGTTTTGGAGCAGGGACATTATAGTCCAAAAAAAATTGATGATGTTTTTTCAAAAGAGGTATTTAAAAAATATATCGAAGACCTTGATGCCGACAAATTCATCTTTCTGCAAAAAGATATAGATGGTTTTAAAAAATATGAAACAAAGATTGATGATGAAATTCATGGCACAAACCTGGAATCTTATTATGCCATCAGTAGTGTATATGTAACACGGTTAGATGAAATAATAAAATCTTATAAAGAAATTCTTTCCAGGCCATTCTCTTTTACTTCGGATGAAAATATTGTAATGGATGGCGATAAACGCACATTTCCTAAAACTGAAGCAGAAAGATATGACTATGGCAGAAAGAGGCTTAAATATCTTGTTCTTAGCAGGTATTCTGATCTTGTAGAGGACAGGGAAAAAAATATTGGTAAGGCAAAATATGTGGCAAAGGCAGACAGCACTTTGGAAAGAGAAGCAAGAACCCAGGTGTCAAAGCAGATGGATCGCTACTTTGCAACTTTAAAATCGCATAATAAACCGGATGCCATGTTTAGTGATTTTGTGAATGCCATCACAGGTGCAATGGATCCCCATACAACTTATTTTGCACCGGTTGATAAACGCTCTTTCGATGAATTATTAAGCGGAACATTTTATGGTATTGGGGCCCAGCTAAAGGAAGATGATGGCAAAATAAAAATTGCAAGTTTGGTTACAGGTGGCCCTGCATGGAAATCAGGAAATATAACAGTTGAAGATGAGATAATAAAAATAGCGCAGGCTAAAGGAGAGCCTCTTGATGTAACGGGGTATTCAGTTACTGATGCAGTTAAATTAATAAGAGGTTCTGAAAAAAATTCTGAAGTAAGACTTACCTTAAAAAAACCTGATGGAACTACAAAAGTGGTGAGTCTTTTAAGAGATAAAATAAATCTTGAGGAAACTTTTGTAAAGAGCGCAATTGTAAACGGAACACACAAAATAGGCTACATATATCTGCCTGAATTTTATGCAAATTTTGATGACCCCCAAGGGAGAAGATGTGCTGTAGATGTGGCAAAGGAAATTGAAAAATTAAAGGCCGAAAATGTAGAAGGGATAGTTATGGATCTTCGTGGAAATGGTGGTGGCTCATTATATGATGTTGTTGATATGGCGGGCTTGTTTATTGAAGGCGGCCCTATTTGCCAGGTAAAAGGCAGGGATGAAAAACCCATGGTTTTAAACGACAGGGATAAAAATGTTTTATATACAGGTCCGCTAACTGTTATGGTAGATGAATTAAGCGCTTCAGCTTCTGAAATTTTTGCTGCTGCTATACAGGATTATAATCGGGGAATCATTATCGGCAGCTCTTCTACTTATGGTAAAGGAACTGTACAAAGAGATGTTTCCTTAGACCCCGAAGCTGAAAATGTTTTTTTTAAAAAACCTGCTTCTGATGGTTTAGGAAATGTAAAGCTCACCTTTAGAAAATTTTACAGAATAGATGGGAGTGCTACCCAATTAAAAGGCGTAATACCGGATATAGTTGTACCCGACAGGTTAGAGTATTTAAAATTTCGTGAAAAAGATAACCCTGATGCATTAAGCTGGGATGTAATTTCAAAAGCAGATTACACGCCATGGAATCCGGGATATGATGTGCGTACTTTAATAAATAAAACCAACCAGCAACTTAATAGCGATACAACTTTTAATTTAATAAGAACCGGAACGAAATTGCTCGAAAAAAATGCGGATAAATCCTACTCATTAAATCTTCAAAAATATAGGGATGAGCTTACACAACTAAGAACAACATCAAAGCAATTGGATAGTCTTAGTAAATTAAAAGTTGATCTTAATGTTACCAATGCTACACAGGATGTTGCCACTCTTCAGTTAGATAAAGACAAAACGGAAAGAAATAAGCAATGGTTAAAAAGAGTTAGCAGTGATATTTATATTAATGAAACAATTAAGGTTATGGATAATATGATCGGGCAGGCAGCGTTAGCAAAAGCAAAATAAATTTTTTATACTTTTTTTATAAAGCGGCACTTAACAGGTGCCGCTTTTTTTATTTGCGTTGATATTGCCAGTTTCTTCCTTTGCCTTCAGCCATCCATTCAAAAGCCTTATTCATGCGCCTGTTGCGGGTTTCTTCAGTTTTCGCTTCTGTTATCCATTCA
>JANXQO010000098.1 GCA_025353485.1 Chitinophagales bacterium
GCATCTCTAATTACTGAACTTTTTAAAAGTTGGTAATTATAAACTAACGCCAATGTTTATTTAAACTTTTGGAAAGTTTAAACTTACTGTTATTAGAGATTCCCATAATATAAATCATTTGCATGTCATCTATCATAACCATTACACCTAATCCTTGTGTTGATAAAAACACAACCATTAAAGGTTTGCAACCTGATAAAAAATTAAGGTGTTCCAAACCTGTATTTGAACCGGGTGGTGGTGGCATAAATGTGAGCAGGGCCATTCAGAAATTGCAGGGTTCATCAACTGCTATATATCCAGCCGGCGGGCATACGGGAGTTTTTCTGAATAAATTATTGGAGAAAGAAAATATTAAATCAATTGTAATAAATACAAAAGATTATACAAGGGAAAACATAATGGTAGTAGATGAACTAACAAATAAACAATACCGTTTCTGCATGCCCGGCCCATTGCTTACTGAAGATGAATGGCAGGATTGTTTACATGCAATTGAATCAATAAATGATGTGGAATACATTGTTGCAAGCGGAAGTTTACCACCGGGTGCACCGGTAGATTTTTTTGGCCGCATAGCAATTATCGCAAAAAATAAAAAAGCAAAATTAGTTCTCGATACTTCCGGTGAAGCACTGAAGTATGCATTAAGAGAAGGAGTTTATTTGTGGAAACCAAATTTGAGCGAACTAAGTTTTTATTCAGGTTTTAATGAGATAACAACCGACATCGCATTTGAAGCTGCTAAAAAAATTATTGCCGGTGGAATGGCTGAGATCATTGTTACTTCATTAGGGGCAGCAGGCGCTATACTTGTTACTAAAAATATTGCCGAACGTTTTGTTACACCTGTAGTTCAACGCAAAAGCACGGTGGGTGCAGGTGACAGCATGGTAGCAGGAATTGTAGTAAGCTTATCAAAAGGAAAAAATTTGTCAGAAGCTGTTAGTTATGGAGTTGCATGCGGCACTGCTGTTACAATGAATCCCGGAACTGAATTGTGCAAGCTTGCAGATGTAGAAAAATTATATGAACAAATGGGATCAATAAATTATGGAGATTATAAATAGAATACAGGATCATCTCACCAGGTTATTTATTATTTTCCTGGGCATTACTATTGCAGGATCTGATATTGCTGCAGGCCAAAATTTATTGCATCCATTACTTGTAGATAAAATATACGGGCAAACAGGTAATAAATTATTTTGGTTTTTGCCGGGAGAACAATCAAACCTTTTAAGGCAAACATTGAAAAATAAAATTGACAGCTCAATAAATATTGGCCTTAAAAAAAATAAATACCACCCTAATGATATAAGCCAGTATACTGATAAAAGTTTTTCAGAAGAAGACAGCCTTGCAGCTATGCAACAGGATAGATTATTTACAGATGCAGCCATTGCATATTGCAAAGATGTTTACCAGGGAGTTAATATTGATAATTGGATGAGCTATGATGAAATTTCAAAAAAATACGAAGAGGCAGATAATACTTATTTAATAAACAAATTAATTACCACTATTTCCTCAAATGATCTGCTCCATTTTTTAAATTCTCTTGAGCCAAATGGTATAGAATATTTATTACTGAAAAATGAATTACAGAGTAAAGCGGACTCTTTAACTTCTTTACAAAAAATACAGCTTACCTCTTCAATAAATTTTTACAGGTGGGTACATCATTTTCATTTTGAGAAATATATTGTAGTAAACATTCCATCGGCTACTTTGCAATATTATGAATATGACAGTACAAAATTGATAATGAAAGTTGTTGTGGGTAAGCCTTCTACTAAAACACCAAGGGTTGCAGCTTATTCCAACGAGGTTATTTTATATCCCTACTGGAATGTGCCTGCAAGCATTGCGATCATCGAGTTGTTTGCCAAATTTAAAAACTATCCGAAGCATATTGATGAATTGGGGATGCAGTTGATTGATGCAAAAGGAAACGTAGTGGATCATCGTAAATTAAACTGGAAAAATTATAATAAAAGTTATTTCCCATTTCGTATCAGGCAATCAACTGGCTGCGATAATTCTTTAGGAATTATGAAATTTAATCTTACATCCCCGTATGCGGTTTATTTACATGATACAAATAATAAAACGGCTTTCATGTCAGGTTACCGCTTTCTTAGTCATGGCTGTATACGTGTTGAAAAGCCTGTTGAGCTTGCTAATTATTTATTGCAGAAAAAAGTTGATAGTAAGTTTCTTGATTCCTGTTTAAAAAATCAGGTGCCGGTTCTGGTGAATTTAATTAATCCTGTTCCTGTTTTTATTGTTTATCAAACTGCGGAGACAGATGTAAAAAATCAGGTTAAATATTATAAAGATGTGTATGGACTTTTAAAATAAACGCTGCTTAAATAATTGAAGCGGATAACTCTTTCCAAATGATTCTAAATCAAATCAAAATAAAAGGCTTATCAGATACAGAGGTTTCTAAATCAAGAGATCAGTATGGAAATAACAGTATTGAGATAACCGAAAACCGTGTACTGTGGCATATATTGAAAGAAGTAGTTTTTGAACTGATGTTCATTTTACTCTTAGCTGCATGTCTCATTTATTTTTTTGTTGGCCAATACATGGAAGGCATTATTATGTTGGTTTCAATTTTTATTGTTGCAGGTATTTCTTTATACCAGGCCTACAGGAGCCAAAATGCAATACAGGCATTAAGAAAATTATCAGCCCCAAAATCAAATGTATTACGCAATGGAATAACTGTTCAAATACCTGCAGAAGAAATAGTGATTGATGATATTTTATTGTTGGAAGAAGGTGAAGTAATTGCAGCCGATGGTTTAATACTATCAGCCCATGATTTTTTAATAAATGAATCCATCCTTACCGGTGAATCATTTCCTGTAAATAAAGGAGCAGAAAATAATACTGGTGTTTACAAAGGTACGCTGGTAACCAGCGGCAGTGCAATGGTAAAAGTGAATGCGGTTGGAAACAAAACCATGTTTGGTAAAATTGGTTTATCACTTAAAGAAATTACAGTTGTTAAAACACCTCTTCAAAATCAAATCAGTTCATTCGTTCGTATTATGGTTTGGATTGGCGCCATTGCATTTTTAATTGTTGTTGGGTACAATTTTTATCAGTCACACAATTTTATTCACTCGTTACTCCAGGGCTTAACGCTTGCTATGAGTGTACTTCCTGAAGAAATTCCCGTTGCCTTTAGCACGTTCCAGGCATTGGGTGCCTTTCGTTTGTTGCGGAATAATATTATTGTAAAACAACCGCAGTATGTAGAAACGCTCGGCTCTGCAACAGTAATATGTGCTGATAAAACCGGCACTCTTACACAAAATAAAATGAGCATCGAATACTTATATGATGCTGTTTCTAAAACATCTGTGCATTGTGATGGTAAAGCGGCTTTACCTGCAATGCTTATTGAGTATGCCATGTGGTCGAGTGAAACCAATCCCTTTGATCCGATGGAAAAAGCCATTCATGCTTTGTATGAAAAAACTACGGTAACCGATATACGGCAAAATTTAAACAGGTGCATGAATATCCTGTGGGTGGTAAGCCCCCAATGATGACGCATATTTTTAAGAATGAATCCGGTGAAACTATTATTGCGGCGAAAGGCGCACCAGAAGCCATTTTAAAGAGAAGCAATTTATCTGTTACTGATTTAAAAAAGGTGGAAGAGCAAACACTCTCTTACGCCAAACAAGGTTATCGCTTATTGGGTGTAGGCAAAGGGATCTGGAAAGAAGAAAAATATCCGAAATCACAGGAAGAATTTGTTTTTGAATTTTTAGGATTGATCGCTTTTCAGGATCCGCCTAAACCAAATATTGCACAAACAATAAAAACATTTTATGATGCCGGGATAAGTGTAAAAATGATTACGGGTGATTATGCAGAAACGTCTATTGCCATTGCACAGCAAATCAAATTAAATAACAGTGATAAAGTTTTAACAGGCGGAGAAGTTTTGCATCTGACACCCGAAGAGTTAAAACAAAAAGTAAAAGAGGTAAATATTTTTGCAAGAATGTTTCCTGAAGCAAAACTAAAAGTTATTGAGGCATTAAAGGAAAATGGTGAAGTAGTGGCAATGACCGGCGATGGCGTAAATGATGCACCAGCGTTAAAGGCTGCCCACATTGGTATTGCTATGGGAAAGCGTGGCAGCGAAGTAGCAAAAAATGCTGCTTCACTCATACTTACTGATGATGATCTTGGGCACATGACTGATGCTGTTGCCCTTGGCAGAAAAATTTATGATAATCTCAAAAAAGC
Organism: Chitinophagales bacterium; assembly: GCA_025353485.1. GTDB lineage: Bacteria > Bacteroidota > Bacteroidia > Chitinophagales > Chitinophagaceae > Ginsengibacter. Next base: position 4,282 of record JANXQO010000098.1, read on the forward strand.
AATACAGTATATTGTTTCCATTCACATACCTATTATTTTAATTGTGACAGTGCCATTATTATTCTCATGGAAATTCACTGATATTTTTTCACCGGTGCATGTGATATTTTTAGAACTGATCATGGGACCAACCTGTTCCATTATTTATGAAAATGAACCAATGGAAGCCAATACTATGCTGCGTTCTCCAAGGCACATTTCTTCCACATTTTTATCGGTTAAACAATTACGAACAAGTATTGTACAAGGCCTTGTGATAACGACAGGATGCCTTAGCCTTGGATATTATTTAATGCAACATCAACAAAATGAAACTATGGTTCGTACGGCTATATTCATTACACTTTTATTCTGTAATATCTTTCTTACGTTTGCCAATCGTTCGTTTCAATATTCCATTTTTAAAACACTCCGGTATAAAAATAACCTGATACCCTTGATAGCAGGAATTACCATCTTATTTATTTTATCATTATTGTATATTCCTTTTATACAACAGCTATTTCGTCTCGGCCCTTTATCTTTTTCTTATTTGATGATCTGTATAGCCTTTGCCTTTGTAAGTACTTTCTGGATAGAAATATTCAAATTAACCTCATCCCAACCCTTCTCCAAAGGAGAAGGGCAAAAACCCTCTGCTTTGGAGAGGATTTAGGTGAGGTCACAAACTGATAAAGATCAGTTGAACAGATGTTACAAATCATTCTATACTTTTTTTTAAGCTCATAATTTTAGGTATAACATACAATCTACAATTATGAAAAAAATAATTATCCCATTCGACGGCGGCCATTTTTCAAAAGGTGCATTTTCATTTGTCAATAGCCTTCATGAAATGAAGCCCGTTTTACTTACGGGAATTTTTTTACCTGAAGTAGATTATGCCCGGTTCTTTTTCTTTCCTACAGCATTTGCAGCACCGGCTTACATACCAGGAATTGAAGATTTTGAAGAGGAAAAAGTTGACAGTAATATTGAACAATTTGCACAGGCATGTCAGAGAAATTTTATAGAATACCGTGTACATAAAGACCTGTTTGACTCCTCCATACCGCAATTAACAAAAGAGACCCGTTTTGCAGATCTGATGGTTATTGGAAGCGAAACATTTTATACAAATGGAATAGTTACTGGCTCTAATGAGTATCTGAAAGATGCATTACATACTACAGAATGTCCTGTAATAATAGTTCCGGAAAAATTTGATTTTCCTTCTAATATTATTTTGGCGTATGATGGATCGGCATCCTCCGTTTATGCCATTAAACAATTTGCGGGTTTGTTTCCAGAATTGTGCAACCTCAATACAATTTTAGTTTACGCATGTAATGAGAAACATAATATTCCTGACCAGGTGCTTATTGAAGAGTTAGTAGCCCGGCATTTTTCAAATCTCACTATTACAAAAAAGATAACTTCAGATAATAAAAATGATATTAGTAATTGGTTTTTGCAGCTTAGAAATTCGCTTGTAGTAAGCGGTTCATTCGGTCGGTCAGGTGTTTCAGAGTTATTCAAAAAGAGCTTTCTTATTGAATTGATTAAAGAACATTCAACCCCGGTTTTTATTGCACATAAATAATAATTATTCCATGAGAAAAATTATTGCTGCATTTGATGGTTTAAAATTTTCAGCAGCTACAGCATCTTATGCTATTGATATCGCAAAGCAGTCGGGAGCGGATTTAATTGGTATCTCTCTTGAAGATTTTACATACCGCAGTTTTAAATTTTACGATATAGTTGATGAAGGGAAAGGAGTATCAGATATAAAGATGAAAAGGCTTACTGAAAAAGATAAGAAGACACGTAAAATGTCGGTTATTAAATTTGGAGCTGCCTGTGAAGATGCAGGTATAAATTATTCAATTCATCATGACAAAAGTGTAGCTATACACGAACTATTGCATGAAAGTATTTATGCAGATATGATTATTATAGAAAGCGCTGAAACACTTACAAAGTATGCAGAAGATTTACCTACACGGTTTATCCGTGATCTGTTAACCGATGTTGAATGCCCGGTTTTGTTGGCGCCTAATGAATATAAACCTATCCAAAAAATTAGTTTGTTGTATGATGGTGAACCCACTTCAGTATATGCCATAAAGATGGTAAGCTATATTTTGGAATCATTTAAAAACCTGCCAATAGAAGTTATAACAGTAAAAAATCCTAAACAAATTTTAAATGTTCCTGACAACAGGATAATGAGAGAATTTATGAAAAGTCATTTTTCAGAAGTTGTTTATACAGTTTTGAAAGGGTTGCCGAAAGAAGAAATTATCAAACATTTGAAAAAAAATAAATTGAATAGCTTAGTAGTTCTTGGGGCATACCGGCGAAGCAGAGTATCCAGGTGGTTTAAAGAAAGTATGGCTGATGTGTTAATGAAACAATTAAAGCTTCCTTTATTTGTTGCACATAATAAAGCCTGATACTGGCATGGTAAAAAAGATATGCTATGGGGTGTTCTTGCTTAAAGTGTTCCTGATTGATTACTGTGAAAGCTGGCAGTGATAATAGTCATTGATTTTAAGAATCAATAAAAATATCTTTATTTAAAATACCTGTTATGGATCTCAATATAGCTCTTGAGCAGCGACAGGCAATTGCAGAAATAAAATATTTGCCTGCTGTTTCAATCATTCTGCCTTTTCAACCGGTAATTACATCAAAGAGTCAATTAGCCTGCAGGTTAAAATTAATAATAGGAAAGATAGAGCGGGAATTAGTAAAGCTTTACTCTGTAGAAAAAGCTATGCCGCTGATCATTAAATTGAAAATTATTATTCGCAATCTAAATTACAACTCACCAACAAAAAGTATTGCGGTTTTTGTATCTCCTGTGATGGAAAAAGTATATTACCTGGAATTTGAAGTAGAAGAAAAAATCGCTATTGATGAGTCTTTCAAAATTCGGGATTTCGTATTTAATAAAAAGCAAACAATACAATACCTTGTCATGGTATTGAGTGATGAGCATTCGAAAATGTATGTTGGTAATTGTTCTAAACTTACTATTATAAAATCCAATATTTCAACCAACGCAAAATCATATGAAAATAATTTAGGAGAAGTAAGTGCTGACTTTATCCATAATAGCAATCCCAAAGCAGTTTTATTAAATGAATTTTTACACCAAATGGATCAGGGGCTTTCTATTATTTTAACCGCATACGCATTGCCTGTATTTATAACGGGTGCTAAAAAAGTGTTGGAACAATTTAAAAAAATAACAACAAATGAAAGAAATATTGTACAGTTTATAGAGGGTAGTTACCATCAGGTTAAAGAGGAAGAAATACAAAATGTAATATTTCCTTATGAATTTGATTGGAAAAAAGTAAAACAAAAGTATTTACTGAATCAGATTGAAAAAGCGAAAGAAAAAAATAAACTGGCAATTGGCATTAACCAGGTTTGGAGCGCAGCCATACAAAATAAGGGAAAGCTCTTAATTATGGAAACCGAATATGCAACTTCTCAACCCTTAAACAGGAAGGATTTATTTTTTAAAATGGATTTTTTATTTGGCATTCCTTTTTATATTAAAGATGAAGTGGATGAAATTATAGAAAAAGTATTGGAAAGTGAAGGATATGTTGAGTTTGTAGAGCAAGCAACACTTAAGGAATACGACCATATTGTTTTAATAGAAAATTATCAATAGAGGTAAATTAAAATATGAAAAAGGATAAAACAGAAGAATTGTAAGTTTCTTAATCCTGTTTGATTATGCCCGGTTCTTTTTCTTCCTGCAGCATTTGCAGTACCGGCTTACCTACCGGGAATCGAAGATTTTGAAGAGGAAAAAGTTGACAGTAATGTTGAACAATTTGCGGCTGCATGTCAGAGAAATTTTATAGAATACCATGTACATAAAGACCTGTTTGATTCCTCCATACCGCAATTAACAAAAGAATTCCATTTTGCAGATATTAAAATAATAATATAAGTATGGATTCACTTACCCACGTAGCCCTTGGTGCATGCATTGGGGAGGCTTTTTTTGGAAGAGTCATTGGTAAAAAAGCTATGCTGTGGGGAGCCCTTGCACAAAGTGTTCCCGATATTGATTTTGTTGCTGCTTTCTGGATGAGCCCTGCAGATAATTTATTAGCTCATCGTGGCTTTACACATTCGATTATATTTATTTTGATAGTTACTCCCTTTCTTTCTTTGTTAGCAGAACGGTGGCACCGGCCCTACAATATTTCCATCAGGAGATGGATATTATTTTTTTCGCTGCAGATCTTCATACATATTTTTATTGATGCGTTTAATAATTATGGTGTAGGCTGGTTTGAGCCTTTTAGTCATTATCGTATTTCCTTTAACACCATTTTTGTTGCCGATCCTTTTTTTTCAATGTGGTCGGGCATTGCATTTATTGCATTATTACTTTTAAAATCCAGGCATCCTAAAAGAAAGTATTGGTGGAAGTTTGCAATTATTATGAGTTCTATATACGTATGGTATTGTACCATAAATAAAATAAAGATTGACAGCGATGTAAAACAAATTGCGGTGCATCAAAATATTAATTACACACAATACTTTACTACACCTGCGCCACTTAATAATTGGTTGTGGTACGTTGTACTGGGTAATGACAGTGGTTTCTATGTTGGTTATCGCTCATTATTTGATACAAAAAAAGATATTGATTTTAAATATTTTTCCCGCAATGATTCATTGCTTGATCCGGTACATAACCATGAAGAGCTGCAAAAATTAATTCGATTTTCTCAGGGATTTTATACTGCAGAAAAATGGAATGATACATTGGTGTTTAATGATCTGCGCTTTGGTCAAATTATTGGATGGCACAACCCGGAAGAAAAATTTGTGTTTCATTATTTTCTTCAAAACTCCGCCGACAATAGATTGGTAGTACAGAGGGGACGTTTTGCGAAATGGAAATGGGAAATTATGAAGTCGTTATTTAAAACAATTAAGGGCAACTAATGCCAGCCCATAGCTATCTTTCCTTTATTTCCCGCTTAAAATGAAACCTGAATAAATTAATGACAATCTTTATAAAGTAGTAAGAAATTTTTTGCCGCAGCCGCACAAAAAATCCTGCGGTAAGTTTATAAGTTTCAGAAGTAATCCGGGTGCAATCCCGTTCAATTATCTCTTCTATTTGCTCCAGAATTTTGTGTGCAAATACTTTATTTCTTATATCCAGGTTTACTTCAATACTTGCCAGTGCACTGATATTATTAATATTGTAAGAACCAAGTGTAACCCAATGCCCATCAGTAATTGCCAATTTTGCATGAAGCACATTGGGTTGGTATTCATATATTGAAATATCATTTTTCAGCAGCCGGTTATATAGGTATCGTTCAGCATGTTTAGCTATCATTACATCAGAAGGGCCAGCCAGGATTATTTTTATTTGTACACCACGTTTGGCAGCTTTGTTTAGCCGTTTCAGCAATTCTATCCCGGGCAAAAAATAGCTGCACATAATAATAATAGATTTGTCTGCATGATTGAATAATTCAAAATAGCTTCTCCATATTTCGTTTTTATTTTTTATCCAGTCGTTTCGGCGTACACGAACAGAACAGTATTCTGATTGTGGAATTTTTTGCAAAAAACTTTCCATATCATTTGGTAGCTGAATGATTGGTTGTTTATTCGATTTCCACATATCGGTGCAAATCTGAAACAACTGAACGGCTGCTTCTCCCTGTACGTAGATTGCGAAATCTAACCACGCAGGCGTACCCGGCATATCGTTGTAACGGTTCGTAATATTCATTCCCCCCACCAGGGCATGCTTCCCATCCGCAACAAACACTTTACGATGGAGCCTGCGGCCAAAATAAAAGTGTTTACTTTTAAAAAATGGTTCAAAATATTTAAAATAAATTCCTGCATTTTGTAATTTAGAAATAAAGGATTTAGACATTATTTGCGAAGCATAGCCGTCTGCAATAAAATATACCTGTACATTTCTTTTGGCTGCATTCATCATAGCCTCGCCAATCATCAAACCGGTTTCATCATCATCGAAAATATAAGTTTGTAAATGGATGGAATGTTGTGCAGAATTTATAAGTAGCAGTAATTGCGTAAAATATTCGTTGCCTCCCCGAATAAGCTTTACTTTATTCCGGGTAGTATAATAGCTATTTATTTTTTTATCAGAGGACATAAGTTATTTCTCCGGTAAATTTTTCTCCCTTATATTTTCTCAAATTTAGCTGGTTATATATACTGCGGCAATGATAATAATCAATCCCGGCGATGATATTCATAAGACAATTTAAGTATGTTCTTTTATAAAAGTTAAGTAATAAGAAGGGTTAAAGCCTGCTTAGCACAAAATCATATTTCCTGATGATCCAAATCATTGCGGTGCTTTGTTTTAGAAATAGGTTTGTTATATACACAACTGCAAAGAATACTACAAAGCATTATTTATATAAATTAAAAACTGATAGACCTGCGGTTTGGTTTATCACTGCGTTGTTTACAATAATTGGCTTTCCTTATTTAAAAAACTTAATTGTTTTTATTCTTATAAAATTATATGAGCTATTTATTCAACACGGCATAGGAAGATAATCATAGGTGATCCGATGTAATAAATTATTGGTACATTCCAAATATGAATTATTTTCTTTTTATATGGGAATTACTCACCGGGGTTGCAATTTTTTTACTCGGGATGAATTTCATTGAAGAATCATTACACAAAGTTGCCGGCAGACCATTTAAGTTATTTTTGAAACGGCAAACTTCAAATAATCTAAAAGCTATAGCCGGAGGTACTTTGGTTACAGGTATTTTACAAAGTAGTTCTGTTGTAAATATGATGGTTTTA
>JANXQO010000117.1 GCA_025353485.1 Chitinophagales bacterium
TTGTTGATGGTGGAACGGCTGACACCGTATTTTTTGGCGAGTGCCCGGTAAGGTATTCCATCTACTAAATACTCTCTTACCGCTTCTTTTTGAATATCCATTTTTGGTTGATTTTGTGTCAACCTATTTCAGGACAAGACAGCTGATGCCGAAGATTACAACGTCCAGCCCCACTTGCAGCAATACCAATGTTATGTGCCGTATTTTGTCGCTTGTCACCCTTTAATCTTCATTTAATCTTTTATCGCTTGTTCAATTGCTTCCGCTTCAAACAATCCTTTTTTCATTTTATACTTAACCCATAAAAAAGCAAATAGCGCTGTTGAACAAATAAACAAGGCAGTATTAATATATACTTTCAATCGCAATTCCGGGGTTGGTGCGTTATTAAAGAAAGCATATGCCATTCCTGCAATTCCCACAACCTGTAGTAATGGAAACATAGGGGACTTAAATGGACGCTGATGTTTAGGATATTTTTTTCGGAGCACTATTAAATCTATATGAGCAATGATATAGGTAAGCAGCCAGCAACTTGCTGATGAAATAATGAGCATTAATAATGCATTAGGGTTTTTACCAAAAATCAATACGGGCAATGTAATTAATGCGGAAAGAAAAATGATACCAAACCAGGGTGTTTTCCATTTTGGATGGAGCATCATAAATATAACCGGCAATTGTCTATGATGTGCCATGCCATACAGCATCCTTGGTACCGCAGCCAATGCCGCACTTATTAATCCGCTTGTAGTGGTAATGGCGAGTACCATCACAATTATTTTACCGGCATCCCCAAAAATTATTTTTCCTAAAACCAAATGAGGGATATCGGTATTGGCCAACTCTGCCGCAGGAACCTGTTTCATAGCAGCAAATGCGATGAGGCTATATGCAAAAAACATAACAATACTTGCAATGAACATTGCTTTAGGAATATGCTTTACAGGATTTTTTGCTTCTTCAATTAAATCACAAACCATTTCAAACCCTACAAAAGGCCAGAGCGAAACCAGTATTAATGAAAAGACAGAACTGCCGGAATGAAACATGTCGGTGAATATGTGTGCTGTTGATATTTCATTTGAAGCGTGAAATGTTCCGGCAAACCCAATTACAACCAGCGTCACCAGCATAGTGAAGGAAATAATACTTTGTATGGAAGCAAATAAGTTTATTCCTAAAACATTCAATATTGTGAAAAGCCATAATAATATCAAAGCAATGTTTGTAAAAGAACCGGGCGCAATAGTATCCAGCACGTGTTGCATTAATAACATTTCTGCAGGCGTTGCAAATATTGCGGGGGCAACATACGCTGAAAGTGCAGCAATAATTGCTGCGAAATGCCCGAGGGAAACAGCAGTATAAGTGCTAATACTTCCAGCTTTGGGCATCATCAGGGATAGCTCGGAATAAGTAGAAATATAACATAGTGTAATAATAAACGCAATAAGAATAGCAACAAAAAAAGTGCCTCCACCTAAGCCTGCACCCTGTAAGATTGAAACCACTGATGTTTGAGAAACTACCAGTCCAATGGTAATTATGAATAAAGAAGTCAGTCCTAATACTTTTTTCAGTCCTTTCGTTGCTGCTTGTTTTTCGCTCATGAGTTTTATTTAGTCTAAAAATATTTCTAATTGTTCAAAGTATAGAGACTGCCCAATAATATGGCACATAACGGACAGGTATTGCTGCAGGTGGGATATTTTATAACGTCCAGCCCGGAACCGCTGCCCAATTGAAAAACTAAAGTTGAAGTTAACAACAAAAAGCCAAATAGATATTCGTCTGCCCGAACAAAAGTACAGCGATGCAAACAGCCGATGTTTCAACGTCCAGCCCCACTTGCAGCAATACCAATGTTGGCTGCTGCTTTACTTTTTCGGCTCTGGAACTTTTTCCCAATTTGGTTGATGTTGCTCTACCCAAATTTTTAACCTTCGTCTTGCACTATCTCCATCAACTGCTATTGTCAAATGGTCGCATACATCTCTCCAAGAACTAAGTCCACTTACACCTTTTAAATCAGGTATTTTTTCAATCCAATCTCTTGCTGAAGGTGAACTTGTTTTGTTTCTGGTCGTAGCATTTATTGATGAAAGAGTAGTGGAATTTGAGGCTACATTAACTGGTCGTGTAACAACTGTCGGTAATGAAATTAAGAATGGAATGAGATAATCAGAAGCAAGTCTTTCAAGTTCAGGAATATTTCCGCTTTCGACTTCACTTACAAACTTTTCTTTTAGTTTGATTTGTTCATTTAGTTCTTGAATTTGGATTTTTAAATCTTGAATTTCATCTTTTACTTCATTTACTTCCGACTTCTTAAGCAATTTTAATTCGTCAATTTGCGATTTGAGTTTCAATATCTCTTTTTCTCTCTGCTCAATGTGGTCAATAAATTCTAAGCTGTCGTAATTAGTAAAATCAAGGATTTTTTCAAGACGATTTAGAAGGTTTATGTCAGAAAGATGTTTAAGGTCAAACTCGTAAATAATTTTTTCAGTAAAAGACCGAAGTTGTCGCCATTGTGGTGAGTAAATTCTAAAATTTCTACCGTTGGTTAGAATTGCTAAAACTGGAAGTTCTTTACCACAATAGTCAGCAAGTTGCTGAACGTGCATATTTATGTTTTGTCCTAATGCTTTTGTTTCAACAATTATTCTGTTGCCGATATTTATGTCAATGCGACTTCCTTGAGCTGCATGTTCCAGGTCTAAGTCAACATGATTAAATGCTTGAAGAAATGGAATTATGATTTTATACTTAACATTATTCTCACTCTGAATAAAATTTGTGAAGTCAGTATTTGCCAAACTATTAAGCCGTTCAATATTCATGATTTGTCAGTCGTTTTGAAAATTAGAGTGTGTCCGAAAAAGTAGCAGCCAACTCATAAATATACGCTACTCAAATTAATTTCTTCAAAAAATGAAGGCTGGTTTTCAATGATTTAATCTTCGCTATTTTTGATTATCGTTCGTCAATACAACTTGTCTGCATATTAATACTTTCTGCCGTTTTTATGCTGAGAATTACTCTCCCTTTAGCTTTTTATTATTCACCAACATCCATTTTGCAGTTTCATAAATAGCAGAGGTTAGTGCTGATAAGGAATGTTTTACTGAATCCTGTTGACCTGGTGAAAGATTTAATTGGCTTGATTTCACTGATACTAACTCTTCTTTATTTATCCTGATGTTTTTTATAAAATAATAATCATCTGTTATTACTCCAATATTTCCTTCGTCATGATGAATAATAAATGCAGCATCCTTTTTATTTTTTGTAGTAAGCAGGTCTCTGCCAAGTGTTGAATTAATGTAAGATTGATGTATCATCCCGGCAAGGGTAGGCAGTATATCAATTTGAGAAACCACTTCACTTCGTTTTTGTGGAGGCAGTAATGCCGGTGCATAAAATAAAAGCGGTACATGTTCATCGCTCAGGCGGTTAGCCGTCCATGCAAGGGGATACATTTCTCCTGCATCTCCTTCCACACCATGATCACCTGTAAAAATAAAAATGGTATTATTAAAATAAAATTGCTTTTTAGCTTCTTCAATAAATTTTTTAAAGCAATAATCTGAATAACAAAAGGCTTGAAATTCTTCTAAAGATTCAAAGCCGTATTTCTTTAATGTATCAGCATTCATACTTCTCTTTTCAAAATCTTTATCTTCTTCCGGTATACTGAAAGGGCGGTGATTATCTGCCGTTTGAATAATTGCAAAAAAGGGCTTTTGTTGTTGCTTTAAAACATTATTGGCTTCTAAAAAAAGATTTTTATCACTGATGCCCCACACATTTAGCTGTGGCGATTTGTAAGATCCATCCTGGTAAATATGAATGCTGTCTATATTTTTTAACAGCCCTGCAAAATTGTTGAATTCGCTGCTTCCTCCAAGAAAATAAAATTTGTTATACTCTTCAAAACTATTAATGATGGTATGTTGGTTTATTGCTTCAGGATTACGGCTGGAGAATTTGGATAATTGTACATCAGGTATACCGGTAAGTATTGCGAATACACCCCGTGCAGTACCAAATGTAGCGCTGAAACACCTGTCAAAAAAAATTCCATTATCACATAATCCTTTAAAGTATGGTGTGGTATTTAAGGGGTTACCTGCCATGCTGCTTTTATACATGCTGAAACTTTCACCAACTACCAAAACTATATTGGGCCTGCTTTCTAAAGATCTGCTACCAGGTTCAATCATTCTTTCATAGCTGTTAGAGGTTCTGTTCACTGAATCTAATTGCAAAAGATCAGCGATTACAGGAAAATATTGTTTTGCCTTTGCTTCGTCAAACGAAGGACTACGAAAACGGAGAGTTGTAAAAAAATTCTGCAGTGGATTTAAGGCTACGTATGATTTAAAATTATCATTGAATTCAAATGCTTTTTTCCATTTTAAGGGTGTAAAAGAAAATATCCCAAACACTGACCAGGCCAGGAAAATAATGGCAACAGCATGCCATCTTCTTTTGTAAACAATATCTTCCTGCGTATTTTTTTTCATCACATTCACATGTGTTTTTTTAAAAAGCCGTGACAGCATTATAACTGCTACAACCAATGCCAATACTATCCATACCATTGGATAGCTCTGCCATAGCATTTTAAAAGAGATCAAAGGGTCTTCTGCAAAATTTAATGCACTTGCATTTATCCTGGTATGATTATAACTAAAATTTCCAAAATCTGCTCCAAAGAAAAACAATACTACCAATGTTGTAAATGCCAGGTAGTATGACCACCACTGTTTATTTTTTTCAGAATAAAAGGGAGAAAATTTTGGGCGAACAGATAATAAAGCAATAGGTAAAAGAAGTATAGCGATCCATTTTGCATCATACTGAAAACCCAGCCAGAACGAAGGAAAGAGAGAGCTTATGGGAATATTTAACGGACGAAAAAGAAAAACAGTTGCTACTCTGAATAAGGTGAAGATCATAAAATAAATGATCCATAATCTCACTATCCATTGTATGGTGACAGGAACTGTTTTCGGGATCTTTAATTTATAGATCATTGGTATTTAAAGAATCTTGCAAAGATAAAAAGCGTTTAGATGAGATCGCTATTAATGTGGACTCACTTTTTTATTATTTAGCAACATATACTTTGCCGTTTCGTAATATGCATTGGTAATTTCCTGCAACAGTTTTTTATCATCTTGCGTTGATTTGTTTACAGGCAATGAATCATTATTTTTTGATGATACAAAATTCTCTGTACCCGTTAATAAGTTTTTCATATAACAATATTCATCTGTCATCATTCCAATTTTTCTTTCTTCAGGATCAAATAAAAATGCTTTATCCCGAAACCGCTGAGCCACGGTGAAAGTGGTATCGAATAAATTTCTTCCGAGCGTTGTATTGCTATATGGCATTTTAATTAGGGAAGCAATACTTGGCAAAATATCAATTTGAGAACAGGAATTATTTATTCTTTCAGGCTTTAGCAATAAAGGTGAATAGAATAACAGCGGCACATGCTGCGTTGTAATACCAAAGGCTGTCCACAAAGACGGGAACATATTTCCTGCATCGCCACGTATACCATGATCGCCAACAAAAACAAAAATGGTATTGGCAAAATATTTTTCTTTTTTGGCAGCTTCTATAAATTTTTGATAACAAAAATCTGTGTACCTGAAGGCATTCAATTCATCATTGCCGGCAAAGCCATACTTTTTTAATGTATCAATCGGGAATTCTTTTTTAGTAAACTCCCCCATGTCTTCAGACGGAATAGTGTACGGTCTGTGATTATCCGCCGTTTGAATTACGGCGAAAAACGGTGATGCCTGTTCCTTTAAAATATCACTTGCTTCTAAAAATAAATGCTTGTCGCTTATACCCCAAACATCAATTGCTTTTGCTTTATAACTTCCTTCTTCAAATAATTTAAGATCTTTTATATTGTCAGTAAGCAATCCGCGGATGTTTGCCCAACTGGTGCTTCCTCCCAAAAAATAAAGTTTTTGATATCCTGCAAGATCATTTATAATAGTATGCTGATCAACCGCTCCGGGGTTTCGGCTGGCTGTATTGGAGGTTTCAACATCGGGTATGCCGGTAACTGTTGCCCATACACCACGTGCAGTTCCGTAGGCAGGTGAAAAGCAATGATCAAAAAATACACCTTGTTTGCACAACTCATTAAAGAAAGGTGTGGTGTTTAAAGGATTGCCCCACATACTGCTTTTATAGGCGCTGAAACTTTCGCAGATAACCAATACTACATTAGGTTTTACCGCATTGTTATTGCTGAATGTATAATTTCTTTCATACTTTAATGTACTGCTATCGGAATTTTTTACGCCAAGGTAAGATGCCATTAAAGAATAGTATTGACGAACTTTTTTTTCATCGTATCCCGAATGCCTGAATTGTAATGTGCTGAAAAAACTTTGAACAGGATTTAAGGATATACTTGCTTTAAAATCATCACCAAAAGCAAATGCATCACTCCACCTTAAGGGAAATTGTCCTGCTCTTCCAAAGATCGCCAATGCTAAAAGAAAAAATAAAATAATTGAAAAGACGGGTTGAGATTTTGTGCCTGATTGATAGGACGATCTTATTAATTTAAACCATTTTTTTATCAGCCAGTTTATAATAAAGGCAATAATAAAAATGGCAAGAAATAATGTTAGTACCGGATAAGTTTGCCATACCATTCCAAAAGAAATTTTAGCATCTTCAGTATAATTTAAAACGCTCGCATTTAAGCGCTGATGCAAATAATCAAAATGCTGAAAATCCAGTGCATAAAAAAATACGATCAAAATTGCAGCAGCAAGAAAATATATTTTCCATATTTTTTTGGCTGTTGAATTTTCAAATGGGTTACAATTTTTTTTCGTAAAAAGCCACATAAAAATTATAAGAAATAAACCAATTACTGAAAGTATTGCTGCTGTTGTACCCTTGTTATTTTTTAAAAAGAAAACTGCCACCGTAAAAATAAGAACCAATGGTACCAAACGCAATATGCTTAGGGCAGTTAATCTTTTTTTGTTGTTGTAGGTAAGGTGTAAGTTTCCTACAATTAATAATGGCAATACAATGGCACAGGCAATTCTAAGATCATACCTCAATCCTAAAATAAAAACATCTGATGAATTAGCAAAAGAATACCCTGCAGTTTTAAAGTGCTCAAAAAAAACTATCCGCACTAAAGTCATAAAAATTAAAAAAGTAAATCCTGTTGCCAATACCCATTTACTAAGTGGCGAAATCTTTGTTATCATGTAAATCTTTGATGAATAAAGATACACTTAAAAGCCCCCTGTTACCCGAAGGGGGAACTTAGGTGGATGTATTTTTTTGATTTCTGTTTCTTCTTAAGTTCTGTATGGTTCACATTATTTTTTTAATTCCCACTTCTCTCTAAAGTAATTTTTATCCCCCTTCCTTTCGGGAAGGGGCTTTAGTGGAATCTTAAATTTTTTCTACATTGATTTGTGGGATGGGCTTTTCTATTTTACATAATGGTTTGTGGGGATGATTGTATTTTTGCTGCCATGCTGGAAAAGATAAAGGATTTTGATTATAAATTATTTTCCAAAATAAATGGTGAATGGCACAATTCGTTTTTTGATGTATTTTTTCCTTTCACACGGGAAACTTTTTTTTGGGCGCCATTTTATTTTTTTCTGTTGCTTTTCGTTATTATAAATTTTAAGAAATATGGATGGCTATGGGCATTATTCTTAATAATAAATGTAATTGTGAGTGATTATGTAAGCAGCACATTGATAAAAGAAAATTTTTTCCGCCTCAGGCCATGCCATGATCCTGCAATTGCAGACCACATCAGATTTTTGGTAAAGTATTGCCCTGTAAGCTCAAGCTTTACCTCCTCACATGCCGCAAATCATTTTGCTGCAGCTATGTTTATTTTTGTAACACTTAAACAAAAATTAAGAGTAAGTAAATGGTGGGCATTAATATTTGTGTGGGCATTTATTCCATCCTATGCACAGATATATGTAGGCGTTCATTTTCCCGCAGATATAATAGGCGGAATTTTTGCAGGGTTATTATCAGGATATTTACTGGCCTATTTATTTAACAGGGTTGTAGTAAAAAAGCTCACGTAATTATAATATATGATAGGTGTTTTTATTTTATTGATATTGATAATCATTAACGGGTTAGTAGTAATGAGTGAGATCGCATTGATCTCTGCCAAAAAAGGCCGGCTGGAACAACATGCTGCAAGGGGAGATGAAAATGCAAAGACCGCATTAAAATTACAGGAAAAGCCAGAGGTATTTTTATCAACAGCACAAATATTTATTACTGTAATTGCTATACTGGAAGGTGTTTACAGCGCTGAAAGATTTAATGGATATCTTACACCATCAATAGAAAAAATTGCATTTTTAAAACCGTATGCAACACCTATAGCAACAGTAATTATTGTTATTCTGGTAACTTTTCTTTCTATAATTTTTGGTGAACTCCTGCCAAAAAGAATTGCTATGATAAAAGCCGAAAAATTAGCAAGGGGCAGTGCAAAAGCAATGTATTTTTTAAGCCGTGTTACACTTCCGATTGTATGGCTGCTGACAAGAATAACTAATCTGATCTTTAAAATTTTTAATATCAAACAGTCAAATGATAATAAAGTAACTGAAGAAGAAATTAAGGCGATGGTTTCTGAAGGCAGTGAACATGGTGCAATTGAAGAAGAAGAAAAAGAGATCATTGAAAGAGTTTTTCATTTGGGAGATAGAAATATTACCTCATTGATGACACATAGAACAGATATTGTTTGGTTTGATTTAAAAGAAGAGATAACTTCTATAAAAGATAAGATCCGGGAATACCTGCATTCGGTTTACCCGCTTTGCGATGGTGATATTGATAATATAAAGGGCGTAGTTTATATAAAAGACATGTATTTAAATCCTGAAGCTTCCTTGAATGATCTATGCAAGAAAGCATTATTTGTTCCGGAAAATAATACTGCTTACCAGGTGCTTGAAAAATTTAAGGGAACAAAAATTCATTATGCTTTTATTGTTGATGAATATGGCACTATGAATGGCATGATAACTATTAATGATATTTTAAAAGCAATTGTTGGAGAAATGCCCGAAGACGAAGATGATGACTATGCAATTGTTGAAAGAAAGGATGGCACTTACCTGGTAGATGCACAAATTCAATTTTATGATTTTTTAACCCGCTTTGAAAAAACTGGCTGGATTAATGAAGGCGAGCAGGCGTATGATACGCTTGCAGGTTTTATTCTTCATGAATTAAAACATATTCCGGAAACCGGTGAAACGTTTGAATGGCGTGGGTTTGAATTTGAGATAATAGATATGGACGGACAAAGAATAGATAAGGTTCTGGTGAAAGCCTCTGACGAAATAAAAGAAGAGATGGATGAGTAATAAAAATTTATAAAAATGGGAATTGTAATTTTTTAGAACAATCAAAAAATACTTAAGTAAAAACTTGCAGGTACCAACTCCAGTTTCTACTTTTGTTGCACCACCTACAAAAAAAACGCTTCCTTTAAATCCTCTGAATTTCTGGTTTCTATTATCCTCTCAATATCATTTTGATGAAGAATTGTTTCCATTCATTCCTCTGAATTTTGTGACAAACTATAAAGCTGTTTGCTACTTAATAATCCTTTGAACATCTGTCTCCAATCCTCGTTACTGGTTTAAATAAGATTTAAAATATTTATCCGGGTTTCATCCTCTGAATTCCTATTCTCCAATTTCATTTTTTTTAAGTTTCTATCAACCATAGAAAATTCTATATCCTGCCGTAATAACCCCTCTGAATAATTTAATACCTGCGCTTAACCTATTAATTAAACCTCTCAAACTTAAAAAATGAAAATTTTTTTACTAATTCTTCCCATCGTTTTTCTATCATGTTTATCATTTGCACAAAACTGCGCCAGAGTTGTATCCGGAAATACAGTAGCAAATGCTGATGGCTCATATACAACAACTGTGGTGTACAACTCTGATGGAAATAAACACGTTTACGTTGATTTTTATTGCAATGGAGTTTTGATACCGGGTAAAAGTTTTTGTGAAGCTTTTAGTTGCGGCGCAAATTGTACTACAACCAAATCTTACACATTTACTTGTTCCGGAACTCCCTTGGTAAAATTTACTCCTTATACCGGAAATTGTGGTGGTGGAACGCAATGCGGACCAGTACAAATTGGAATTCCCGTACCTGGGCCGTTACCTGTAGATCTTAGCTCATTCCTTGCAGGACGTATGGGTTCTGCTGTATCATTAAGCTGGAAAACTGAAATTGAAATGCACGCTATAAATTTTGAAGTGCAAAGATCGTACGATAATGAATCTTTTAAAACTATTGCAACAGTTGCCAGTGCTGTAAATGGCACATCCACTAAATCTTATTCGTACGTTGATAATAGTAATACTTCAAACTCACTTAGTTTTTACAGGCTTAAAATTGTAAAGCAAAGTGAAGTTTCTTACAGTGATATTAAAACTGTAAAAGGCCTGGCTGGTAAAGCTGATTTCGTAATATTCCCTAATCCAAGTGTAGGAAATGCCAGGATAACTATTAGCGATTTGACTGAGCCTGCAAGAATTCAATTGCTTGATAATTCAGGAAGATTGGTAAAATCCATAATGCTAAATAATACGAATTCATTTGAATTAACCGGATTGCAAAAAGGATCCTACATGGTTAGAATTATAGGAAGCACCAGCGGAAATTCTGAAATAAGAAAACTAACTGTTATAAACTAAATATTTCTTCCTTACGATTAACTAAAAGCTGCCTGACCTAAACGGGCAGCTTTTCTTATTATTACTTATCATAGTTTTGGTTGTATGAAAAGAATATTTTTTTCCCTCCTTTTGTTTTTGACATGGTCATTTACAAAAGCTGCCCGGGTGGATACAATCGTTGTTTATAGCAACAGTATGCAAAAACAAATAAACTGTGTAATAATAAAACCATCTTCCTACAAAAAAAAGAAATTACGATTCTCCACTGTTTATTTATTACATGGTTATGAGGGCTGGTACAGCAACTGGATACTAAGAGTTCCGGAATTAAAAAATTATGCCGATGAATTTGGGATACTGATCGTTTGCCCTGATGGAGATAATGCAAGCTGGTATTTTGATAGCCCTGTAAATACAACAATGAAGTATGAAACATATATCTCTAATGAAGTGCCGCATTATATTGATTCTGCTTACAGAACCATTGCTGATAAAGATCACCGGGCAATAACAGGATTAAGTATGGGCGGTCATGGAGCTTTGTTCATCGCATGGAGGCACCCTCAAATATTTGCAGCAGCCGGAAGCATGAGTGGTGGCGTGGATCTTAATGAATCAAAAAATAAATTTGAAATAGTAAAAGTTTTGGGAGACACATTACAATATGCAAATAACTGGAAGAACTATTCTGTAATAAATTTAGTAGAAACCAAACTTTCAGATTCACTGTCTATAATTATTGATGATGGAATTGATGATATATTTATAGCCGGCAACAGAAAACTTCATCAAAAATTACTGGCACTAAATATTGCTCATGAATATATTGAAAGGCCCGGCAATCACAGTTGGGATTACTGGAGGTACGCAGTGCATTACCAACTCTTTTTCTTTAAAAACTTTTTTAAGTCTCATTCAAATTAATAATTCAATCATGAAAAAAATAATTATAGCTGCTTTTTTATTTGCGTTTACTAATAATATTAAGGCACAGACATACACTATTCAATCACCACATAATATAATAAAGGCAACCTTTTTATTAAATAAAAACGGACAACCTCATTACGCTGTTTATTTTAATACTAAAGAAGTAATAAAATCTTCTTCAATGGGCTTTGCCTTAAAAGAAACGTATTCAGTAAAAGGCATACAATCTATCAAGGATAATTTTTTAGTAAGCAGTATAGATTCTTCTTTGGTAAATGAAATATGGCAACCCGTTTGGGGAGAAGTAAAAAACATAAAAAATAATTACAGGCAATACAGTATTCATCTTATTGAAAAAACTGATCTGCAAAGAAAACTGGATATTATTTTCAGAGTGTTTGATGATGGAATTGGTTTTCGGTATGCGTTTCCAAAACAACCTAATCTTAAATATTTTATTATCGCCGATGAATTAACTCAATTCAATCTAACAGCCGACCATAAAACATTTTGGATACCCGGTGACTATGATGAAAACGAATATGCATATACTACCTCTAAACTTAGCCAGGTAGATGGTTGGAAATTACCTATCCTTTCTAACAACCCAAAACAAATAAACGAACCTGATGAATATGCAGTGCAAACGCCACTGATGATGAAAACAGATGAGGGCTTGTATATTAATATTCATGAAGCCGCACTGGTAAATTATCCATCAATGCAATTACATGTTGATAGAAATAATTTTAGTTTATCAGGCAGCCTTGTACCCGATGCGTTAGGTAATAAGGGTTACCTGCGTGCACCTGCCATTACTCCATGGAGAACAATTATTATAAGTGATAAAGCAACCGGTATTCTTGCATCTAAGCTGGTATTGAATTTAAATGAGCCTTCAAAAATTGCTAATACATCCTGGATAAAACCCATGAAATTTATTGGTGTTTGGTGGGAAATGCAAACCGGCAAAAGTGGGTGGAATTATTCTGATAATCCTGACTCAGTAAACAATAAAAAAGAACTGTTTCCCAATCATCATCATGGTGCCAATACAGCCAATGTAAAACATTATATTGATTTTGCAGCCAGCAATGGAATTAAAGGTTTATTGGTAGAAGGATGGAATACGGGGTGGGAAGAATGGTTTAATAATTGGTATGGCGGTCACTTTGATTTTGTAACACCTAATCCTGATTTTGATGTAAAAGAAATAAGTGAGTATGCAAAACATAAAGGTATACAAATGATAATGCATAATGAAACAAGTGGAGACGCAGCAACTTATGAAAGGCAGATGGATACAGCATTCCGCTTTATGAATAAATTTGGATATACTTCTGTAAAAACGGGGTATGTGGGAAATATTATTCCCCGTGGCGAACATCATGATGGGCAATGGATGATAAACCATTACATACATGCAGCACAAAAAGCAGCGCAATATAAGGTGATGATTGATATGCACGAACCTGTCAGGCCTACAGGGCTAAGCCGCACGTATCCAAACTGGCTTGCCTGCGAAGCAGGAAGAGGAAATGAATGGAATGCATTTAGTGATGGCAATCAACCCGAACATGAAACTATAATGCCATTCACACGATTGATCGGCGGCCCAATGGATTATACACCCGGGATATTTAAAATAAAAGGATATTCAAATGTTGCAGGCAGACAGGTTCATACCACGCTTGCAAAACAATTAGCCCTGTATGTAACCATGTATAGCCCTTTACAAATGGCCGCAGACCTTCCTGAAAATTATAAAGCACACATGGATGCATTTCAATTTATAAAAGATGTTGCAGTTGATTGGGACGATACAAAATTTTTAGAAGCAGAGCCCGGCGATTATATAACCATTGCCCGCAAGGCAAAAAATAAAAACGATTGGTTTATCGGAAGTATTACAGATGAGAATGCAAGGGAAACAAAAATCAATTTAGATTTTCTTGATAAAGGCAAAAAATATATGGCTACAATTTATGCAGATGGAAAAGATGCTGACTGGAAAAATAACCCGATGGAATATGTAATAAAAAAACAAACTGTTGACAGCAAAAGTGTATTGTTATTGAAACTTGCTCCGGGTGGAGGTTGTGCGATAAGCCTGATCCCGATAGCTATCGGGAAATAAAATAAAGTAAGATCAATAACCGGTTTGGCCATCCCTTGTTTTTACTTTCTTTTTACCGCTGTTCTTTTTTTCGTATTGCAATACTTCTGCAGGCTTAACTTTTTTGGTTTTGTTATCTGTGGTGGCAACATTTGTATCCGGCTCTTTAGGTAAAAAGCCACGGTCGTATGTTTCACTTCTTATAAGCCTCCCGCTATTAGGATCATAAAATTTCCATGTGCCATGTTTTACACTGTATTGCTCTGCTTTTACAATTTTATAATTTATTATTTCATTGTTGCCCTGACCGTATATTGGTATCGTATCATAAGGCGCATCGGGGTTATAGGCTTTCCAGCTTTCTACTCTGCCTAAATCTCCCATCATGGTAAAATATTGCTGCTCTCCATCTTTTCCGCCGTATTTGTAATTTTCCATTGCTGTCATATCACCATTAAGATTATATCTTCTCCATACTCCTTCTTTTTTACCATTTTTAAAAATGCCTTCTTCTTCATAACCAGGCTCACCTCTAACTTCACCCGTATGCAAAATCCATTTGCCTTGTTTAAGATCTTTTTTATCAATGGCATTTATTGTATCGCGGCTGGCTGTAAGGTCAAACGTTTTATATTGTGCAAATCCTTTGGTAAAAAAGAATTGCAGCAACAGAATAATGAATGCTAACTTTTGTATTTTTAAAAAATTATTTTTCATAAAAAAATGTATCTGATGAACCTTCTCAAATTTACTATATTAAGAAGATTTTTTTTATTCTCATGCCTAACCTTTGTAACAACTTTAACCTTTTTATTTTCTACTGCACAAATAAATGCAAGTACGGCAGATGACAGATTAAACGGTCTTAAAAAAAGAAAATTGTTGGATGAAAAGTCTGTTTTAAAAGATATAAAATTCCGAAATATTGGTCCAGGCATTATGAGCGGGCGTGTGGTTGATATAGAAGCCAACCCTGCCGATGCTACAGAGTTTTATGTAGCCTATGCAACCGGAGGATTATGGTACACAAACAATAACGGGCAAAGCCTTACACCAATTTTTGATAAAGAAGATATAACCGGCATTGGTGATATTGCCGTTAACTGGCAAACAAATGAAATATGGATAGGCACCGGCGAAGCCAACAGCAGCCGTTCTTCTTATTCCGGTTTGGGCGTTTATAAAAGTAGTGATAAAGGTAAAAGCTGGCAATATCTTGGCTTACCCGAAAGTCATCATATCGGAAAAATAATTTTACATCCCACTGATAAAAATATTGCATGGGTTGCGGCGCTTGGGCATTTGTATTCTCCTAATAAAGACAGAGGCATTTATAAAACAATTGATGGAGGAAAAACATGGAAGCAAACGTTGTATGTTGATGAATATTCCGGGGCAGTAGACATGGATATCAATCCAAAAAACCCTGATGAACTGTATGCAGCAACATGGCATAAGGAAAGAAAACCCTGGAACTTTGTAGAAGGAGGCACCGGTTCAGGAATTTATAAAAGCACAGATGGCGGAAATGCCTGGAAGCTTGTAACACAGGAGGGTAGTGGCTTTCCGCATGATAAAAATATTGGAAGGATTGGCATAGCAGTATTTGCCGCTAACCCGAAAATTATTTATGCAACAGTTGACAATCAAAATCTGCGGCCCGATACTGCTAAAAAAGAAAATAAAAATTATACACTAAAAGATTTTAAAAATATTTCAAAAGAAGATTTTTTAAAATTAGACAGTAAAAAATTAGATACTTTTTTGATAGATAATTTTTTTGATGAAAAATATCGTGACTCTTCTGTAAAGGAATTAGTACGGTCAGAAAAAATAAAACCAACTGCTGTATATGATTATCTCTACGATGCTAATAATACAGAAACACCGGTGATAGGTTGTGAAATTTACCGGAGTGATAATGCAGGAGTATCATGGAAAAAAGTAAATACAAAAGGGCTGGATCTTTACAACACATTCGGATATTATTTTGGTAAGATATCAGTATCAGCAACCAATGAAAATAAAGTTGTTATCAGCGGGATTAATTTAATGCTGAGTGAAGATGGCGGTAAAACTTTTAAATCCGTAGATAAACAATCTGCTACCCATTCTGATTGGCATGGATGCTGGATAAATCCAAATCGTGATAGTAACTGGATAGCTAATAATGACGGCGGCTGTAATATAACTTATGATAATGGCAAACATTGGTTTAAAGTAAACACTCCATCAGTCGGGCAGTTTTATTCTGTAGAAGTTGATAATGCAAAACCTTACAATGTGTATGGCGGATTGCAGGATAATGGTGTTTGGTTTGGGCCTTCCACAACAAAAGATATTGACCAATGGAATTATGACAGCCCTTACCCATGGAAGAGTATTGGTGGCGGTGATGGCATGCAGGTTCAGGTAGATACGAGAGATAATAAAACTGTTTACAGTGGCTCTCAGTTTGGTTTTTACAGCAGAAGAAATACAGATTCAGTTAGAAGAGGAATGAATGTTATTGCACGAAATGATTTGGGCGAACAACACCTGAGATATAACTGGCAAACACCAATTTTACTAAGCCGGCATAACCAGGATATTTTATACATGAGTACAAATCGTTTTTATCGCAGCCTGAACAAGGGCGAAAAATTACAAGCAATAAGCAGCGACTTAACCAATGGTAAAAGAGAAGGCGATGTGCCATTTGGAACATCTACTACCATAAGTGAATCACCATTAAAATTTGGATTGTTGTATGTTGGAACAGATGACGGAAATATCCAAATAAGTAAAGATGGCGGATATACCTGGTCATTAGTAAATAAAAATTTACCAAAAGGATTTTATGTTAGCAGGTTGGTGGCTTCACAGTTTGTTGAAGGCAGAGTGTATGCTACATTAAATGGATATCGTAATGATAATTTCACCCCTTATTTGTTTGTAAGCGAAGATTATGGAAACGCATGGACATCTTTAGGGAGTGATCTTCCTTCTGAACCATTAAATGTAGTAAGAGAAGATCCTAAAAATCAGGATATACTTTATGTTGGAAGTGATAACGGCTTGTATGCTTCATTTAACAGGGGTAAAAGTTTTATGACGCTTGGTAATCTTCCAAGAGTTCCGGTACATGATGTGGCGATTCAAAAAACTGCGAATGAAATTGTGATCGGAACACATGGCAGAGGCGTTTACATTGCTTCTATAGATAGCATTCATAAAGCATACAATGCATCAATTAAAATAAAAGATAATTCTACAGCATTAAAAATATTCGACTGGAAGAAAATGAACGCAGGCGAGCCTGATATTGCTTGTCCTCCTGCTGTTCCAAAAAAGAAAAGTAAATTCTGAACCATGATTTGGGGAGATTTAAAAAGATAAATTAGAAAAATATCTGAACCATGATTTGGGGAGATTAAAAAAGATTAATTAGAAAAAATATCTGAACCATGATTTGGGGAGATTTAAAAAGATTAATTAGAAAAAATATCTGAACCATGATTTGGGGAGATTTAAAAAGATATATAAGAAAAAACATAAAAAATAAAAGTTTGACAAGAATAATCTTTAATCCCTCTAATCCATTTAATCAACCCAAATCATGGTTCAGATTAAAGTAAAGATCTGCTGCATTAGCAGTGCAAATGAAGCAGGCATGGCAATACGTTATGGGGCATCAGCAATTGGGTTGGTTGCCAGAATGCCCAGCGGTCCTGGCCCGATTGAAGATGATCTAATAAAAAGAATAACAAAAACAGTTCCGCCACCCATCGCCACTTTTCTTTTAACATGCGAAACATCTGCAGAACAAATTATTGCTCATCATAAAAAAACATTTACCAATACAATACAATTGGTAGATGAATTACCTGAGAAAGAATATGCAATAATAAGAGAAGCGCTTCCTGCAATAAAATTGGTACAGGTAATTCATGTAATTGATGAAGGCTCGGTTGAGGAAGCAATAAAAATTTCAAAGCATGTAGATGCAATTTTACTTGATAGCGGTAATCCCAAACTTGCGATAAAAGAACTTGGAGGTACCGGCAAAGTACATGATTGGAAGCTTAGCAGGAAAATAAAAGAGAGCATATACATTCCTATTTTTCTTGCAGGAGGATTAAATGCAACAAATGTTAGACAGGCAATTGATGAAGTAGATCCTTATGGTGTAGATGTATGCAGCAGTGTTAGAACAAATGGGTTGCTTGACGAAAATAAATTGAAAGCATTTTTTGAAGCGATAGCCTGGTAACGTCATTGCGAATCCCGATGGAAGGTTTTGTGTATTCAGCCATCGGGATGTGGCAATCCCCTGAGTATTGTTACCAATGCTGAATGTCAATGCAACCACTACTTCATAACAAATTATCAGCATTAATTTTTTCCTCAGGGGATTGCCA
Source organism: Chitinophagales bacterium (assembly GCA_025353485.1). Lineage (GTDB taxonomy): Bacteria > Bacteroidota > Bacteroidia > Chitinophagales > Chitinophagaceae > Ginsengibacter. The sequence continues at coordinate 18,216 of JANXQO010000117.1, forward strand.
CATCCCGATACCCAGGCACATTGCCTGCTATCGGGATTCGCAATGACGGTATTTTAAATTATCAGTTAATATCTTTTCCCTCTTTTAATGTTGCAATCATTTTTTCAACAGTATATTTATTTACCTGGTTTGGTGCCAATGGTAATGCAAGCTGTGCATTTTTTAATGCATTTGCATAATCGCCGTTGGCAGAATATCCTCTTGCCAAACCCACGTATATTGTAAACTGGTTAGGATTTTTTTGTGCATTCATTTTAAAAACTTCCAGCGCTTCTTTGCTTCTTTTCTGTTGCAGTAATTGCCTGCCGTATTGATGGAGTTCCTGCATACTTGCCAGCGGCATTGCAGTTTTCATGGCAGCATCTGCATCAGCAGTTTTGCCAAGCTTATTAAGCACAGCGGCTCTTGTAGCATAATTCCTGAAATTCTTTTCGCCAACAAAAACTCCGTTGAGGGAGTAATCACTCCATTGTGATGCCTCATCAAGATTGGTATTGTGATCAACTGCAAACTGAGCAGCCTGTTGCCATGCATCTGATTTAAATCCTATGTCACTTTTTAATTCTCTTCTATAAGATTCCATTTGGGTGCGTACATAATCCACTTCCACTTTAAAAGGTATTTTTAATTTTTCCCACATCAATGCAATCACTGCACTGTTATCTGTTTCATTCATAAATTCATATTTCAGCCATTCTACATTTTCATTTAGCGCAATTGTTTTCACAGGTACCCGTAAAGCATCTTCTTTGGGATCGTAAAAAAATGATCCCCATGATGTGGCGTTATTACTGAATATTAGAGTAGCATCATCATTACCCATTGCAATGGAAAAACCATAAGTACCTGCTTTTAGCGGCTGGCCTTCTACCTTTACATCTGTGCTAAAAGTAATAGTGGTATTTTCATTTGCGCCTGCACGCCATGGCACTGCTTTGCTTGTACCAAAACCAAGATCTTTATAACCTAAATGAACTAAATTATTCCATATTTTACCTTCTCTTCCTTTTACACCCGGACGATCGTAATGAATTGTTACATCTGTAATTCCGATGCGTTCGCTTACTGAAGCTTTTTTATTTCCGCCATTTGGAAGTGTTGTTAAATTTTGTGATGATGCAGCAAATGCAAATAATACAATTGCACCGATAAGATTAAGTTTCCGTATCATAATAATTAATTTAGATGATAAATATATTAAAAATGAAATACGGTTTAAATAATTATTTGATGAATGGCATAAACAAAACATTTTTTCTGAAAATTATTTTATAGATTGCTTTTTGATTCAGTTCCTGTGAAACCCAATACTAACTTCAAAGACATCTTGCATTTCTCTGGTGCGATACTGTAACTAACTTCAAAAATCATCTTACCCAATTTTTTTTTAAAATAAATGTAAACCCAAAAACTGCTTTATGAAAAAAAAATTTAGTGCAGGGATATGTAAACAAAAAATGTTTTGCATATTTCTTGTTACCAGCTTGTTTGCGATAAATGCAAACGCCCAAATACAGGTTAGCGGAAAGGTCACTAATAAAGACCAAACCGGTGTGCCGGGAGTTTCCGTTTTAATAAAAAATACAAACACCGGTACTGCTACTGATGTAAATGGTAATTACAATTTTTCAACTTCATTAAAACCCGGAAAAAATGTATTGGAGTTTACCGGTATAGGTTTTAAAACTCATGAAGAAACAATAAACATTGGCAGCAGCTCAACGTATGTTGTAAACGTACAAATAACCGAAGATGCATTAGGCATGGATGAAGTTGTTATTACCGGCGTTTCTGCAGGTACTACCCGAAGACAACTTGGGAACTATATTGCATCAGTAAAAGCCGACCAGTTAAATAAAGGTGCTTCCGGAAATGTATTACAGGCATTACAGGGAAAAACTGCAGGTGCACAAATCACTCAAAACTCAGGAGACCCGGCAGGGGGAATGTCAGTAAGACTAAGAGGAATAAGTTCAGTTTTATCATCTTCAGAACCTTTATATATTATTGATGGGGTAATTATAAATAATGCTACAACAAGAGTTACCAACACACAAAGCGGTTATGATGGTACAAATTTCGTAGGCTCTATAGGCCAAAACAGGATGGTAGATATTAATCCTGCAGACATTGATCATATCGAAGTTTTGAATGGAGCAGCAGCAGCAGCAATTTATGGTTCAAGAGCAAACGCCGGAGTAATTCAGATATTCACTAAAAAAGGAACATCCGGTGCACCGCAAATAAATTTTTCTACAAGTGTAATGACAAGCGGCCTTCGTAAAAAACTAAATGTAAATATGGCGCCAACAAAATTTGGGGGATCGCCTGATGTACAAACCCAGGATATTCTTACACCTGCATTACTCAATACTACTGCTGTTACACGATATAATTACCAGGATTATATTTTTAGAAATGCAACAGGAACTGATAATAATATATCTGTTAGCGGAGGTAATGATAAAACTAAATATTACCTCTCCGGTTCATTTTTTTATAATGAAGGAATTATTAAGAACACTGATTTTAGAAGATTTAGTTTTAGAGCAAATGTTGATCAAACTTTAAGCAAGGTGCTCAGTTTTAATATTGGATTAAATTATACTAATAGTGCTGCCAATGAAAAGCCCGATGGAAATTCATTTTTCTCACCAATGAATTCAGTTACTATCCTCGGTAATTTTCATGATCTTTTTATCCGTGATGCCAATGGAAATATTAAAGCAGTTGGTGAAAGAGGAAGAACAAATCCTGTTTCAGTAATAGAAGATTTTATGCAGCGGCAGGAAACAAACAGGATAATTGCCAGCCTGGGTATGAAGATAAAACCTATGACAGGATTAACTTTCGACTATACCTTGGGTATTGATAATTACGGACAAAACGGTACAACCTATATGCCGCCCTTTGCTTATAATGTTAATACAGCATTTTTTGGTGGTGGGGCATCATTAGATCCTACTTTAAATGGATATGCCAGCACAGGTAATGATTATTTTTTCCAGATAAATCATGAATTGAATGGAACTTATCAATTTAATATCACTCCCAAAATTGGTTCAACTACACAAGTTGGGTATTCTATGCAATATGAAAAAAACCGTTACTCTTTATTGCAGGGGCGTGGTTTAAGTCCTTTTGTGCAAACCGTAAATGGCGCCAGTACCGCATTGCCAAGTGTTGATGACAGAAGCGAAATTTCTGTATCAGGAGCGTATGTGCAACAAAACCTTCGTTTCAACAATCAGCTATTTCTTACTGGAGCAGTACGTTTGGATGGCTCATCGGTATTTGGTGAAAATGAAAGGAGCCAGGTATATTATAAAGCAAGCGGAAGTTTTTTAGTTTCAGAATTTGCAAACTGGAAAACCAATATGCCATGGTGGAACACTTTTAAAATTCGTGCAGCATATGGAGAGTCCGGAAATTTGACCGGTATCGGCGCTTATGACAGAACAAATGTTTATAGCAGCA
>JANXQO010000070.1 GCA_025353485.1 Chitinophagales bacterium
GCAAATACTTAATGATCCTGCCGATACTGCCAATTTTGGACAATTTAAGTATGAAGGCTATATCGGTAATAACAATTCGAAAGCTGTAGGTGGAAGAATTGGTATATTACCTTTTTCAAATTCAAGTCTTGAAATTGCATATTCTTTTCAAACTAAAAGTAAAACAGGAGAAAAGGGTACCCCTTATGAAAATGTTGGTGTAAACATGCAGGCTTTTGACCTTAACTACTGGGGACATCTTAAGTCCATAAAAAGTGACATACGTGTGATTGCCGAATGGAAACATCAAAAAGTAGATGATGCTATCTATCATGATACCAGTGGAATTGCCTATACTTTTAATAACTCACCTACCGCTTATTATGTTGCTGGTACAATCCGTCCTTCTCATTTGCAAAATATTTATTTACGCAATATTGAATTGGCGGCCCGTTATTCAGAATTTAAGAGACCTGCTCTCTGGGGTGGTGATACCAGACAGGTTGCCTTATCGCTAGACTACTGGCTGAAATGGAACACTGTTCTCAAATTAACTTATCAAAAAAATAAAGACAGCGATAAAGCATTTTATGCACAACTTGTATTTGGTTTTTAACTCTTAAAATATTAGAAATGAAAAAACATATAAACATACTTTACCTTGTAATTCTTATAACAGTATTAGGAATAATTGGAATAAGCAGTTGTGAAGTTTCACAAAAAATAAAGGACAAAACTGGAACACAATTGTGGGGAGAAAATTGCGGCCGATGCCACAATGCACCAGGTCCCGGAGAATTTAGCAATGTTAACTGGGATATTATAGGTACGCATATGCGCATAAGAACCAATATTACTGAAACAGAAGAAAAGAAAATAATAGAATATCTTAAAAGTACCGGTAATTAATATCTCTTCTGCTGATAGTATTAAAATTCTTAACAAATATAATTTGGAAAGTTTGCAAGCCATTCTTCTCTTGGCATTACCCATAAACTCCCAAATTAGTAAAAGATAATCTTCTCACTTAATCATCTTTAAACACACAGGTTCGGGGATATTAATTTGCTCACCCGTATATTGTAAAAGTCCGGTAGTAATATCTCTTTTAAATATCACTATGTTACCCGTTTTTTGATTGGCCGCTAATAAATATTTACCCGAAGGATCAATGGTAAAGTTGCGTGGCTGTATACCCATTGTTGATTGGAAACCTTTTAATGTTAGCATACCTGTAGCCCTGTCAATAGAAAAAATAGTTATGTTATTTTCATTGCCCCTGTTAGATGTGTATAAAAATTTACCATCCAATGAAATATGAATATCTGCACTTCCGAAATTTCCCTTTGCAGTATCAGCATGCGTTGCAATTTGTTGCATTACATTCAGCTTTCCTTTTTTATAATTGTATGTAACTACAGTACCCGCCATTTCCTCAATTAAGTAAGCCCACCTTTTATTCGGATGAAAAATAAAATGCCGTGGCCCGCTGCCTGGGTCTGTGTTTACAAACGCAGGTGATGCAGGCTGCAATGGCTTTTGATTGGAAGCATTGAATTTATAGATCATTACTTTATCTAATCCAAGATCCGGCACAAAAAGATGGTTTCCTTTTGGAGAAAACACAGTGGAATGTACATGGGGTGCCTCCTGCCGGTCTTTATTAACACCCTTACCTGTATGCTGCATTAGCTGAGTGTATGGTTGAATGCTTCCATCAGCATTAACCGGGAAAGCAGATAAACTTCCACCGGAATAATTACCCGCAATAACCCACTTACCACTTTTGTGAACAGATACATAAGCAGGATTATCGCCCCCACTTGATTGTTTATTTATAAAATTGAGGCTGCCCTTTTCACGATCAAACCGGAATGCACTGATGCCTCCTCCATTTGCAGTTATTGTTTCATTGCATGCATATAATAAGGAGCCGCCGGGGGCAATGGCTAAATAAGATGGGTTCACAACATTCTCTGTATTGCTTACCCACACAGCTTTCCCGCTTGAAGCATCAAAAGTATAAACATAAATTCCTTTGCTGCCGCTACCGGTATAGGTGCCTATAAAAAGAAAATATTTCTGGCAATTTGCAAGGTGTGAAATAGAGATCAGTAAATAAAGAAGAACATATCTCATTAGTTATTATTTTAAGTAATGTAAAAATAATGTTATAAGAAATAGTAATTTAATTTTATCAATTTGTTGTTGCACATAATGCTGACCTTTGCATGCACAAAAAAGTTATTATGTATAAGATAGGATTGGCATTGTTATTATTTTTAAATACTGCCTGCTATTCACAAATAAAAACTACTTACTGGCAGGCTGCTATCCACAGGCCCGATGGAAATAATATTTATTTTAGTTTTAAACTTGAAGAAAAAAATAAAAAAACAATACTCTACATTATTAATGATGCAGAAAAAATAAAGGTTGACAATATTTATTTTACAAAGGATTCAGTATTTATAAAAATGCCGGTTTTTGAATCTTCATTTAAAGCACGGTTAGCAAATGGCGAATGGGATGGAGTTTGGATAAAAGGAACTGCAGCTAATGACCAAATGCTACCCTTTTCTGCACATAAAAGAATTGATACAACCTTACGAAAAGCGGATAGTAATATCGCCGGAAGATGGGCAGTTACTTTTGCTGGGGATAAAACTAAAGATGATGCCTCCATTGCAGAGTTCAGACAGATCGGTAATTATATCGCAGGAACATTCTTAACTCCTTCAGGAGATTACCGCTACCTGCATGGAATTATTGATGGAAATAAATTAAGACTTTCCACTTTTGATGGCGCTCATGCATATTTATTTACAGCAGATATTGTAAACAGCAAAGAGATAAGTAACGGAATATTTTATTCAGGTGCAAAAGGTAAAGAAGGTTGGACAGCTGTAAAAGATGCCTATGCAAAAGTGCTTACAGATGCTGTGGCAATGCACCTTAAGCCGGGTGAAGAAAAGCTTGATTTTCATTTTCCTGACCTGGATGGAAAAGATATATCCATCAATGATAAAAGGTTTAAAAATAAAGTTGTTGTGATACAAATACTGGGATCATGGTGCCCCAACTGTATGGATGAAACGGCTTTTTTAAGTGATTATTACACCAAAAATAAACAGCGTGGATTTGAAGCAGTTGCGCTGGCTTATGAATACAGTACAGATTTTAACCGCTCGGTAAAAAGCCTTCGCAAATTTCAGCAACGTTTTAATGTACAATATCCCATGCTGGTAACAGGTGTAAAAGTTTCTGATTCTTTACGAACAGAAAAAACGTTGCCACAGGTAACACCGATAAAAGTTTTTCCTTCTTCCATCATCATTGATAAAAAAGGAAAGGTGAGAAAATTTGATACCGGTTTTTTTGGCCCCGGCACAGGCACACACTATGAAGAATATAAAAAAGAATTTTATGCAACAATAGATGAGTTGCTGAAAGAAAAATAATATTCTAATAACCCGGGCATCTCAACGAAACCTGTTGGAGATGCGATAAGCTACCGTATCATTGATACGATGTGAAGTGCGGTCATTTAATTCTCTGTATGCAGACTGTAATTTTTCATCTAACAATATGCCCCGGTGATCGTAATATTGGGGTTTTTGAAACCAGTTGATCATAAAATATTTTTGTTGTGAAAAGAAAAACCGTACAGGCCGCGATCTGAAACTTATGTAGATAAGGTTTTCCTTTTTACTTCCCACATAATAATCAAGTTTAGCCACCCATAAAGATCTTACCCGTATCATATCGTTCATAAGCAAATAAAAATCATTCGGTTTAAATTTATACTTTAAGAGTGTGTCGTAAAGCCGTGCTTCATTAATTTTAAAATAATAAATATACTTAAGAGAATCAGTAAATATCTCCAGCGTTATTGATTTATAAGAACGGTCTTTAAAAAATAAAGTGAACCCATTTTCTGTAATAAGAGATTTATAATTAGCATGGATACTGTCAAGCACACGTTGATTCCGGTAATAGTATTCAGTAATATTTCTTGATGAACATGACACAACAACTACAAACACAATCATTATAGATATATAATTACGTATCATCAATTAATATTTGTACAATGTGAAATTCCGAATACAATTTTTTTAAGAAATGAAGGAGTAATCTTAATGAATGTGCGAAAACCATAATCCCAATAAGTCATATTTATCAGACCATCAGAATAATAAATATCAAGAAGAACAATAAAATGAGTTGGGAATGCGGGGCGGAGAAAATGATGTTTTTTTAATGTAAGGATGTAGTTGTCTACATACATAAATGTTATCCCGCTTTCAAGTTGCTTTTTAAGATAAGAATAAATATCATTTATTTTTGGCCGGATAATATCTGATCCGATTGAATGTACGGAGTAATTAAATAATTTACTGATCATAAGGTTAAATTTTGCAAAGTTAACCGCCGCCCAAAGTGTTCTTTCATCACCAGGATCGTATCGCATGTTTACCAGGTTAAGATACCCCTTAAAATTATCGGCAAGAGAAAGAAACCACATTTGATCAGCGTGGTTAATGTCAAGTACACCTTTAAATTTTATTGTCCCGGCAGCTTTCATTACGGCTTGCGAAGGTTGAAAATAAACTTTTCCATAATGAGCCTTACCCGTAGTGTACATTTCCAGGATGAATTTTAAATAGCCCACCGGGTCGTAATGCAAAGGAATATAGGAGAGGGCTGCATAACCGCAAAAATTTAAATAGCTTCCCTCATAAATGCTTAAAGGTTCTGCTATATTTTTTTTTATATTTTGAAGAAAAAGATCAGGCTGTATACTAGGCCAGTAGGTGCTTGCAGGCAGCGTGTTAATACTGTTAACGAGGGTTGTTGCTTCTTCACGTGTAGATATTGGAGTTAAATCTTTTCCGGAATATTTCAGAAATGAAAACGAATTAAAAGGTAACAGTAATAAAAAAAAAGGTAATAAAATATATATTGCTTTTGTTGTAAAATATTTCTTCATCCTGTAAACAATGAAGCTAAGATAATATAGAATACCAATTGCAGCTTCATAACCCGTATACTGTACTATACTTTAATTGTCCAATACATTATGTATATTTTTTTAACATTTAAATAGTGCAGGCATTAACAGCGCTACACGTAAGAAGGTTACCTTTCCTAAATAGTTGTATTAAGCATTGAAGAACAAACTTTAAATTAAAATAAAAATGATACAAAAAACATTTTTCAAAACCAAAGACTATTGCAAAGTAAAATTTGTATTAAATGTTGAACACGCAGAAACTGTAGAAATACTTGGCCTGAACAGTGATTGGAAAAATTCTATTGTAATGAGTAAGAAAAAAGACGGCACGTTTAGCTGTGATGTATCATTACCAAAAAATTTACAACAGGAATTTAAATACCTTGTTAATCAAACAGACTGGATTAACGAACCTGAAGCTGATGCTCAACATCCCGATAGTTTTGGCGGAAATAACAGCGTTATCATTCTCTAAATTTCTATCTTAAAATTTCGTTTTTGAGTGCAGTAGTGCTAAGAATATAAATTATTTGGGCAAAGCTAATACCCCGCCCAAAATATATAACCCTTCCTTTACAACTTTCTCAGCTTGCAATTACAGCGTTGTATTTAATATTTATTAATTTACAATGATGAAGAAAGATTTTTTGCTCCTTTGTATAATTATAGCAGCACTCATAAGTTGCGGACCTTCGCAAAAAGTACTTGATGCAAAAGAGGATGCGCTATTTAATAAATGGCTGAAGCATCCAAAAGCACAATTGATACAAACGTGGGGGCAGCCAGACAGCATTAGCAGCGACGGCAAAGGTGGACAGATTCTTATTTACAAAGAAGGTATAGATTACAAAAGTGTAATGAATGCAAAATATACCGGCACGCAATATTCTTTTCGTAAAGAAATGTTTGTAAATGCTGACAGCCTTATTTATTACTGGAAGGCATTTAGGAGAAAGTAAGTTTATTCAGATTCACCTGCTTTCATATACCCCCACTATTCCCAATTATTTATTTTACTTTCACAGAGATTTGTAATTAAATCCTGAACAATTTATCCTGCAAAATTATAACGCATCAATTATATAAATGAAAAAGCAAAACATACTTACCACATTATCTATCGCTGTTTGTTTACTGTTGATATTTAATCCATGTTCTCTTACAGCGCAAAAGGTAACACCACATGATTCCAGTTACTATGTTACTTATCCTAAAACAGTTACAGCACGAATTTATTTATCAAAAAAATATGCACCGTTTACTTTACCGGCTACAGGTAATGTAAATGATCTTGAATACAGACCCAATACAAAATTGAATTTGGGCATTGGCGCTACTTATAATAATTACACTCTAAACGTTGCGTATGGTTTTGGCTTTTTAAATAATAAGAATATAGATAAAGGCAAAACAAAAGGCCTTGATCTGCACTTTCATCTTTTCCCAAACAAATTAACAGTTGATGTACTTGGAATATTTCATAAAGGATATTACCTGGTACCAAAAGGTTATGCTGCAGCAAATGCCAACAGCTACTACTACCGGCCTGATGTAAAACTTATTATGTTGGGGATAGCCGCTTATCGTGTACCTAATGGATCAAAATTTTCTTACCGTGCAGCATTTGTACAAAATGAATGGCAAAAAAAATCTGCCGGTTCTGTGTTATTTGGGGGTGAAGCGTATTATGTTTCATTTGGAGGAGACAGCACTTTAGTGCCAAAGCAGATACAAAGCGGGTATCCGCAGGCGGGTATTAAAAAAATAAATTTTTTTAGCATCGGGCCGGGAATAGGGTATGCATATACTTTGGTTATTGATAAACATTTTTTTATAACTGCTTCACTGATTGGCAATCTTGATCTCAATTTTTCTACCGAAACAGGCACAACCCAAAACAAAAAGTTTAGTTTAAAACCTGCAGCAGTTTATAAAAGCGCTATTGGCTACAACAGCGGTACATGGAGTTTGGCAGCCAACCTTACCGGCAATGCATTATTGGTAAGAGGTGCTTCTTCATCAAAAGATTATTTTCTGCCAACAGGAAATTACCGGCTTACACTCGCTAAAAAAATAATGATTAAAAAACAGTAACTATTTGATACCTGTTCAAAATAGCGGCAGAAGTCTAAATCGCAAGATAGGTCTCACCTGGCCAGCGAAGGATAGTGCACAACTGCCGCTTGGTTAACTTATCAATTACAATATCAATAATTAATTACTAATATTATACTGATACAAACCTAAAGGCCAGCTATGGGGTAATCAATTTCAGAAATTCTTCTTTTTTTCTTCTTGCCACATCAATAACGTCGCCATTTTGCATTATTACCTGGCCGCCTTCACCCCGGATATACTTTTTAATATAAGCAAGATTGATAAGGTGTGAATTATGCACCCGGTAAAAGTTATAAGGCAACAGCATGTCTTCGAAATCCTTGAGCAGCTTTGTTACCAGCAGCGATTTGCCATCGGCGAAAAATATTTTACAATAATTAGAACTGGATTCAATATGCATGATGTTTTTAATGGGAATAAATTCCAGTCCTTCACTACTGGGGATAGCAATTTTTTCTTCCTGGCTTTTTGAGTTTGTTAAAGAAGTTCTGAGAACTTCCAGTTTATCCTTTGTATGTAAATGTCTGTGCTTTGCCAACCGTTCTACAGCATTTTGTAAATCTTTTATGGCAATGGGTTTCATAAGGTAGTCAAAAGCACTAATTCGTATGGCATCCACAGCATAATGATTATAAGCAGTGGTGAAAATAATATCGAAATTAAATTCGCCCAGCTCATCCAGCATCCTGAACCCATTCATGCGGGGCATCTCTATATCCAGGAAAATAACATCCGGTTTATATTGTTGTATAAGCAAAATTGCTTCTTCGGGTTTTTGGGTAGTCGCCAGTATCTCCACATCAGGACAAAACTCAGTAAGCTTTTGCTTCAGGTTCTGTAAACTGCTTAACTCATCATCTACCAGGATTGCTTTTAAAAGTTCCATAGCTTAAACGGCTTTAATGATTATTTCAACTTTTGTTCCATCAGGGTTTTTGTTTTCATCATAGAGGTCAATGATTTTTACAAACCCGTTTCCTTCCGGTTTTTGATTAAAAATATTTATCCTGTCTTCGGTTATTTTTAATCCAATACTTTCATGGTAAGGTTTATTTTGCCAGTTATATTCTTTTGCTTTTGTCCTGCCGATACCATTATCCTGTATTACATATTTTATTTTGTCATTTTCAAGAACAGTGCTTACCGTAAGATTTAAATTTTTTTCATCACTATGGGCAAGTCCATGTACAATTGCATTTTCTATATAAGGTTGAATTAATAAAGAGGGAACCCGGTAATCACCTCCTGCCAGCGCAGGGTCAACATAAGTTTTATAGGAGAATTTATTATTAAATCGTAATTGCTCAAGGTCAATATATAATTGAAGAGCTTCCATATCTTTTGCAATGGGCACCACTTCATAGCGGCTGCTGTCCAGGATCAAGCGTATCAGTCTTGCAAATTTATTGAGATAATCACTGGCCAGTCTTTTTTCATTTTGCATGATGAAATTTTCAATACTGTTCAGACTATTAAAAATAAAATGTGGATTCATTTGCAGACGCAGCACTTTGGTTTGCAACTCCGCTTTTATTCTTTTGATTTCTATTTTATTTCGCTGATTACGTTGGTAATAAAAAATGCTAAAGAGTGCAATAGCGAAAGACAGGGTTGCTATATAAACTATTTTTGAACGCTTACTATTACTGAGTTGCAGATTTTTTATGTCATTTTCTTTTTCCAGGAGTTGTATCTTTTCTTCTTTTTGTTGTGTTTTATAACTGATTTCCATATCTGCCAGATTAGCTTTTGTTTTTTCATTGGTAAGAGAATCCTTTTTTTGTAAAAATTGGTTTTGATAATCAAATGCCCCTTTATAGTCCTTTAATTTTGAACTGATGATGGCAAGGTTTTGCAGAGCAATCGTTACCAGTACTTCCTGCTTATCTTCATTTGCAATTTTTAATGCTTTCAGAAGTTTTTCTTTTGCTTCACTGTAATTGTTCAGGGTTGAATCAAGACTGGCAAGACTGAAATAAGTTTTAGTCAGATTCCATCTGTCGCCGTTTTCTATTAAGGCAACTATATTTTTTTCCAGTAATGGTTTGGCAAGATTATATTTTTTTTGACCAAGATAAATATTACCAAGCACGGACTGAAGAACAATAGTTTCCTGGTTATCATTAAGTTTAATAGCCATTGAATCAGCTTTTTTAAAATACAAAAAAGCAGAATCAAATTGTTTAAGGTTAGTGTAATAAGTTGAGATGTTGACAGCAGTTTGCATATAAGGCATATTCACATCTGCCAGGTAACTTAATGCTTCTTTGGAATACTCCAACGCTTTTACATCATCCTCCGATTCGGAATATAATTCACCCAGGTTGGCCAAAGCAAGTCCAAGACCTTTCAGGTTACCATTTTTTCTTTGCCCGTTAATGGCCACCTGGAAATAATTAACAGCAGTCTTAAACATTCCAAACCATTGGTAAACGGTGGCAATATTTTGTGAAAGTGAAACTCTTTTAGGTGAAGACTCAGGCATCGTGTCAATAAAAACTTTCAGGGAGTCAAGATATACAAATGATGAGTCCTTGTTGCCTGATTCGCTATAGCGTTCCATTATTTCCCTCATGGAAAAAATATTATACTTTCTGTTTCTATCCGGAAAATAAGGAATCACTTTTTTATAGTAAACAATTGCACTATCAGGTTTTCCGTATTTGTATGTAAATGCTTTGCCAATAAAGAAATTGAAAATGCCTTTCATTGTATCTACATTGTTTTTCTCGGCCATAGTCAACCCCTTCTTTGCCCAATCATACACGAATGTAAGCCGGTCTTCATCTAATGAATCATTGACTGCTTTTACCAGAAAACGCATTCGGGCTGTATCTGTTTTCAGGTTATTGTAGGCTTCCGGAAAAGATGAGGTTAATTTTTCCTGTGCATAAGCAGTTGTTTTTATCAGTAAAATAAATAAACATATCAATGCGATTTTTAATTTCACTCGTCTTACTGTATTCAGAGTAAAGTATCGGATGAACATGTTGATAGAAATTGGTGAGAATTAAATAATGATTCGATGTTTCTGACTTCAGTATAAATCGCTTCTAATTTAAAAAATATACAGCATATAAGAACAAACCTACCGCAAACAGGTAATTAAATCATTGTCTATTAAATTATTTGCTGTATCAGTTGTGTATCCGGCATAAATAAGAGAATATCCGGTACTACCGGCCCGGAATATCAGTCATTGTAGAATTTCTGCCACTTACTAAGTGGAAGTAGCCGGATATACAGGCTCCCTATGCAATTATGATGATGCATGATAGTTTCACATCCATTATTATTTGCTGACGAAAAAATTAAATGAAACATTAACCCAAAAAAAGACTTCAAATGAAAAATTATTTCTTTATCCTGGTAGCATTGCTTGTTCTAAGCAGTACTTCGTTTGCCCAATTAAGTAATATATTAAAACGCAAAGCAGGCGAAGGTGTAAAACAAGGTGCAGAAACTGGTACTGAAAAAGCAATAAAAAAAATTTTTGGACCCAAAGGCAAAAATAAAAAAGCAACTGACGGCGCTGACAATAATACAAGTAGCAAGCAGATGGATAATAGCAATAACAGTAATAATAATAATCAAAGA
>JANXQO010000189.1 GCA_025353485.1 Chitinophagales bacterium
GAAGGAAAAAATAAAATGAGTGTATTGAATGCTGTAAAAAATAAATTGTTAGCAAGAGTGGTTGCCGTTGTTAATAAGCAACAGGAATATGTGAAAAGGTCAGCTTAAAATAGTTTTGTTTTTGTCATAGAAATCGGGGGCATTCTGAATAGGAAATATTTTACATTTGAAAAGAAACATCCACGGTGGCAAAATGGCGAAGGAAATATTGTAATTATTATTAGCTTGCGATTATGAATAATACAAGAATATTTAAAACATCTTTTGCGAGTGTGTATCCACATTATATACAAAAGGCGGAAAAAAAAGAACGCACAAAAGCAGAAGTAGATGAAATTATTTTTTGGCTAACTGGATATGATGAACAAACCTTGCAACAGCATATCAACAATAAAAGTGACTTTGAAACCTTTTTCGCACAAGCGCCCCAAATCAATCCAAATGTTTCAAAAATAACAGGTGTAATTTGTGGTTATCGTGTAGAAGAAATTGAAGACGAACTGATGCAAAAGATTCGTTATTTAGATAAGTTGGTTGACGAATTAGCTAAAGGAAAGGCAATGCAAAAGATTTTAAGACAGTAAGAATGGATTAGTTTAAATGATAGTAAATTCGGGGCGAAGAAAAACTAAATAATATGAACAACAATGTAACACTACACAGGGTTATTAAGGCAACTCCCGAAAAAATATATCGTGCCTTTACTGAAGCTAATGCTTTGCAATTCTGGCTTCCGCCATATGGATTTTTAGGTACCGTACATGAAATAAATGTACGTGAAGGCGGCAGTTATAAAATGTCATTTACTAATTTTTCTACCGGCAATAGCCATTCCTTCGGCGGAGAATTTTTGGAAGTAAAACAAAATGAATTTTTAAAGCATACCGATAAATTTGATGACCCCAATTTGCCGGGAGAAATGACTACTTCGATCTGGCTCAAAAAAGTTTTAGTTGGCACAGAACTTAAAATTCTTCAGAAAGGCATACCGTCAGTTATACCAACAGAAATGTGTTATCTAGGTTGGCAGGAGTCGTTAGAAAAATTGACAAAATTGGTTGAACCGGAAATTCCGGATGCTTAATTCTAAGAGAAAAATAAAGTATGAAAAGTAACAAAAAAGAATTGTCGCCAAAACAACGTGAAGAACTACTAAGCTCTTTAAAAGCCCGTTTTGAGAAAAGCATGAACCGCCATAAAGATCTTGAATGGGCTAAAGTACAAGCAAGGCCGGAAGATAATAAAGAAAAATTGTGGTCGCTCAATGAAATGGAAAGAACAGCTGGTGAACCGGATGTTGTTGGTTATGATAAAAAAACGGGTGAATATATTTTTTATGATTGTTCAGCAGAAAGCCCGAATGACCGCAGGAGTCTTTGTTACGATCGAAAAGCGTTGGTGGCAAGGAAAGAACATAAACCAAAAAATAACGCTCTTGATGTTGCAGATGCAATGGGCATAGAGCTTTTAACAGAAGAACAATACAGGGAACTGCAGCAGCTTGGGAACTTCGATACTAAAACATCAAGCTGGATACAAACGCCTGATGAAATAAGAGAACTCGGTGGTGTACTCTTTTGTGATCGCCGCTACAACACTGCCTTTGTGTATAACAATGGTGCAGAATCTTATTATAATGCCAGGAGTTTTCGTGGCTCATTAAGAGTCTAACAAAATAACATGCTATGACAAAGAACTGGATTTTATGCATTAACGCCGGGACGGCAAAGAGAATATCTGCTGCATTTTTCTCAACCCAGGCAATCCAAACTCCGTGAGGCTAGGATTGAAAAATCTATGCAGCAAATTCTCAATGGAAAGGGATTAAATGATTAGTAAATTCGCATGAGAAAATAAATCAATCAACCTTTAAGATATTACCTCGCTTTGCGTTCCATTCGACCTCCCTTTGGATCGCATGTAACACTCAATCAAATATGGAAAAAATAAATTGGAACAACATTCCCGTAGAACAAGTGAATCCGAAAATGAAAAGGCAATTCATTCATGGAGAAAAAATAATGATCGCCAAAATGGAATTTGAAGATGGATTTACAGTGCCCTGGCACTCACATGAAAATGAACAGATAACGGAAGTGTTTGAAGGTGTACTTCGATTTTGGTTTGATGATGATGAAAATAATACTGTTGATTTATTGCCGGGTGATACAATTGTTATTCCGGGTAATCGCCGGCACAAAGCCTTAATGATCGGCAAAGTAATAGAAACCGACACTTTTGCACCACCAAGACAAGATTGGATTGATGGCTCAGATAATTATTTGAGAAAATAGTTTTGGTAATGATTAATGAAAATTAAATAACAAGAAATGGATCTGGGAATACAAAATCGAGTTGCGCTGATCCTTGCATCAAGCAAAGGATTGGGTAAAGCCGTTGCGGTTGAATTGGCAAAAGAAGGAGCAAGAGTTATTATTTGCGGCACTGATGCAGCAGCATTAGCAGCAACCGAAGCGGAAATTAAAACTATTGCGCCCAATAATGTAGTGTCATTTGTGTGTGATCTTACAGATGAAAAACAACGTAAAAATTTGGTTGAACAAAGTGTAAAAGCCTTTGGCAATATTGAAATTTTGGTAACAAATACCGGTGGCCCTGCGGCGGGTCCATTTGAACAATTCAATTTGGATGATTGGAAACACATTTACAATTTATTATTCTTAAGTGCGGTTGACATTATTCAACAAGTGTTGCCAGCTATGAAAGAAAAACGTTTCGGACGCATACTAACAATCACTTCAATTACTGTTAAACAACCTGCCGACAATTTGATTTCATCAAATGCGGTGCGAACGAGTTTATTAGGCCTGGTAAAAAGTTTGTCAAACGAAGTTGCACTTTATGGTATTACTGTAAATAATTTAATGCCCGGCTACACAAATACAAACCGGCTTAAACATCTTGTTGAAAAAAATCCAAAAGTAAATGAGGTAAAAGAAACAATTCCAATGAAAAGGTTTGGAACAACAGCAGAATTTGCTGCAGCTGCCGCATTTTTAGTAAGCGAAAGGGCCAGTTATATTACAGGTCAGTCATTGGCAGTTGATGGCGGTTGGATTAAAGGACATTAAATCAATGACTGATACTTAATACATCCTTGTAATTATATTTATATTTATTCATCACACACATAAATTCATTTCATAAAATTTATATAAATGAAAAAAATATTTTTAAATTTTCTGTCTTTATTGATCGCCAATTTTGTTCTTGCGCAGCATGATCCGCCGGGATTAAATTTGATCCGTATAGAAGATCTTAAAAAAGATCTGTATGCATTTGCAGATGTACATTTTAACGGTCGCTCTGCCGGAACATTGGATGAACTAAAAGCAGCTACGTGGCTGGCAGACAAATACAGGTCTATCGGGTTACATCCTGCAGGTGATGACGGCACTTATTTTCAATTTTTTAATTTATGGCGTAATCATGTTTCTGACAGATCAACAATTCAAATAAACAATAAAATATTATCGCTTTGGAAAGAAGTTGCCATTGCACAAATGGCAAATATTTCAATTAATGCACCGATAGTTTATTTAGGAAACGCTATAACTATTGATACAAACAATGTAGATGTAAAAGAAAAAGTAGTGGCAATTGAAGCAAATGCAAAAGGAATAAATTTAAATGTTTCGTTGCCAACATGGAGATACAACAGGTACATTTTAAATCTGTATGGTGCACCATTATTAAGAAGAGGTGTGAAAGCAATACTATTTATCGCAGATGAAACGGCAGAGCAGGCATGGGATGATGCGGCAGAAAATTTCAAGCGGGGTAGTTATGATATTGATGGCGGAGCTAATGAAAATGTAACTACCACCGTTCCTGTTTTATGGCTGCATGCATCTGCTAAAAAAGAATTGCAGTTAAATAATGCAACAATAAATGCAAACATCATCATTTCAAAATATTCTTACCCTTCCGTAAATGTTATAGGAATGATTCCGGGAAGTGATGCTAAATTGAAATCTGAATATGTTTTATACAGCGGGCATATAGATGCTCATGGTATTAGAAATGAAATAAAAAATGATTCAATTTATTATGGTGCTGATGATAATGGAAGTGTGGATGTGGCTATGCTTGCCAATGCAAGGGCATTTGTAAAAAACCGTGCAAAGCGTTCGATACTCTTTGTAATTCATGGTGCAGAGGAAAGAGGTTTATTGGGATCAAGATATTATTCTTCACATCCTACCGTTCCTATAAACAATATTACAGCTGTTTTAAATGGAGATATGATAGGCAGAAATAATATAGACAGTGCCGCAATTTTAGGAGTATTACCGCCGCATAGAAATTCTTTAGAACTTGTAAACATGGCATTGTCTGCTAATAAAGAAGGGCCGAATTTTAAACTTGACACAACATGGGATAAAGTAACCCATGTAGAAGGTTGGTATTTTAGAAGCGATCACCTTCCTTATGCGAGATTGGAAATACCGGCAATTATGTATACAACTCTTTTGCATCCCGATTATCATACACCACAGGATAATGCTGAAAATATAAACTATCCCAAATTAAAAAAGATGGCAGACTGGATGTTTAGAACGGGGTGGAAAGCAGCAAATGCTGAAAGAAGACCAGCGACAGATAAAAACTTTAAACTGGAAAGATAGATCCCTCAACTAAGGTATAAGAATTCGCCTGTGTTTTACAAAACCAAATGAAATAAATTGAATCCCAAAAAGCAATTTTATGATTATAGAAAAAAATAAAATGGATGACTCTAAAAAGCGCATGTATAATAATTATAGAATGAACTTGGCAAAAGTATTTGCTTCAATCATAATTATTGTTTTATCAGCACTTATTACAATATCAGCATACGCACAAGACAAAAAAGACTCATCAGCAAATGTTGGTGATCCTTTTGAGCAAATGCTTGATTATTCCAGGCCCGGAAAGTATCATCAGTTGCTTGCTGATCTGGTAGGCAATTGGACATGGAAAGGCAGACATTTTTCAGGAAACTCCAATCCTGATTCAAATAAAGTCGTATTTGAATTTAGCGGCACTTTAGTTAGGAAGCCCTTTGCGAACGGACGTTTTTTTATTGCAGAATTAACCAGTGGGGGATTACAGAAATTACAAATGCCCATACAGGATGGAAAAATGAAAAAAGTGAATGCCAAAGAGATTAGAACTGAAGGCTATGACAATGTGAAAAAAAAATTCGTACGTACGTTGATCAATAATCACCTTGGCAGCGACATACAATTTTCCGAGGGCAAGTATGATCTAAAAACAAAAACCATATTTTATGAAGGGGAACAGGAATTGATTCCTGGAATGAAAAGTAAAGAATATGAACATTTCATAATCCATGATAATGATCACTACACCATAGAATATTATCGTGAGATCGATGGCATGAATTATAAAGCCACAGAAATTAATTATACAAGGGCCAAGGCAAAGTCAATTATCAAACATTAAGAATTTATTTCTATTTACATAGTGAATCGAGCACCCCGCACTAGTACTCCTTTGAATTATACAAGTGAAGATTAGGAAGACTAACAAACGAGGTTGGCCACAAACTCATTCATAAATTAACAATTATATGGACAAAACAAAAAAAGATGAGTTCAAATTGATTGGACTTAAACTCAACAACAAGACTTCTAATGAAGGAGGACAATCAAGCATTGACTGTGGGAACTTATGGCAAAAGTTTGAGACTGAAAATTTTGCAGAAAGAATTCCAGACAAATTAAGTGATGAGATTTACGCAGTCTATTTTGATTATGAAGGCGACTACACCAAACCGTTTTCATATTTTATAGGTTGTAAAGTAAAAATTGATACTGAAACCCCTCAAGCTATGAACAGTTTAGTTATACCTGCCGGCAATTACTCTAAAGTAATTGCAAAAGGGAAAATGCCGGATTGTGTAGCCAATACCTGGAAAGAAATATGGACTTCCAACATTCCAAGGACGTACCAAATAGATTTTGAAGTTTATGATGAAAGAAGTAAGGACTGGAATGATGCAGAAGTGGACGTCTATCTTTCAATTGAACAATAATCAACGGGAAGAAAACAACGAATCGCTAACTACAAATTTTCTATAATATCCCTATAGCCCCTGCCAATGGGAATAGATACACCATTAACCTCAACCATTTCGGCAGTGTATGATTCTATCCTGCTCATTGAAACTATATAAGACCGGTGAATCCGTTTAAAGAGATTGGCAGGTAAAAGATCTTCAATCTCATGCGTACTCATTTTTGAAATGTATTCTCTTTTTGTTGTAACTATCCTGATGTATTCACGTTGGCTTTCGATATAAATAATTTCTGAGAATAAAATTTTTACTTTTTTTCTTTCCGCATTCAGAAATATAAAATCTTTTTTATCCCCGCTTTCATGTGGTTCCTTCTTTTCGCTTTGCGCCGACTTTACTTTATTTACTGATATTAAAAAACGTTCAAACTCAAATGGCTTTAACAGGTAATCTGTTACGTTTAAATTAAATCCTTCCACTGCGTATTGATGATAAGCTGTTGTAATAATTACTGCAGGCGGATGTGTAAGCGTTTTTAAAAAAGCCATGCCTTTTAATTTAGGCAGATGAATATCTAAAAAAATAAGTTCTGTATTATTATGCCGAAGCCAGTCAGTTGCAAGAATTGCATCTTTAAATGTTGCCTGCAATTCCAAAAAAGGAACCTGCGAAATATAATCTGATAAAATTTTTACTGCCAATGGCTCATCTTCTACTATAATACATTTTATGTTAGACATGGCTTGCAAGATTAATTTTTAAAGTAGCTGTAAACACAGACCCGCCTTGCTGAAGAGAGAGATCATAATCAGTATAGAGCAATTCAAGTTGACGCCGCAAATTAGAAAGACCGATATTTTCTTTTACGTTTTCTTCAACATATGTCTCACTGGAATTTTTTACAACAAACGTTAAGTGTCGTTTATTAACTGAAAGAAGAATATCAACAAATGGCTGATCTCTTGTTTCGGAAACACCATGCTTGAAAGCATTTTCAACCAAAGGTATCAGCAACAGTGGAGGTAAGGCTTGTTTCATATCTTCAATGTCATTTTTAAAATTAACCCGTAAAGAATCATCGTAGCGCAATTTTTCAAGAGCAATATAGTCATCAATAATTTTCAGTTCCTGTTCTATACTTATATACTCTCCACCGGTTTCATACAGCATAAAACGCAATATTTTCGAGAGGCGCAAAATTGATTCCGGCGCCAGGTCGCTCTTATCCCTTGCCAGCGAATAAATATTATTTAAGGTGTTGAATAAAAAATGCGGGTTGGTTTGTGCCCTGAGATAATTTAATTCTGCCGCCTGCTTTTCTATGCGCAATTGTTGTTCTGCCTGTTTCAGTTTTATAAAATTATAAATATGCCTGATAATCCCGAAAAAGAAAATAGATCCTGCACTAAATGCCATCTGGCTCGCCAACAGTGTTTTTATCTCAGACCGTGGCCCTAAAGGTGTATAAATATGCAAGGCTACTCCCAAAGATCTCCAGACATACAACCCATAAGACCATATTATCATAAAAACAAAAAGTGAAACAATACATAGAAGAATATTGAAAACAATGGACTGTTTTTTCCGCAGTACAAAAGAAACTACATACTCAAAAAATATAAAGTTGACAACGATAATATATATAACCCGCCAGAAATTATTTAACAATGCTTGCAGAAAGGTCGCTTCAAAACTTGTTATATCATGCCATGCCCATAAGAGTACAAAAGGTAGTCCAAGCCAGAGGTAAAATATAAACCGTTTTATTTCGAATAACTTTTTCATTCTTAATTTAAAAAGATAAATATCGGCAAATCTTTCTCTTTACATTTTGCAATCTATAGAATTGACATTGAGGTAAACAAATTACCCTGAAAGGTCAATGGTGAATCGTGAATCGTGAATAAAAACTAAACTGAAATTGTTGCTCAAATAAATTCAAGATCACCGAAAGATATCCTTTGTGCATTGACAATTCATCAGTCACCATTCACGACTCACCATTCACCATGTAGGCTCAATCACGTTGTTCGTTTACCAGCCTGTGCTGTTTATTGACTGATGCTTTCAGTGTTTTCTTTAATTAGATATTCTTGTGTAGTAAACATTAAAAAACAGTTTTAAAATATAAAAACAAAAAATTCTACAAACATGAAACAGATCATTCTTTCAATTTTAATTTCTCTTACTGCAATTGTAGCGATCGCTCAAAAGAATGCATTGAATCAGTCAGTAAATTATGAAGCAGCCAACTGGAAAACATGGTTATTAGATAACCCGCAACAAATAACAGTTGTTGCTTCGCCTTCAGTTGCGCAATCAAAAACTGAATTACAAACTATCAAACAGGCAATGGCAAAGCTTGATGAAAAAAAATTATCTGCAATAAAATACTGGAATGCCGGAGCCCCTTCGTACCGCTGGAATCAAATTGTACTTGGATTAACAGACCAGAATCCACTGATATTACTTCGCATGCCGGCATCATGGATGAATATGGCTATTTACGATGCTACTATATTAGCCTGGAAAGAAAAAATAAAATACAAAAGAAAACGTCCTAATGATTTAGATCCTTCGCTGAAACCTGCTGTGAATGCGCCGCTCACTTACTCCTATCCATGTGAGCATACAATAACCGCAGCAGCAGCAGCATATATGCTTGCGTATTTTTTTCCTGCAAAAGCTGATTCAATTATGCAGATGGCGCATGCCGCTTCGCAATCACGAATTGATGCTGGCGTACAATTTCCGAGTGATGTTGAAGCAGGATGGAAACTGGGTGAGCAGGTTGCTAAAGAAATTATAGAGAAAGCAAAGAACGATGGATCAGCAAAAGTTTGGGATGGTAAAATGAATAAGGATCCAAAAAAATGGACCGGCAATTATCCAATGGGAATAATGCTGAGTTCATTTACACCGATTGTATTTCGTTCAGCAGATCAGTTCAGGCTGCCACCCCCGTCGGATTTTGAAAATGAAATGAAGGAATTAAAAAATTTCAAGCAAAATTTTAATTCACGTTCCCTCGCCTTTTATTGGGCAAGTCACGGGCCTGAAGTATGGAATGATCTGGCAAGCCAGAAAATGTTTGAATACCGCATGAGTGATGATGCGCCTGCAGTTGCACGTATATACACTGTAATGACGGTAGCTTATCATGATGCTGCCATCGCAATTTTTGATTCGAAATATGCATACTGGGGAATAAGACCGAACCAGTACGACACTTCTTATAAACCACTTATATCAACGCCTCCTTTCCCGGGTTATCCATCGGGTCATGCTGCAGGTGCCGGAACTACTGCGGCGGTGCTGGAATATTTTTTTCCTGCCGATGCAAAACAGTTCAGACGTATGGCACAGGATTGTGCAGACTCAAGGTTTTATGCAGGCATACATTTTCGCACGGATAATGAATCAGCGTTGAAGATGGGAAATGCGATGGGTAAATATGTTGTTGAAACATGGATGAATAAATAAGCGTTGGTTACTATAGCTAACGTTAACCTAAAAAGATAAGGGTCTTAGTTTATAAAAAATAAGTAGCATCATGTATAATCAAATTATCAAACAAAAATAAAATCATATGAAACCGATCATTATTTTCATTACAATTGCTTTAACTACAATGCTTCTTTGTCATTGTTAGTTTTCAAAAAAGAAGCATAAAAAACGAATAACCGAAGGATGTTTCTAACATTCTTCGGTTTCAGTCTTGTTTATTGATGATATTTTTTTAGAAAAAAAATCTTTTAAAATGATAAGAAAAAATAAGATAATACAATTTGGAGAAAACGTAGAAGAATATAATATTCCTGTATTGAATGAACGTGAAATAAGAGCATCCGCAGGAATACTGTTTGTATTTATGTTTATTGGTGTAATGCAGATCTTGTTTAAA
>JANXQO010000080.1 GCA_025353485.1 Chitinophagales bacterium
CCAATGCCGGTTGCCCCGGTTGTTGTGTGAGTAATGTTTGGTGACAATGCAGTATTGATACACAGTGTTGGTGTTGATGATGCAGCACCTGCTGTGTTGTTCGCTGTTACCGTTATTGTTCCGGTAGCATTTATACTTCCACAACCTCCCGTTAATGGAATGCTGTAAGCAAACGTTCCGGATGCTGTAGGTGTTCCACTGATTGTAATTGTATTGGATGCAAATGCCGCACTTACTCCCGCTGGTAAATTTATTGGTACGCCAATGCCGGTTGCCCCGGTTGTTGTGTGAGTAATGTTTGGTGACAATGCAGTATTGATACACAGTGTTGGTGTTGATGATGCAGCACCTGCTGTGTTGTTCGCTGTTACCGTTATTGTTATAGCCGAACTATTACTTACACAGCCTGATGCACCAACTGTTACTGTTAATGTAGCATTATAGATAGCTCCGGATGCTCCTGGTGGTACTACAAGTGGAATTTGAGTAGCAGGAAGTGGAGCATTATTTATGTCTATAAAACCTGCACCCTCTGCCGCGGCATCATAATCAATGCTGTACTGATCAGGGCTTCCGGTTGTTGCCGAGTATGGAAGATTTGCAGGTGTGGTTCCCTGGCATACAGTTGGATTTGCTCCCAAAGTTATTGTGGGAGGTGTGCAGTTCCCTATCTGAAAAGCATTAGTTCCTAATAATGAAGCACCAGTACCGGTTATAGAAGTCCCTGTAAGTGTTGGAGTACCGCTAAGTAGTGGATACGTCCAGCCGGAATTATATTTTCCCACAATGAATTTAGAACCAGTGCCAACCCCTGCTGTTCCATCTACCAATGATGAAGGATAAGAAAATGTAGCAGCGTAACTATTGAAATTAAAACTGCTATTGATAAATGTCCAATACGTATTTACAGATTCGGAAGAATTGATCGCAGAAGTTGTAATATTTGGATGATCCGGAACCTTTGCAGAAATTGTAAGACTACCGGGTGAAGTAATGCTGTTAAAACTAATGTCAACAGGGGTGTAATTTACTCCGATTCCAATAGGATAGGTATAAGTAGCTGAACCGGTACCAACGATCGCTCTTTGCAAATTACCTACTACAAACCCTGCTGTACGTACTATGGCGCCAGTGGCATTATTGGAAATAACTACATTTTTGGAATTTGTCGCAGCATCTAAATTGCCTCCATTTAGAGTAAGTTGATTATTAATTGTAAGATCATTAGTAACCAATCTTACTGATGGAGTGTTGATATTATTAATTGTAAAGTTGAAAAGAGGAAGAGAACTATTTACTACAAATGTTTTATTAGCTGGTGTTGAAGCATTGCCTATCTGGAAATTGCCTCCAGTAATTGTCTTTGTGCCGAATCCTGAAGTAATCAATAAATCACCACCAGAACCTGCGTTTGGATTTTGAAAAACTATTGTTCCACCGTTTATTGTATTGATGTTTGATGTAGCAGTAACTTCAAAAGAAGCGTTAGCAGAATTGCTTAAACTATTTGTACAGACATTTACTGTACCGCCAGACATCATTATTGTTCCCTGGTTATTAATAAATAATCTGCCGGAAACGTTTACGACACCTCCCTGCATATCAAGAAACGCAAACAGCGTTCCGCCGCCGTTATTTATTTCTAATGCATTTCCGGCACCAGTACCAAAGTTTGCAACTCCAGCAGTTACCCGTACCAATCCATTATCCATAATAGAATAATTCCCACTATTAAACGTTGCTCCGTTTATCCATATACCGCCACTTGTAGGTATTGTAACTAATGAGTTGCCACCAAATTGGAAAGTTCCGGTTGTCATTTCAAACAACCCGTTTGTTATTGTTAGCATCCCTGTATTTGAAAGAGCACCTACGCCATTTGCTTCAAGAATGGAGGTTACACTAGTGCCTTTGTCAAGAATGATATTATAAAAAGCAGAGGAAGAACTTCCGCTTATTGTATTATTGGTTGCCCCTTTAAAAGTTACTGATCCTGTACTTCCATTGAAAGTGCCATTGTTAATCCAGCTTGTATTTACATCCAGGTTAATACTTGCGTTAAAAGTAAGATTACCGTTAATTGTAATACTTGAACATGTTGCTGGTACAGCATTATCAACTGTTACAGTTGTACCGGGTGCAATTGTAACATCATCCCCAGCTGTTGGCACTGTTAGGGATCCCCATGTTAGTGGATTACTCCATAATCCATTAGTAACGGAAGTAAATGAAGCAGCTATTTTTGAAGCAACAAAGTTTTTAGCAACCAGTACGTCCTGTTTAGGTACGTTCGGTTTAGGTACGTTCGGTTTATATAAGTCCTGCTTATGATTATTTATGTGTTGTGCCTGTACATCAACAGCAAAAAATGAAAGAAGAAAAAAAGAAATAAGGGGAAGAAAAATATTTCGTATAGGCAAGCCAATTACATACCAAACCTTAGGCGAATACTCAATATTTTTAGAGGTATAGTTCATTCAAATCAATAATCTTTAATGCACAAGTGGGTGGCAGTTACACGGATATTGACTTTATACCTGTTTAATTAAAAAAGCAGATTAATTATTATTCAAATCAATAATTCCAAAAAAAGAAAAATTATATTTCCTTTCCAGGAAGAATTTATTTAAAATGGTAATGCACAAATATGCCTCTATGGGGTGGTGCTTTGTCGAAGGATAAATTGAAAATTAACTACGTACCAATGTTAACTGTTTTGGTTTTAAGCAGGCAGCAGATTATGCAGTCGTCTTAACAATAATAAAAGTTGATTAAAAGATGTGATTTTTTTTATAGGAAAGAGGGATTGTAAAAATATAGAAATCTATTATATGAAACAACCTGATTCTATAATTTTATTTCCTTTTAAAAAAAATACTCAAATTGAGTATACGAGCCCCCTCTAATCCTTCGATAAACTCAGGAAATAACTCCTCCATAGGGTAGACCTCCCGAAGATCTTTCGGCACCCTCTAACCCTTCGATAAACTCAGGAACATAACTCCCCGAAGGGGAAATGTCATTAAGTTAACATAAACCAAGAAGGTTTTATAATTCTTTTTCAATTTAAAATTTTGAAAAAAACCTTCCTGGTTTTGTATCGTATATTTTTAACTTAATCACATTGCCTGAAGGGAGACTTACCAAGTACTTTTAATTTATACATTAAAAATATCCTCAGCATTTTTTGTTGTTATCTGTGCAACTTCTTCTGCAGAAATATTTTTTACTTCCGCAATTTTTTGTACAATATATTTTAGGTAACTGCTTTCATTTCTTTTACCCCTGAATGGTACCGGAGTTAAATAAGGAGAATCAGTTTCCAGTACAATATGTTTTAGATCTATTTGTTTTATTATTTCTGCAAGCCCCGAGTTTTTATAGGTAATAACACCACCAATGCCCAGATAAAATCCTGTACCTATTATATCCAAAGCGTTTTGCAGTGTACCACTAAAGCAATGAAATATTCCCCGCAGGTTTTTACGAGCATATTCTTTTATCACATCAATGCTTTGCTGTTCGGCTTTTCTTGTATGTAAAACCACAGGGAGATCAAACTGCAAAGCCCATTCTATCTGCTTATGAAAACTTTCATATTGCTGATCTGTAAAACTTTTATCCCAATAAAAATCAAGGCCTATTTCTCCCACTGCGGCAAATTTTCTTTTTTGCAACAAGTCGTAAACCAATTTCAATTCATCTTTATAATTTTCTTTTACCGAGCATGGATGCAAGCCCATCATAGCAAAGCATACTCCGGGATATTTTTTTTCCAGGATTAATAAATTTTCAGTTTCTGAACTGTCAATGGATGGTAAATAAAATTTTTTAACGCCTTCCTCTTCTGCTCTTTTTATTACTTCATCTATATCGGAGGAAAAAT
This sequence comes from Chitinophagales bacterium, assembly GCA_025353485.1. Lineage (GTDB taxonomy): Bacteria > Bacteroidota > Bacteroidia > Chitinophagales > Chitinophagaceae > Ginsengibacter. Next base: position 3,887 of record JANXQO010000080.1, read on the forward strand.
TACTTAAGTAAAGATGAGTGTGTGTATCAATTATCATTTGTACAAAGGAAGTAAATAAACCTCATCTGCCCTTTGGCACCTTCTACTTTAGGAGAAGGAAATTGTCAACATCTAAATAAGCTTGCAACCCTGAGGTGATCAAACCTTGAAGGTTTAAAAAACCTTCAATTATTATTTGTACAAAGGAAGCAAATAAACCTCATCCGCCCTTTGGGCACCTTCTCCTTCAGGAGAAGGATTTGGAAGGTGTAAATTAATTTTGCAACCTCCGATAATCAAAAAATATTATTTGGATTATTTTAAAAAGTATTTACCTTTCGTACAGTTTTCATAGGGTACGGATTAAAAACGGGCCAGGGTGTCTACCCCGGCCCACTTATTGGCCTCCTCTAAATCTCCCCCGATAGGGGAGACTTCCGAAGCTCACTATTATTTTTGCGTAATTCTTTTGTTACTGATTTTTTTGGGGCCCTCTAATCCTTCGATAAACTCAGGAAATAACTTCCCCCATAGGGGAGACTTCCGAAGCTCACTATTATGTTTGCATTTTATTCTTTTGTTGCTTATTTTTTTGGCCCCCTCGAAATCTCCCCCGATAGGGGAGACTTCCGAAGCTCACTATTATTTTACGTTTATTATTTTTTTGCTGATTTTTTTATCAGTTTATAAAATAATACTCCTGAATTCAAATCCATTTTCTGTAAAATGTTTTAGCACCAATGGTAATGCATAACGAAGCCTGTCCAATGCTTTTTCACTATCATGAAACACAACAACGGCCCCTTGTTTAGCATTTTTTACTACCGTGTGATAACACTCTTCTCCTGAAACTTCTTTATCAAAATCGCCACTTAATACACTCCACATAATGGGCTTAAGCTTATACTTTTCTGCGGACAATTGTTTTAACTGAAACTTTGTAATTCTTCCATACGGCGGCCGGAATAAATTGCTGTCAATTATTTTTTTTGCTTTAAAAATATTGTCAAGATAAATTTGATCTTTTGTTTTCCAACCGTTTAAATGATCATACGTATGATTGCCCACAGCATGCCCCTCTTCAATAATTTTTTTGTAGATATCAAAATATTCTTCTACCCTTTTTCCAATGCAAAAAAAAGTTGCTTTGGCATTGTGTTTTTTTAATTCTTCTAAAACAAAAGGTGTGGCAACGGGATGCGGCCCATCATCAAAAGTGAGGTATAAAACTTTTTCTTTTGTTTTAATATCCCATATACATTCAGGATAAAAATTTTTAAGCAGCCAGGGAGTTTTTACCATGTAAAACATAAATGTAAAATTAGCTTAAAGATTTATGAGGTCTCAAAATTTCAACAGGGCATGGGCTGATAAGGTGGCATAAAAATCACTCTTGAAAAGTGAACAATCTTTCAGACAAATTAAGAATGACAAACGCAACATTACAAATAAAAACCCCGGCTACTTTTACAGACTCCGGGGCAACTATGAAAGTACACACAACAACTTGCCTACCGGCAGGCAGGTATTATTAATCAGGTTTTTTACCTTCTAAAAAAGTATTTATCGTGCCAATAACCGCCTGGTTATCCTGGTTTGATTTTACGGTGTAATTACTGTAGAAGCTTTCTACATCAGCGATGGAATTTTGTAATTCCATATTGCGACGGAGGTAGGCGGGAACAGATTCAAACTCATTGTTAGGATCCGCAGCATTAATGTTGAAAGATAAATTCCTCAACTTAGAGATACGGTCCATAGCCTTGCGCTTTAACTCGTCTGTTTCGTCAGGCATCGCCTGCTCCTCTACATTCGACATCATGATCGGCAGTGCTTGTTGTACATTCAGTTCGGGCTCCTCCGTCGCTTCTAAGGAATCTTTAACTACCAGCTGCATTTCGATAACAGGTTCGTCAACCTGCGCCGATATCTGCAACGGCAGTGGTTCCTCCACAGTTTTGGATTCCTGTTGTTGTTGAGGCTGATCTTCCACATAAATAATGGAAGGCTTAGCCAGGTAACCGCCAGACGCCGGGGCAGTTGCCGTTTCTTTAGTTTCTTTTTTTACTTTATTTAAATTTTTGTCCTGATAGCTATCGGGATCGGGTTTTGATACTTCAGCAGTAACCTGTTTTGGTGTTTTGGGAGGATTTGAATCAGGTGTTGAAGATAATTCGAAATGTATTATCTGCGGCACTGATTTATCAACAGTAGTTCTACTTTCAACTGCTGGTATTTCTACGATTGATCTCATCCCGTTCTTCTGCACCTCATCCGCCCTTTGGGCACCTTCTTCTAAAGGAGAAGGAGAAGAAATTACTGAAATAGTTGGTGCCATTAGATCCTGTGCAACTTCAGCAGCAACTTCAATTTTTTCCTCCGCTTTTATTTCGTGTTGAGGCCTCACCCCAACCCTCTCTGAAGGAGAGGGTTTTTCATCAAACTGAAACAGGGGTTGCTGATAAAGATTTTTCTTTTCTTCAGGCTGCGCCAACGTCATTAAAATTTTCTCTTCTTTTTTATTTTCTTCTTTGGGGGTTTCTTTTTTATCAAAAGGATCTTTGTGCTCAAAGCCTGTTGCAATTAATGTAATGCCAATTTTATTTTCTAAATTATTATCGTATCCCAAACCTAATATCACATCAGTATCTTCCCCTGCCTGGCTTAATAAATGATTCTGAATTGTTTCTACTTCATCCATAGTAAATTCATTTTCGCCTTCGGCAGAATTGATATTGATTAATATCCATTTTGCACCTTTTATATCATTATCATTCAGCAAGGGAGAATTTAATGCATCTTCAATTGCCTGCTGCGCCCTGTTCTCTCCTTCGCATGCAGCACTACCCAAAATAGCAACACCCCCATTGCGCATTACGGTGCACACATCAGCAAAGTCAACATTAATCTGACCTGTACTGTTTATTACATCTGTTATACATTTTGCTGCTGTAGCCAATACGTTATCAGCCTTACTGAAGGCGGCTTTCATGGTAAGGTTACCAAACTGGTGACGCAATTTATCATTGCTTATTACAAGCAAAGTATCTACATAATCTTTTAATTTGCGAATGCCTTCTTCTGCCTGTGCAATGCGTTTTTTTCCTTCGTAGGCAAATGGTGTTGTTACAATTCCTACAGTTAAAATACCAAGATCTTTACAAATTTTTGCGATGATTGGCGCACCGCCTGTACCTGTACCACCACCCATACCGGCAGTTATAAAAGCCATCTTGGTATTAACTTCCAGAATGCGTTTTATTTCTTCCAGGCTTTCTTCAGTAGCTTCTTTACCAATTTGAGGATTGGCACCTGCACCAAGGCCCTGCGTTAAATGGGGACCGAGCTGAATTTTATTTGGTACAGTGCTTTGTGAAATAGCCTGCGCATCTGTATTGCAAATAATGAAATTTACAACATCTGTGCTTTGGCTAAACATATAATTTACGGCATTGCTTCCGCCGCCGCCAACACCAATTACTTTGATGATGGAAGATTTTTCTTTTGGCAAATCAAAATGTATCATAGTTGAAACCCTCCTGCCTCCCTAAAGGGAGGTTAATTTAATGGTTAGTTAATTTGGTTTTTATAATTTAAAAACATTGAACCGGTTTTATAAATAAGTTTAAATTTTATTAGCCTTTCTAAGTCCCGATTTATCGGGATTTAGAGGGTTACAATTTTGCATCTTCTTCTTCTTTAAACAGATCAATCAATCCGTTTTTAAAAGAATCCATAAAGCCTTTTAAAGTTTTGCGTTGTTTTACTTTTTCTACTTTTTCATCTATTACCACTTCTTCAATTTCTTCGGTCTGCTGTTGTAAAGCATCAGGCACATTTACTTTTGTGAACTGCAATTCAAACTGCTTGCGTTTGTTCTCATAATCATTATATCCTTTTAATATTAAACCAAGGCAGGTTGAATACATTGGCTTTGCAAGTTCTTCGATATGTCCGGCTGCAAGATGTTCATTTGGATAACCTATTCTTGCATTAAGGCCAGTTACATATTCAGTCAACTGGATTAAGTGCTTAAGCTGAGAACCACCACCGGTAAGGATCACACCGCCATTCAACATCCTGTTATCCAAGCCAACCTGTTTTAAATGATAAGCTACAAAATCCATTATTTCGCTCATGCGTGCCTGGATGATACCTGCAAGATTTTTTACAGATATTTCTTTGGGGGCCATGCCACGCAAACCGGGGATTGTTATAAATGCATTGCTCTTTGCTTCATCTGCAAGTGCACTACCAAACTGAACTTTCATTTGCTCTGCCTGTGTTTTTAAAACACCTAAACCTGTTTTAATATCATTGGTAATATTCTCGCCGCCAAAAGGAATTACTGCGGTATGTTTTAAAATCCCTTCATAAAAAACAGCAAGATCTGTTGTGCCGCCACCAATATCAACAATGGCCACACCTGCCTCAAGATCATGATCGCACATTACTGCAGCGGCAGAAGCCAAAGGTTGAAGAACAAGATCTTTTGTTTTCAATCCTGCTTTATCAACGCTTCTGTTAATATTTCTTATTGCATTTTTATCACCTGTGATGATGTGAAAATTTGCACCAACTTTTACACCGCTGTAACCAATAGGATCAGGAATATTTTGAAAATTATCTACTGTAAATTCCTGCGGTATCACATCAATTATCTGATCGCCTGCAGGTATATAAGTTTTATATTGATCATTTATTAACTGGTCAATTTCTGACTGTTTAATTTCTTCATCCGTATTCTGCCGTACAATGTCGCCACGGGTTTGAAGGCTCTTGATGTGATGCCCTGCAATACCCACATACACTTCACTTATAGGCAACGTAGGATTGCTGGCATAACAATTTTCAAGCGCTGTTTGTATGGCTTTAATAGTTTGATCGATGTTTAACACCATGCCATGTTGTACACCGTTGCTGTTGGCCCGGCCAAAGCCAAGAATTTCAAGTTTGCCAAATTCGTTTTTACGTCCGGCAATGGCTGCAATTTTTGTGGTGCCAATGTCCAGTCCGACAATAATGGGTTGTTCGCTGTTCATAATTGTATGTGTTTTTGTTGTGTTGTGATTGACCTCACCCCGTCCCTCTCCAAAGGAGAGGGAGAAGAAAAGTTTTTGTTATTTATAGATAGTTGTTTTTTACAATTCATCATTTATAGCCTCACCCTTAATCCCTCTCCTTTTGGAGAGGGAGACCGGGCATTTGATTTTTTTCAACATTTGTTTTTTACAATTCATCATTTATAGCCTCACCCTTAATCCCTCTCCTTTTGGAGAGGGAGACCGGGTATTTGATTTTTTTTCAAC
>JANXQO010000105.1 GCA_025353485.1 Chitinophagales bacterium
GGCTGCAATTACAATTGTTCATTCTGTACTATCCCTTTGGCCCGTGGTAAAAGCAGAAGCGATTCAATTGAAAATATTATTGCAAACGTGAAGGAGCTCGCAGCATCAGGAGTAAAAGAAATAGTGCTGACAGGAATTAATTTGGGTGATTACCTCACCCCAACCCTCTCCACAAGTGGAGAGGGAGCAAATGCGAAGATTGCTGCGAAAAATAAAGGCAATTTTTATTCTCTAATACAAACTTTAGAAAATATTGATGGAATAGAACGTTATCGTATATCTTCCATCGAACCCAATTTGCTCAGCGAAGAAATAATTGAGTTTGTTGCGGGCAGCAAAAAATTTATGCCGCATTTTCACGTCCCTTTGCAAAGCGGAAGTAACCGGATACTTGCTGCTATGCGAAGGCGGTATAAAAAAGAATTGTACGCAGAAAAAATTCATCTTATAAAAAAATTGATACCACATTGTGCTATTGGTGCTGACGTGATAGTTGGCTTTCCCGGAGAGACAGACGAAGACTTTAAAGAGACATTTGATTTTTTACATTCATCTGATATTTCTTATCTGCACGTTTTTACTTATTCAGAAAGAGAAAACACACATGCTCTAAATTTAAAACCGGCAGTGCCTGTAAGTTTTCGCAATTCCAGAAATAAAATTTTGCGAAATCTTTCTTACCGGAAACTACAAAATTTTACCGGTGAACATACAGGTGAAACCAGAAAAGTATTATTTGAAGGTTGTAATAAAAATGACATGATGGAAGGATTCACTGATAACTATATTAAAATCACGGCGCCTTTTAAAGCCGAATGGGTGAATAAAATAATTGACTGGAAAATTTGATCCACTCAAGATTTTTTTTTCGAAAAAAGAGATTACAACCCCTTGCATTAGTACTACCCTTTCAAAAAAATCATTGAAATAAATTTATTTAGAAACTTTACAAGAAAATTTCAAGCTTTATGTTAATGTGAATTAATCTTTATATAAAATAGCAGCGCTGTATTTTTTTAATTGAATCTTTCCTGAAGCCGGTTCAATTTCTGCGCCTCTATCAAATGCCATTTTCCAGTGGCCATCGGGCAGAGAAAATTCTTTTGTTGCATCACTCCCGTTAAAAGCTATAAAAATGGTTTCCCATTTATCTTTTAATGCTGCGCCATTGATTGTGTATGCAATCGTTCTCTCATGAACATGTTGATCAAATAAAATGTTTTCTGCAACCTGTTTGGCAGTAGTCATCCTGAATGCAGGATGTTCTTTTCTTATTTTAATAAGTTGCTTCACATAATTTGTTACATCAATATTTTCTTTTTTTAAACTCCACTTTATGGCATTGATATCATCTCCTGACTTGTATGAATTCTCAACTCCGTTCTTACTACGCAAAAATTCTGTGCCGGCATGCAAAAAGGGAATGCCCTGTGATGTAAGAACAATTGTTAATGCCAGTTGCTGCATGGCTTTCCTGTCTTCTACACTTGCATCTGGCATTGATAAAGCAAGTTTATCCCAAAGCGTATTATTATCATGGCATTCACAATAAGTAACGGTATTTCCCGGGTTTGCAGCAAAGGCATGCTTTGAATAATTATCCTTACTGTAATCTATTTGAGGATGTTCACACGCAGCAACAATTCCAAACTTTACTGATTCTTCCATTCCTAATTTACCACTTACAAACCCTCTATCCTTTGCAGTAAATACACTGCCTTTAATTCCATCACGAATATCATCGCTGAACACTGCAATGCCATTAAGCTCCCAGGCATTTTTTTTAAGTGCCCGTAATGAATCAGGCAGAGGAGAATCTCCTGCAGTCCATCCTTCTCCATATAAAATAATATCAGGTTTTATTTTGTGCAATTCTTTTGAAATGATATTCATTGTTTCAATGTCATGCACACCCATAAGATCAAAACGAAAACCATCTATATGATATTCCTTCGCCCAATACAAAATACTTTCGATCATAAACTTCCGCATCATTGGCATTTCGCTGGCGGTCTCATTATTACAACCCGTAGCATTTGAAAATTCGCCGTCCTGTTTATGACGATAATAATAACCGGGCACTAATTGATTAAAATTGGATTTCTCCGTTAATGCTGTATGATTATACACCGCATCAAAAATTATACGCAAGCCATTCTTGTGAAATGTCTCAATCATTTGCTTTAGCTCTTTTATTCGTGTGATACCATCATAAGGATTTGTACTGTACGAACCTTCGGGAACATTATAATTAAGCGGATCATAACCCCAGTTGTATTGATGGTCAGGTTTGCTCTCATCTACTGAGGCATAATCAAAAAATGGCAGAAGATGAATATGCGTAACACCTAATTCTTTTAAATGACTCAAACCTGTGGCGAGTCCTTCTTTACTATGCGTGCCTAATTCCGCAAGTCCCAAAAATTTTCCTTTATGTTTTATTCCTGAATTTTCATCAATGCCTGCATCACGAACATGCAGTTCGTAAATAACTGCATCAACAGCATTATTATATTTTGAGAATGCAGGGCTTTTATCATTTACCCATCCTTGCGGATCCGTATCTTTCAGATCAATAACCATTGCCCGCTTACCATTTATGCCAACCGCCTTTGCATACGGATCGGGTATTTCATTATTCCATTTACTATTTATCATAACACGAAAAACATAAAACTTTCCTTTCCAATCACCGGTTAAAGTTGTATGCCATGTTCCGTTTATGTCTTTTGTAAGATCAATGGTTTTAAAAGGCTGTCCGTTCTCTCCGTCTTTGTATAAAAGCAATTGAGCTTCCTTTGCAGAAGGACTCCATATTCTAAATGAAGAATTTTTTTTTGAGTATATGAGTCCAAGCTCACCATTATAAAAAGGATATTGGTTATAATTTGATTGGGCATTTATTTCATTCATCATGCAGAGTAAAAGTAGTGATAGAAGGATCGTTTTCATTAAATAAGAATATGAATAAAGATAAATGTTTCGGAACGGATGCAAACATTTCAACAACAACTTTGCGATTCAAAATATGGGTGCATCCCAAAAAATTTCCGAATACTTATTTAATGTATTTTTATTACGTGTAAATTTTACACAAGCCATTTATAAACGATTGCTATGGATAAAATAATAGTTGCGGAGGTAACACCCCATTCTCCCCGTGTCCCTAAGCCTGCTCTAAATTTCTGGCAGATATTCAATATGAGTTTTGGATTCTTCGGTATCCAGTTCGGATGGGATCTGCAAAGAGCTAACATGGGACCGATCTATGAATATTTGAAAGCAAGCCCTGATCAAATTCCTTTATTGTTTTTAGCAGCACCACTTACCGGATTAATTGTACAACCGATAATTGGTTATTTAAGTGACCGTACCTGGCACCCGTGGTGGGGAAGGCGCAGACCATATTTTTTTGTTGGAGCCGTGTTAAGCACACTTTGTCTTTTTCTTATGCCCAACAGCGGAGCATTGTGGATGGCGGCGGGATTACTTTGGATATTGGATACTTCCGGCAATATTGCAATGGAACCTTTTCGTGCATTTGTTGCAGATAAATTAAATGAAAAACAACGCACCCGTGGTTTTGCTATGCAGAGTTTAATGATAGGACTGGGCGGAAGTATTGCATCCGCATTACCGTGGCTATTATCAAACCTTATGGGAGTGTCAAGAAAAAGTGTTGACGGCCATATCCCTGATTCAGTAAAATTTGCTTTTTATATTGGTGGTACAATTTTTTTGCTTTCTGTTCTATATACTATTTTTTCTACAAAAGAATATCCTCCGGCTGATATTAGTTTTAAAGAAAAAGTAAAAGAAAGCAATAAAGGCTTTGGTGGCGGGTTTAGAGAAATAATGAGTTCAATAAAAAATATGCCTCCAAAAATGAAAGAACTTGCATTGGTACAGTTTTTTACATGGCCCGGATTATTTTTAATGTGGTTTTATTACAGCACTGCTGTAGCAAGAGGAGTGTTTGGTGCAGCAAGTGAAACCGATCCCGTCTACACAAAAGGGGTTGAGTTTGCAGGATTGACACTTTCCTTTTACAATGTAGTGGCATTTATTTTTGCATTAATAATTCCTTTGGTGGCAAATAAATTAGGAAGAAAATTAACCCACAGTTTTTGTTTGTTTTGCGGAGCAGCAGGATTAATTGCTGTAGGATTTGTTACCAATAAATACATGCTGTATGGTTGTATGGTTGGTGTTGGTATTGCATGGTCAAGCATTCTCTCTATGCCGTATGCTATGCTGGCAGGCAGTTTACCCGAAGACAAGATCGGCGTGTACATGGGCATCTTTAATTTTTTTATTGTACTTCCTGAAATAATTGCGTCCTTATTTTTTGGCTGGATCATGAGTCATCTATTAAATAACAACAGGATGCTGGCTGTACAAATTGGAGGAGTGTTAATGATATTAGCAGGAATACTTTGTTATTTTCTTGTAAAGGAAAATAAAAATGATGAAGATGTAATTGTGATCCCCGATCCTAAACTTGTATAAATTTTCTTATGAAAAAATTTCTTATTTCTTGTTTGTTACTTCTTACTTCATACTTCGTTTTTGCACAAACTGAGACTATTAAATGTTATCCAACAAACTGGTGGACGGGAATGAAGTGGAACAAAGTGCAGATAATGGTGCATGGGAAAAATATCGGAGGCACTGGTCGTCGATTTGTATTTACCAATTACCCGGGAATAAAAGTTATTAATACTGAAGCGACAGAAAATCCAAATTATTTATTTGTAAATATTGAAATAAATAAATTAGCAACCCCAGGCAATGTTATTTTTAAGATTAACAATCTTGATCTTCCAATAGGGCAATTTGATTTCGAACTCAAAGCCCGTCGCCAGGGTAATGGTTCATCATATGCACAAGGCGTTACTTCAAAAGATTTTATTTATCTATTAATGCCGGATAGATTCTCGAACGGTGATCCATCCAATGATAAATTTTCCGGTCTGCGTGATACAGTTGTAGACAGAAGCAATAGTTTGTTGCGCCATGGAGGAGATATCAAAGGCATTGTCAATCATCTTGATTATTTAAAAGATCTTGGCGTTACAACACTTTGGCTAACACCTGTTGTTGAAAATGATATGCCTGCAGAACAGGAGCCACCGGGGCCTGTAAGTGGCTATCATGGCTATTGGATAACCGATCATTATACAGTTGATAAAAGATTTGGCGGCAATGATGAATACAAAGAAATGGTGACTACTGTACATAAAAAAGGGTTGAAAGTAATACAGGATGCTGTATACAATCATGTAGGAATTGAACATTGGTTTGTAAAAGATCCACCAATGAAAGACTGGATAAACCAATGGCCTTATTACCAAGGCACACATCATCGGGAAGAAGTTTTTATTGATCCTTATGCATCTGAAATAGATAAAAAAATAATGACCGATGGATGGTTTGTACCTCATCTTCCTGATCTAAATCTTAGAAACCCTTATGTTGCCAATTACATTATACAAAATACCATTTGGGCAACAGAAGAATTTGGTATTGACGGATGGAGAGTAGATACATATAAATACAATGATGAAAAATTTTTAGTCAACATCAACAAAGTATTGGCTGATGAATTTCCTAAGTTGACAGGATTTGGAGAAGTTACTTCTAATTCAGTTGCAGCAAGCGCATACTTTACAAAGAATAATATTATAACTCCAATAAAACATACTATCGCTGGTGTTACTGATTTCCAGGTATGTTATGCAATGCTTGCCGGCATGAATGAAAAATTTGGCTGGACAAACGGAGTGAATAAATTATACATGACTTTATCACAGGATCTTTTGTATAAAGATCCAAATTACAATTGCATCTTTTTGGATAATCATGATATGGATCGTGTGCTCACAGTTATCGGTGAGGACTTTGATAAATTTAAAATGGGTATCAACTGGCTGCTAACATTAAGAGGTATCCCGCAGTTATATTATGGCACAGAAATATTAATGAAGAATTCCAAAAATCCATCTGATGGGCAGGTGCGCTTGGATTTTCCGGGCGGTTGGCCGGGGGATAAAGAAAATAAATTTACTGCTGTAGGAAGAACAGAAAAAGAAAATGATGCATTTAATTATGTAAGAACACTGGCACAATTCCGCAAAAAATCATCTGCAATAAAAACAGGGAAGTTGATGCAATACATTCCTCAAAATGGATTGTATGTTTATTTCAGGTATGATAAAAATCAAACGGTGATGGTAATTACTAATTCAGGCGAGAAAAAAATGGATGTGAATATGGACAGGTTTAAACAAAGAACCGATGGCTTCACTAAAATGAAAAATATTTTTACAGATAAGATAACAGCACTGAAAGATTTTTCAATGGATGCAAAGGAAAGCGGGGTGTACGGGTTAATAAAATAATGTTATTGCACAGGCAATTCTTATGGAAAAATTTCATTTATAGTAAGTTGCAAATATTGTGTGTACTTTACACAATAAATTATCTAATTAAATGCAGTCCTCAAGATCAATGCTTCTCAAAAATATTAAAACTTTAAAAGTAATCCGTTCGGAGGTAGAGAACATCAATCATATTGGTTTATCTGTGGACTGCGTAATTTTTGGCTTTGATGAAAATAAACTAAAGGTTTTATTGATGCGCTCAGACCTTGAAAAATTCCAATGCAAATGGTCATTACTGGGAGATCTTGTTAAACCTGATGAAGATTTGGATGCTGCTGCTTATAGAATTTTAAAACAACGTGCAGGTTTAGATGATGTTTACCTTGAACAGGTTTATACATTTGGAAAAACCAACAGGCATCCGGGAGGCAGAGTGGTAACCGTGGCCTATTGCTCATTAATTAATATACAACATCACAAATTAAAAACCCTGGCTAACGAATTGCACTGGCACGATGTGGACAGTGTAAATGATCTTGCATTTGATCATAAAAGAATTTTTGATCTTTCTCTTCAGCGCCTGCAAAAGCGTGTGCAGGAGCATCCTTTGGGCTTCAGCCTTCTACCAAGTAAATTTTCGCTGCGTGAATTACAAAATTTGTATGAGGCAATTTTAAGTATCAAATTAGACAGGCGTAATTTTAGGAAAAAACTTTTCTCAATGGAAATTCTTACTGATATTGATGAGATTGAAAAAAATGTTCCGCATCGCCCCGGTAAGCTTTACAAATTTGATTACGATAAATATGAAAGGAAAAAAAAGAAATGGACCGGGATAGATTTTTAAATATTGCTCTAAATCAAACCAATTCTTTGTCATTTATAAATACTATATAACTGCTCAAAACTAAGGCAGCAAGTAAATAAAATTGTATTTGATCTTCCCGGCGGAAAAAATCCAAATGAAATAAGTAAAAATTTGAAATAATAATTCACTTCAAATTTTTACAATGCTGCAAGGCACCTTAGAAAAGAAAAATTTGATTGTATAAAAAACAATTATCTATCTTATAAGCGTTACAGTACCTTTTAATTCAATAGTTTTTCCTGATATATCTATTCCCTTTATTATCCACACATACACTGCAGTTGGTTGTGCTATACCCATATATTTTCCATCCCATCCCTTGGTAATATTTTGTGTGTCAAACATTAATTTACCCCACCTGTTATATACTTTAAAATAAATTGTTTGTTTTATACCTGGCGCTATTGCAGTAAATACATCATTTAATCCATCACCATTTGGCGTAAAAGCATTAGGTATATATATGGCAGGGCCTTTATACACTTTTATAAAAACTGTGCTTGTACCAATACATCCAAGAGCATCTCTTACAGTTAAATAAAATCTTGTATCGTTTTGCAAAACAGCAAAAGGATTTTGTGCTGAAGGATTATCAACATAATGTGCAGGCGACCATAAATATTGCGTTCCTCCGCTGCCAAATAATTGATGTGGTATTCCCATTGCTGCAACAGTGTCGTTGCCGGCAAATGCATGCACGGGCATATTCATATCTACTACAACATCGTCAAACACTTTAAAATTGCATCCATAATTATCGGTAACCTGAAGCCGGTATATAGCAGGCCGGGTGGTTTTTGGATATACAATTGTACTTGATGAATTTGGTGTTTGTACATCTGACGCAGGCAACCATAAATAATTTACAGTACCCGAAATATTTGTAACGCTTCCATTAAGGATAGCAAATGTATTATTACATATTGTTGTATCCTTACCGGCATTTACAACCGGTTTATGTAATACATTCACAATAATGCTGTCAGAACCCAGGCAAACTGCAGATTCAGCAGTAAGAGTGTAAATGGTAGTGTCTGATGGTGTGGCGACAGGCGCAACTACCGTTGAATCATTTAAACTTATAGAAGGGCTCCACTTATAAATAATAACAGGTTGGCTGCTGGTAACAGAAAGTGTTGTTGAACTGCCAACACAAATTGTTTTATCTGCCCCTAAGTCAATAGCAATTTTATTATTTGTAGCGGAAACAGTATCACTAATAATGGCTTTGCAGCTATTGCTATCTTTTATGATAACATAAAAAATTCCGGCAGGTTTGTTATTAAATACATTACCTGGCTGAAAGGTAACACCATCATCAATGGAAAACATAAAAGGTATTACTCCTCCATTAGCTTTCACTGTTATTTGTCCATCATTTGCAAGGCAGGTTGAAGCAGGATTAATTATAAGTGTGCCTCTTACCGGATTTGGCTGTTGTATGATTATGGAAGAATCTTTAATACAGCCGGATGAATCCTTAATATGGACAACATAATTTTCTGCATCAAGATTTTTAAAAACACTATCCTTCTGAAATGGGTTATTATTAAGGGAAAATAAGTAGGGTGGTCGTCCTAATGATGGATGTAAAATAACGCTTCCATTTTTATTTCCAAAACAGGCGGGCATTACAATAACCGGATTTATATTTAATACTATATCAGAATTTATTACGGCATTAAATGAGTATGTACAGGATGTAGAATCTTTTACACCAATACTGTAAGTGCCTTCTACCAGTCCTGTAAACGTATTTGAAGTTTGAAAAGAACCTCCGTTTAATGAATACGTGTAAGGTGAAGTGCCAAAACTTCCAACAACATTAATAGTTCCGCTACCAGGCTCACCGCAAACAGTATTAGTTATAGAAGCAGTAGCTAAATTGCTGCTATCAATTTGAACTATGGTAGAAAAACGGCAACCACCGGCATCTGTAACTAAAACTTTATAGGGGCCTGCACTTAAGTTTGTAAAAATATTCGAAGTTTGAAAAGAACCTCCGTTTAATGAATAATTATATGGAGCTAACCCATGAATGGGAAAAATTTCGATAGATGCTGTAAGTGGACCGGGACATGGCGTAACAATAACTTTTATTGAAGCATCAAAAGATTCATCTACAATTGTTATTGTTTTACTTGAAATACAACTGCTCCCAATTATTCTTGTTCTTACAACATATATACCGGAAGCAACATTAAATAATGGTGAAAGCTGCCAGTTAACTCCATCTAAAGAATATTCATAAATTGAGCCTAATGGATTGGTAATGATAATTGAACCTTTACTGCCTGCAGCACATGGAGCTGGTTTTACATTGGCAATAATAGGGTCGCCTCTTGAAATATTAACTGTATCTATCCCCGTGATTTCGCCTGCCGGATCGTTTGGATTTTTGTAGAAAGACTTTACCAAATAAGTTTCACCTGCGCTGGGAGGACAAACGTTTGAAAAACTTACATTTAGTAAGTTATTGCCGGCATTGGTTGTATTGCCTTTTGATAGAAAAGTTCCTGACATGGTATATAGTTCCACTCTTTTAAATAAAGATTGGCCGGTTGCCGGAACAAAACGCCAGCTTTCATTCATCCCTTTCTTGCCCCACGGTACACTGCTGGCCTGCCTTCCGGGTGCCATAATAGCTGATGATTTACTAAAATCCTGCATACCTATCATGGCTCTTCCGTTATTCCAGTTAAGGCAAATCTCTTTATCATAAATAAATATTTCTACTATGCCTAAGGTTTCATATAAAACAATTTGATGGGTATTGTAATTAAGATTTAAGCATGCCGTTGTATATAAAGGAACATTGTAATAGCTGATTATCCACTTTCTATAAGGAGCAGTTCCTACCACTTCGTATTTTATTTGTTGTGTTGCTATGGAGATATTAGGATCCAGATCATGGTAAGGTCCCATTATTAAACCTTTGTCATAAAGTAAACTGGGCAGGTTTTCGGGAACGCCGGAATTAGCACTTAATGAACTTCCATTTCGTAATATTCCAAAGTGGCTGAATTTTCCTGTATTAGAAATATCAAAACTTAAAAACCCATTTGTACTTGCAATTAATTGCGAATAAGATTTACCAAAAAAAGAAAATGGAAAAGTAATATTTATTAGCGGAGAATATCTGTCATCAATAATCAGATTAGCAGATGTTCCCGGTAGCGAAGGATTTACATATCCTCTAAAGCAACTCAACGCTGATATCTGATTTACTGAATATGAATTAGTAGAAGTATGAATATCAGGAATAGTGCTGTTAAGTGTAATACATGTGGTGGTACATTCAATAGTTGTATCCTTTGTACAATTAAAAGAAAAATTATTTTGGCTGAAGGTTTTTTGTGTTAGAGAAATAAGTATCACTAACGACAATAACTTATGCTTACAAATATTCAAGATTTAAACTTTAAGGGAGAAGGAATTATTCTCATAAAAATCTTAAGGAATTTATACACTTGCTATAAACTCCTGCCAACTCTAATATCATCCATGAAAATAAATCATTTTGTAATTTAAAAATATACATTAACGATTTAATTTGTCTGGGTTTCAAAAACTATAACCGGCTGAATTAACTTACCACTATGCTACATAGTATACTTACTACCCACAGATAAATTTTTTAAAATTGAATTCGTCGCCTATATTTGCACTCCTAAAAATTAAGGGAGCATAGCTCAGTTGGTTTAGAGCA
>JANXQO010000005.1 GCA_025353485.1 Chitinophagales bacterium
ATGTCCGGGCACAAAACATTCACTATCCTTATCCCGTAAAATATTTGGATATAAATATTGACGGGCAGGATGCAAAAATGGCTTTCATGGATATTAAGCCGGCAACTGCCAACGGCCAATCTGTAATCTTATTTCACGGCAAAAATTTTACCGGATTTTATTGGAAAGACGTTATTCTTTTTTTATCAAACGCAGGTTACCGGGTTATAGTGCCGGATCAGCTCGGTTGGGGTTTATCAACCAAACCAAATTCGAAATATACTTTTGAAATGCTGGCGCACAACAATAAACTCCTGCTCGATTCTTTGCAGATTGATAAGGTAAATATAATTGGGCATTCAATGGGAGGAATGCTGGCAATAAGATTTGCATTAATGTATCCTGAAAGAACTGCTAAACTAATTTTGGAAGATCCGTTGGGCCTGGAGGATTACAAAAAGTTTGTTCCCTATAAAACTATGGAGCAACAATACAAAAAAGAATTATCTGCAACTTATGCTTCTTATAAAAAATATCAGCAAAGCTATTATCCGGTTTGGAAGACTGAATACGAGCAATATGTAATTGCACAGGCTGAACCTTTGAAACAAAAAGATTTTTCGTCAGTGGCATGGGTAAATGCATTAACATACCAGATGATTTACGAGCAGCCTGTATTGTATGAACTTACAAAAATAAATGTGCCCACATTATTAGTAGTTGGGCAATTAGACAGAACAGTTGTTGGGAAAGAAATGTTACCTGCTAAAAAACAAAAGCTATATGGCAACTATCCATTACTTGCAACTAATGCCGGAAAAAAAATAAAAAATTCTAAAGTTGTAATTCTTCCCGGTGTTGGTCATATTCCACATATACAAAGCCTTGATTTGTTTCGCAAAAATGGGTTAAGCTTTCTGTTACATTGAATCTACCTTGCAGATTAAGAAATAAAAAGCTATCTTCGCATTTCAATTTTAATTAAATAATACAACAATGGACAGTAAAACAACAGGAACCGTTAAGTTTTTCAACTCAGAAAAAGGATTCGGTTTTATCAAACATGATGATTCCAACAAGGAAACATTCGTACATGCAAGCGGATTGATTGATGAGATCAAAGAAAACGACAAAGTTGAATTTGATCTTCAAAATGGGCAGAAAGGCATGAATGCCGTAAATGTGAAATTAATAGGATAAGATCCATATTTTCAAATTTGTGGGGGCTTCGTTTTCGAAGCCCTTATTTTTTTACATACCCTCCCTTAATTTTAGGAATTAGTTTAGGAACTCTCTCTGAGTATTTCCTGTATTCTTCCCCATATTCCAAAAACAATTTTTTTTCTTCCAGTTGAATCCCTATAAGTACGTACACAGTTATTACAATAGCAGCAATTAAATTACTTAATAAAGGGAGCAGTAAAAACAATCCCCCTACAAATAACAATGTTCCAAAATATAATGGATGACGAACGTATTTATGCAACCCTTTTTGCTGAAGTGTTGGTACTTCTATAGGTTTATTTTCTAATGCCTGTATTCCGCTCAGCTCATAAAAATATTTACGGATACACATTATCATTATAATTAAACCGGGTACAATTAAAATTACTGATACTCCATACCTTATAAATATTGAAGAATATAACCAACTACTTTGCAGCGAAAACTGGTACCACAACAATAAGATAAGTGTTATAGAGGCAAACAGCGAATAGCAAAGCCGGTAATACCGAACCCAACTTCCAAAAAAAATTTGAGTAATTTGTTTTACAGCAGCAGCAGCAAAAAAGCTATGCAATACAACATACAATATCCATAAAGTGAGTAACAGCCAATGTTGTGAGTTCAATGCTAAAAATTTATTTACAAGGTAATTAATATCAGGAGAGCAATAAAAGATATCGTTTTCGCATTGCTGTTAAATGTTTATTAAACGAAACACAGATCTCATTTGCCATGGTATATTTGCCATCAAATTAATTTTAACTAATGAATAGAATTACGCTAATAATATTTTCGTTACTGATTATTTCAACCGCTTTTGCACAAACTGGTGGAAATATTAATCTTACCAAAGGACAAAAATTTTCAGTTGATAATAAAATATCAGCAGTTACCACTCAAACATTAATGGGGCAGTCAATGGAATCAAATGCAGAACTTACAACAAAGTTTTCAATTGAAGTAAAGGATATAAAAGAGAACAATTATAATCTTACCAATACTTTTACAAAAATGAAAGCAAAGATATCTGCGATGGGTAACGATATGAATTTTGATTCTGATAAAAAAGAAGATATGACCGGCGAATACGCAACCTCTTTTAAAGATATCATCAATAATCCTAAAGCAGTTGTGATTGACAGATCAGGTAAAGTAGTAAATAAAACAGAAACAAAACCAGGAGGTGCGCAGCCGGATATGATGAAAATGATGATAGAGCAGCTTTTAGGAGATCCTGATGAAACGGGCTATGGAACTGATCTTGCATTTATTTCCACCCCTTCAAAAATTTCTTTAGGGTACAACTGGACAGATTCCTCTACCAAAGAAGGTATACAAAGATCAACCACTTACACTGTTAAAGAAATAAAAGGTAACGAAGCGGTGATTACCATATCAGGCATTTTAAATACAGATGCTAAATCACAACTGCAGGGAATGGATATTTTAAATAAATCAAAAGGAAATTTAACAGGCCAGGAAATAATAGACATTGCAACAGGAGTGATAAAAGAAAAGACAACAACCCTTGAATCCGCAGGCACGGTTTCAGTTGTATTGCAGGGAATGGAAATTCCCATGACCACAAAAATTATTTTTATAAGCTCTGTAAAACCTGCTTAAGAATTATAAAGATGATTTTGCAGCAGCATAAATTTTATGGGATGAAACATCCTGTAAAAAAAGAATTATGCTGAGATCTTTTTTATCAATTCCTGAAACCAGATCTATTGTAGTTGCATTTTTTTCTGCAGCAAAAGAATTGATCGTTTTAAAATTTCGCACCACATTATAATTGGTAAGTGTTACTCCTTTGTTCTCCCCTGCTTTTATAGAGGTGGTTATTTTCTTTTGAACCAAGGCAACATTTATAACTGAATTATTAAATTTTCCTTTAAGAGAATACGTAACCGATACTATGTTGTTATCAGTATTTATTTCATCAATAATTATTTGAGAAGATGTTTGCTGCTTTTGAAATTGCTTTATTGTTTGCGCTATTTTATTTTCATCACTTCCAACCATTTCTTTTTCTCCATTTATAATTACCTGCGGCGTATACACATTTGATCCGGATGATAATGCATAATTTTCCTGCCTTTCAGAAAACAGGTGATCGCTGAATGGGTCCTTCCATCCCAATTTATTCCAGTAATCCACATGAAATGATAAGGCTGCAATGTCTTCCCTGTTTGCATACGAGGCTAACAACCTGTCTGCAGGCGGGCAACTGGAGCATCCCTGCGATGTAAATAATTCCAGTACGACAATATTGTTCGATGAAGTTGTGATCTTTTTGGTTTTATTATTATCAACTGATACAGAGCCTGAACAAAATACCAAAATAAATACCGGCAGAACAAGCATCAGGATAGAAATAATTTTTTTCATTTTTTAAATTTACCGTATCTACGATTAAAATTTAATAACAGTTTTCTTTTTAAGTTAAAGAAATTATATCATTTTTTTTATGTAGAAGCCGATATAATAAAGCGATCACCATACAAACACCTGCAACTGCAAACCACAAAATATTATAGCCATAATTTTCAGCGATCAACCCTCCAATAAAAGGCCCAACAGCCTGTGCAGAAGCCCATGCAACGGTGTACAATGCAGCATATTGTCCGCGGTTATGAGGCATTGTTCTGGATATAAAATAAGAATTCATAAAAGGCATTGAAAGAATTTCGCCAAATGTAAACAACAGCATAATAATTATTGCCAGTGCCCACTTATCAATTACCGGGCTGTTAAGCATAAGGTAAGCAATGCCTATTAATACAACTCCCAAAGAAATAAAATGTAACAGCGGCCGTTTGCCTTCCAGTTTAAAAACAGTTATCATTTCAAAAAGAGAAATAATCAATCCATTCATTGTCATTATCATTCCAATAAAGAAAACAGTCAGGTGAAATTGCTCTTTATAAAAAACAGGTATGGTAGTAAACAATTGAAAGAAACACATGGCAAACAAAAAGAGAAGAAAAATAAAAATTATATAATTGCTGTCCTGATAAGCAGTTTTTGCAACAATTTTTTCCTGTTTAATTTTTACTTCAGTTGCTTCATTTCTTGAAGGAGCTAAAACTAAATATAATAAAACAGCGCCGCATAAATTGGTTAATCCATCTACCCAAAATAATAATTGGTAATTGTAAGATGCAATAATACCTCCCACACCACCACCAACAGCCCAACCCAAATTTATGGCAAGCCTGTTTAATGAATAGGACCTTGTTCTATTTTCTTCTTTGCTGTAATAGGCTACTGCCACTGAGTTTGCGGGCCGAAATGCTTCATTAACAAATGCAAGTAAAAAAGTTGCAACACAAATGGCAGAATAAGAATGCATCTGTCCCAATACAATAAACATAATTCCTCCGCCAACCAATGTTGTTATCTGGATATAATAGTAACCTAACTTATCAGTAAGCTTACCTCCTATCAAAGCTCCAACAACTGCGCCTGCACCAAATAAGCTCATCACAAACCCTGCTTTGCTTATGGTAACACCAATGTGCTGTGTCATGTACATTGTCATAAAAGGCACAACCATGGTGCCGCTGCGGTTTATGAGCATTACTAATGCAAGCCACCATGTACTGCGTGAAAGTCCGCCATAAGCATTTTTATAAAGAGAAACAGTTTTAGTAAACATGAAACACAAAGATAAATCTTCAAAAAATTATCAATCAATAAGTCATTATGTAAATATGCTTTTTGCAACATTACTTCTCCATAATCTTCTTTATTTCCCCCTTCGGGGGATAGGGGGCTTATTGACTAATGACCAATGACCTGTATTATCATTGGTACTAAAAGATCTGCCCAGCGTTTATATTGTTTACCGGAAGGATGTAAGCCATCACCAGCAAGAAGTTCAGGATCAGCCTCTCTTGAAATGGGAGTTATATTAAGATAATATACCCCAAGCTGCAAAGCTATTTTTTTATTTTCAACATTAAATTGAGCTATTTCTTTTGCGATCTTTGCAGTATCTGCAGTTTGCGCAAATGGGGTCATACTATAATCAGGAATTGATAAAACAAAAACATGTGTTGGCCTGTTATTGGCATATTGGATGGCACGATTTACTAACCATGTGAATTCAGTTTTATATTCATCAAGGCTTCTTCCCTGGTATTGATTATTTACACCAATTAATAAAGTAACAACATCAAAATTAGTAGGAAGGTTAGTTGTATTTAATGCATCCATAAGATTTTTTGTTGTCCATCCTGTTGTGGCAATTATTTGAGGATCTTTTATTGTAATGTTTTGTCCTCTTAATATTAATACTGTTTGTGATGGAAACCTGTCGACCACAGATACTGATTGACCGATGGTATATGAATCACCAAGTGCCAAAAATGTTTTTGATGTATCATAAATATTGGTCTGATCCATTGTATTCATATTTATTTTACTGCATGAAAATAAGGCAGGTAAAAGTATTGCAAATATTAGTGGAACAAATGATGCCCGCATTATGAATAGTATCTTTTTCACATCTTATAATTATACAAACATATACGAAAAAGAATGCCCGATAGTTTAGCAGAGATATGATAAAGCTATCAAAAAAATTCTCTTAAAAGTATGTACAAAATTGAAAATAAATCCCATAAATCCTTTAATCCCATGAATTCCGGTTCAGACAATTATTTATACAATATCTCATAGTATTCATTCGCCATGCGGTTGCTGTCAAACTGAAATTGTACATCTCTCATTCCGTTTTTTACAACCTGTCTCCATGTTTCATGATCATCATAATACAATGGCAGAATTTCATTTTCTAATATCCCGTAAATTTTATTAAGATCATATTCATCAACTTCCTGGGTACGCATGTGTAAATAATCTGCGGGAGGCACCACAAAACCATTGTTGCCATGATTAATAAATTCAGGGATCCATCCATCATTTGTGCTAAAATTTACAGCGCCATTCATAGCTGCCGTCATGCCGCTGGTGCCGCTGGCTTCTCTTGGCACACGTGGATTATTTAACCAGATATCTGCGGCCTGTTTTAATCTTTTACTTAAAGTAAGTTCATAGCCGGTGCATACAGCAACATTTTTATATTGCTTACTTAAATTAACTAATTGGTTAAAATCAGAAATTGCCGGATAGTCGAGTGGATAAGGCTTTCCTGCCCATATAATCTGTACAGGATATTTTGCATTATTTAAAAGCGCTTCAAAACGTTTGTGATCCCTGGTGATAAGTTCTGCCCTTTTATATCCTGCAAATCTTCGTGCCCAAACAATGGTAAGCACATCAGGATCCATCAGTTTTCCTGTTTGATCTGCAACTACATCCAAGGCTCTTTTTTTCAGGTGCTTTTTCCTGTCATCAAACACCGGATCATTACCTTCATCTCTTGCTTTGTACAATTGTTTATCTGCCCAGTATCTCCAATTCTGTGCATTGGTAATTGCTTTTATTTCACAAACACCCGGATACGAACTCCACATAAGCCTGCTTACCTCTCCATGCAATTGAGAAACACCGTTTGCCAAATGTGCAAAACGCAATGCCGCTAATGAATGATTAAAAAGATCGTCCTTCATACCTGCTAATGTTCTCACTTCATCTAAAGGCATACCGCAGAAATAACTCATCTTCTCACATAAATAAATATCATGCTTTTCGTTACCTGCTTCTTCAGGCGTATGGGTAGTAAATACCAAACGCTTTTTTACATCATCAAGATTACCGAATTTATTGTACAAATAAAATGCAGCACTTACCCCATGCGCTTCATTAAGATGATACAGATCAGGATTAAAATTTAATTCGTCCATAAGTTTTGCCCCGCCTACCCCAAGCAAAATAAACTGCGCTACTTTGGTGGCAACATTTCCATCGTACAATCGGTGACAAATTGTTTGAGAAACATAATCGTTCTCAGGAAGATCGGTGCTTAATAAAAACAGGGGAGCACTTTTAAATGTTTCAGAGTTAAGATAAAATGCTTTTACCCAAACATCATGATCATGAATTTTAATGGCGAATTTAATTCCGGTATCTTCTAAAAAATTATAGATCTTTTCGTTCCACTGAACCTGTAAGGTTTGGTCCTGGTTTCGTGCCTGGTCGTAATAGCCATACTTCCATAATATGCCGATCCCAACAAGATTTTGCCGTAGCTCGTATGCACTGCGCAAATGCGAGCCTGACAAATATCCTAAACCACCGCTATATATTTTTAATGGCTGATGAATGGCAAACTCCATTGAGAAGTAAGCAATCTTTTTTTTGTAACGTTCTTCAATTGGATAAGGAACTTCAAAATTTTCAAAACTCATTCTTGTGATTACTTTAATGAGGGTGCAATATAAAATGAAAAAAATAAATGGGAGTTTGAAGCAATTAAAATTCAGTTATCTTGAAACCAATTAACTGCTTATGAAAAAAATAATTCTAATTCTTCTGCTTATTACTTTGAGCATTAATTATACAAATGCTCAAACAGGTAACCCGGACAGCATTAAACAACTACTGCTAAAAGATAAAGAAGATACAAGCCGTGTACTACACTTAGCTGACTTAAGTTTTGAATACACTCAATCAAGGCCCGATACAACCATGACATTGGCATTAGAGGCATTGTCGCTTGCTAACCACATTGGTTTTGAAAAGGGACAAGCCGTGAGCCTGAATAGAATTGGGAACGCATATGGTGTTTTAGGTAATTATCCAAAGGCAATGGAAGTTTTTCTGCTGGCATTACAGATCAATGAAAGGATTAATAACCTTGACGGGCAGCAAAGAAATCTAAGTAATTTAGGTCAGGTCTACTTTAATGAAGGTGATTACCGGCTTGCTTTGAATTATTCGTTTAAGGGAAGGGCTCTTGCAGAAATTATAGATAATAAACGAACTCTTTGTATCATCCTGAATAATATTGCTGCAATGTACAGGGAACTGAAAATTTATGATTCAGCCACATCGTATGCTGAACAGGCAAAGGCGATCGCTTATAAGATAAATTATACAGGGCAAACAGGAGTCGCATTAAATCTCCTTGGAAGCATCAATTTCGAAACCAGGCAAAATACTCTTGCGCTAGAGTACAATCGTTTAAGTTTTCCATACCTGAAAGAAGCAAAATATTATACAATCTTAAGTGATGCGTATCTTGATATTGCAAAAGCGTTCGAAAAGATACAGCAGAAAGATTCAGTACTTTTTTTTGCAAAACAATCTTTGATCATTGCTAAAGAAAGAGGATTCACACTTCAAATGCGGGATGCAGCGAGGTTCTTATCTCATTATTACAGGAAGTATAATGCTGATAGCGCATTTTTTTACCAGGACATTTCCAAAGATGCTAATGATTCTTTATTTAGCCAGGAAAAACAAAGACGGTTACAAACGCTTTCCTTTGATGAAAAATTAAGACAGCAGGAACTTGCAGCAGCAGAATTAAAAACTAAAGAAGAAAGAAAACGCAATCTTCAATACACAGCCATAGCCGTTGCGCTTATCACTTTTATAATTGTATTCTTTTTACTCAGCCGAAGCATAATTGTAAAAACAAAATTCATTGAATTCTTTGGTGTGTTGGGTTTGCTGGCGGTATTTGAATTCATCAATCTTTTTATTCATCCTTTTTTATCACATGTAACAAATGATTCTCCTGTTTTAATGTTGGTTGTATTAATTGCTATTGGCGCATTATTAATACCACTACATCATAAACTGGAAAAATGGATAACCAAAATAATGGTGGAGAAAAATAAAAAGATACGATTGGCTGCTGCAAAGAAAACGATTCAACAACTGGAAGGGTAAGCAATTGAAGAGCACAAGGGTAATAATAAATTTGTAACTTCATTTTAAATAATTCTTATGTCAGCCTCATTATTAAACAGGATAACTATCAATCCTGAAATAGCACATGGTAAGCCAACCATACGCAATAAAAGATATACGGTGGAAGGATTGCTGGAATACCTGGCAGGCGGAGACAGCATCGAAGACCTTCTGAAAGAATTCCCTGATCTTGAGAAAGAGGACTTCCAGGCATGCCTGCAATATGCTGTTTTAAACATGAAACATAAATATGCAGAAATAAAAGTAGCATGAAGTTTTTGTTAGATGCACAACTGCCGCCTTCACTTAAAAAACTTTTCATAGACAAAGGATACGATTGTATCCATACCCTTGACCTGGAACTCGGCAATGACACGCCAGATAAGATAATCAATAAAATATCAGTTGCAGAGCAAAGAATATTAGTTACCAAGGATAGTGACTTCTTTGATAGTCTTATCATTAAGAATGAACCCTACAAATTAATAATGGTAAAGCTTGGTAATACTTCTAAACAAGAACTCATTCAATTTTTCAACAATAGGTTTGATGATATAATTGAAAAAATAAAAGCAGAGAATATGATTCTGCTAAGTAAAGAAGATTAAGCGCATTTCTGCAAAAACAGTTTTTATTTTTGTAACAACACACAAATCAATAAATGCACTTTAATGCTTTGCTACTGATTATATTAATTGCTATCGGAGCATTGCTTATACCACTGCATCATAAACTGGAAAAATGGATAACCAAAATAATGGTAGAGAAAAATAAAAATCCGGAATTAAATTCCGGATTTGTCGGCAAAAGGTAATTCATTCCTTAAGAGGTAGAATTCTTCAATTCCATTTCTGTATATTCTTGCAAAAATGGAATTTATATAATTAACAGGTTACTATTCCCTGAGGCAAAGCAGGCACTTACACAATTCAGTGCTTTGTGCCTTACAGGGCCAAGGCATTACAAATAACGCAGCCACCACTTCTCAGGATGACTGAATTTATATTTTGCATATCGCTTACATAAGGGATACATTAGAGCAACAATCGTGATCCATATTAAATAAACTATCCACAGCCTGAAACCAAATCCCTGCATAGGATTAGTGGGACCGCTTTTCAAAATATTACTTATTGAATAACCACCAATTAATGCAGTAATTACAGAAGCAATATGAATTAAATAAAAGTGAATTATAAAATAGAACATTGGCACCTTGCCGTAGGTTGCAATGATATTACCAAAGCGGTGTAAAGGCTTTTCAATAAAAGCAAGAAGTAGAATTGCAGGACCTATTGTCATTAATATATATAACAGAGAAGGTGGATATTTAGTGGTGTTAATGAAAGAAAGAATAGTAAAAACAGAAGTTTTTTGTTTAGACCACAGACTTGGATCGCCATACCAGTTTGTGAATCGTATTAATATAAAAAGCAGGATACATACAGTACCTATAATAATCAAAAGTTTTTTTCTTTTTGCGGCATCAAACCTGGTATATAATTCTCCAAAACAGTAGCCTGCAGCCATCACTCCTATCCACGGTAATACCGGATACAATACAAGAATTTGAAAAGGAGAATACTGAAAAAATTTAACCTCATGCAGCATAGACCACCCCAGTGCATCTAACCCATTTCCCTGCACATGCACACCATCCAGCATATTATGGCATGCAATGATCAGTAATGCAATTATCAATAAAATTCTTTTAGGTAAATAGATAAGGAAAGATAAAACAACCATGCTCATACCTAATGCCCATATGGTTTCTAAAAATACAACGCTCAAATGCCAGTCAAATGAAAATGCAAAATTCATAATTATTATTTCTATCAGCAGAAGCCATAAGCCTCGGGTTAGTAAAAATTTTGATAACGCTTTTTTTCCCTTTCTTATACCAGTTAAAAAAGCTGATGTGCCTGCAAGAAAAACAAAAACAGGCGCACAAAAATGCGTTATCCATCTTGTAAGAAATATAGGAGTGCTTGTATGAGAAAAATCAAGAGGATTATACAATTGCGCTGATGAATGAAAAAAATCTCTTACGTGGTCCAATGCCATTATCACCATCACAAGCCCTCTCAATAAATCAATAGATTGAATTCTGTAACTTGTTTTCAGTTGTTGTGGAGGCATTGTTTGCATAGCAAAAACATTTCGGTAAAGGCATAGCAACTTATAAAATATTTTTCATTTTGCAATATATCCGTCAGCAATTGAGAAAATATTTCTTTATAATATTTACTTAAATTGCTTTATGCGAAAAATTATTGCAGGCCTTGCCATTAGTTTAGATGGATTTATTGCCGGGCCAAATAATGAGATTGACTGGATAATTATTGATAAAGAAATTGATTTTGCAGAACAAATGAATAGATTTGACACCTATTTCATATGAAGAAAAACCTATGAGATTACAAAAAAAATGGGTGGCAATTCATATGGTAACAGTAAGGTTTATATTTTCTCAAACACATTAACTAAAGTTGACAAGCCATTTCAGCTTATTAATAAAAATGTAAAAAAAACTGTTGATCACATTAAAAAAGAAGAGGGAAAAGATATTACGCTATTTGGTGGTGGAGAATTGCTAACATCATTGCTTAATCTTGATCTTGTTGATGAAATAAGTTTAGCTGTTATCCCGGTAATCCTTGGTAAAGGAATTCCATTTGTGAGAGAAGTAAACAAAAGAATATCACTTACACTTGTCAAATCAAAAACATATTCTAACGGAACCGTAGAACTTTCTTACGAAATAAATAAATAGGTTTATGAAGTTATTTTTTATTTTTTGGTGTTTGTTATTATCATTTACAACTATGTCACAAAAAAATATTCGTGCAAGAGACCTCGGGATTCCTTTTGATGGCATACCCGGAAAATATAATGCTATTACAGATGTCGCCGGAGTTGTAGTGGGGCATGTTACTTTAATAGAAGGAAGCGGTTCTTTACAAAAAGAAAAAGGTCCTATAAGAACCGGCGTCACTGCTATTTTTCCTGCAGGTAAAAAATATAGTCCCGTGTTTGCAAACTGGCACTCATTAAATGGTAATGGAGATATGACAGGCACGCATTGGATAAGTGAATCAGGTTTTTTAGAAACACCTGTTCTTATAACAAATACCAGTAGTGTTGGAACTGTTCGTGATGCTGCCCTCGCATGGATGGACAAAAATAAATATTATGATACTTCACAACATTTGTTCTGGTATTCATATCCTGTAGTTGCAGAAACATGGGACGGATTATTAAATGATATTAATGGCTTTCATGTAAAACCCGAACATGTATGGCAGGCAATAGAAAATGCCAGGTCAGGTGTTGTGCAGGAAGGATCTGTTGGCGGCGGAACGGGTATGGTTTGCCTGGGGTTTAAAGGAGGTATTGGCACTTCATCAAGAATAATTGATAAAAATTTAGGCGGATACACAGTTGGAGTTCTTGTGCAAACAAACTTTGGCAGGCGAAAGCAATTAACCATTGCAGGTGTACCCGTGGGGAAAGAATTATTGGATACTCTTAAAGTGATCATTAATGATCCGCCAACAGCTACGATGTTCAATAATGAGTTTCCCGAAATGGGTTCTATAATTGTTGTAGTTGCAACTGATGCCCCTCTTTTGCCACATCAATTAAAGAGAATAGCACAACGGGTAAGTCTTGGTATCGCAAAAACAGGTGGTATTGGGGGCAATGGTTCGGGAGATATTTTTATTGCTTTCTCAACAGCAAATAAAAATGCGTTTAGCAGAACAAAAGAAACAAACGTTACAGTTTATTCAAATGATATGATGGATAATTTATTTGCTGCAACTATACAGGCAACAGAAGAAGCAATAATTAATGCATTGGTAGCAGGACGAACAATGAAGGGTATAAATGATAACACAGTTCCAGGTTTGCCGCATGAATCAGTGATAAAAATTTTAAAAAAATACAACAGGTATAATCCTGATCATTAATGACTCAAATAAACAAAATGATAAAAGCATTTATTTTTTTTACCACGCTGCTGTTTACCCAAATTCTTAATGGACAGGTAACCATCGAAAACCTGCTGTCAGTAGCCTTTCCAACAGAACTTAAAAGTTCAGCAGATGGCAAACACATAGCATGGGTATTTAATGATAAGGGAGTTAGAAATTTATTTACAGCAGATGCTCCTGATTTTAAAACACGTATGCTTACCAATAATAAAACTGATAATGGAATTGATATTAGTTCGGTACTCTTTACGCCTGATGGCAAAATTTTATTTACAGAAGGCAATCCTAACAATGGTAAAGGTGAGTCAGCTAACCCCGCATTGCTGCAATCAAAAACAGAACGCATTGTTTGGATGATAAATAATGACGACCGCCTGCCCGCCCGTGCCGGTACGGACGGGAATGACGCAGTCGGGCAGGAAAAAAAATTAAAAAAAATTGGCAGTGGTGATAATGCGGTTGCATCACCCGATAATAAAATAATTACTTTTCTTTCAGGTGGGCAGGTATGGTTTGTATCATTAGATTCCGCAAAGCCTGCGGAAAAATTAATTACAACACGTGGCACAATTTCAGATATGCGTTGGTCGTCCGATGGAAGTAAACTTGCTTTTATCAGTAACAGGATTGATCATGCTTTCCTGGGGATATATAACATGATGAATAAAACTGTTAGCTATCCCGATCCCTCAGTTGATAAAGATGCTGAACCAGTATGGTCACCGGATGGAAAATCAATTGCATACATACGCACACCTAACAATAAAGACAGGCTTCCATTTACAGAAAAGCGAACAGGAAGCCCTTGGTCCATTCGTTTATTAAATATTGAAACCGGCACATCAAAAGAAATATGGAAAGCCCCGCCAGGTGTGGGCAGTGTGCTTTCTACAGAATTGCCTGTAACCGATAATTTACTTTTATGGGGAGCTGATGATCATATAATTTTTCCTTCGGAAAAAGATGGCTGGTTGCATTTATATTCTTTAAATATTGTAACAGGCAATACACGGTTACTTACACAGGGTAATGGCGAAGTAGAAAATGTTGTGTTAAGCACAGATAAGAAAGAAATTATTTATACCACCAATATTAGCGACAGTCATCGCCGCCATATTTGGAAAGTAAATGTGAGTTATGGTAATGCCGTTCAACTTTCAAAAGGTAATGGAATTGAATGGTCACCTGTAATTACACAAAATGGAATTGCCGTATTACGATCTACTGCAACAACACCGGGATGGCCCGGTATTATCCAAACAGATGGCAGCATAAAAAAAATTGCTGAAGAATTATTTCCTTCATCTTTTCCTGCAGCATCATTGGTAATTCCCACAGATGTTACTTTTACGGCAAAGGATGGAATGCTCATCCATGGACAGCTTTTTTTACCTCCAAATTATCAATCCAATAAAAAATATCCTGCATTACTTTTTTTTCATGGTGGTTCCAGAAGGCAGATGCTGCTTGGTTTTCATTACATGGATTACTATTCTCATGACTATGCAATGAACCAGTATAATGCACTAAACGGATATATAGTTCTTTCAGTAAATTATCGCAGCGGCATTGGCTATGGATTAAATTTTCGGGAAGCGTTGCATTATGGCGCCAACGGAGGCAGCGAATACAATGATGTGATTGGCGCAGGCATGTATATTAAAAGCAGGCACGATGTTGATACAAAACGAATCGGGTTATGGGGCGGATCTTATGGAGGATATCTTACTGCAATGGGCCTCGCAAATAATTCAGACGTATTTGCTTGTGGGGTTGATATACATGGTGTGCATGACTGGAGTGATGAACTGAAAAACTGGGTAGCTGATTATGATCCTGCTACCCGTACGGCATTTGCAAAAATTGCATTTGCTTCTTCTCCTGTTAATTTTTTAAAAGGCTGGCGCTCACCTGTATTATTTATTCATGGTGATGATGACCGCAATGTTCCTTTTAATCAAACTGTAAATCTTGTCGAAAAACTAAGACAGCAAAATGTATATTTTGAACAATTAATATTTCCTGATGAAGTGCATAGTTTTCTTCTGCATAGTAACTGGTTAAAAGCATATCATGCCAGTGATGACTTTTTTAAACGACAACTTAAAAGGTAATACAGTCGGTTATCAGTAGCCTTCATCTCATTTCTCTGTTTAGGATTATTCAATTTCTATTCTGTGCTTTTAATTAAGTGCAGAAATATTTTAAAGTATGAATAAAAATTTTTAGGTTTGTCTAAATTTATTTTTAAGATATATGAATTTATCAACCAGCGAAGAAAATTATATAAAAAGTATTTATCATCTTCAGTTAGCCGCTGATACTTCTACCGGCTCAGTAGTAAATACCAATGCACTTGCAAAGCAGTTGAACACAAAGGCAGCATCAGTAACTGATATGCTTAAAAAATTAAAGACGAAGAAGCTTATTCAATATGAGCGGTACTATGGCTTTAAGCTTAATGAGAAGGGAACGCAGACTGCATTAAGTATTATCCGCCGCCACCGCCTTTGGGAATATTTTTTAGTATCCAAGCTGGGCTTCGACTGGGACAAAGTGCACATTATTGCAGAAGAGCTGGAACACGTAAGCAGTATGGAATTAATAAAAAAATTAGATACTTATTTAGGCAATCCTAAAATAGATCCACACGGTGATCCCATCCCCGATGTTAATGGAAGGCTTCCGGTAATTAAACAAATTAATTTATTTATGCTGCCCTTAAAAAAAACCGGCATTGTAAGTTCAGTTGGTAACCAATCTCCGCAAATGCTTGAAATGCTTAAGCACTACGGAATTGGAATTGGCTCCCAAATAAAAATCAATAAAGTATTCGACTTTGATAATTCATTAGAAATAAAATTAGTTAAGCAACCTGCCTGCATAATAAGTGAGCAGGTGGCAAAAAATATTTTTGTATATCATGACTAACAGAACACCGAATGATACATCGTTAAGTGAAGTTCACGAAAGTATAGATACCAAAAAACTCATTGGCTGGAAAAGAATATTTTCTTTTTTCGGCCCTGCTTATTTAGTAAGCGTTGGTTATATGGACCCCGGCAATTGGGCCACCGATCTTGCAGGCGGAAGTAAATTTGGCTATTCATTAATATGGGTTTTATTAATGAGCAATCTTATGGCATTGTTGTTACAGGGATTGTCAGCAAGATTAGGAATTGTAAGAGGCCGTGATCTTGCACAAGCCAACAGGGAAGCATATCCAAAAGCGGTAAACATAATGCTTTGGGTGCTTGCAGAAATTGCTATTGCTGCATGTGATCTTGCTGAAGTTTTAGGAATGGCGATCGGCATTCAATTGCTCACAGGCTTACCATTGGTATGGGGCGTATCCATAACAGTATTGGATACATTTTTACTTCTTTATCTCCAAAGGCTTGGCATGCGCAAAATGGAAGCTTTTATTATTACCCTTGTTGGCATTGTTGCTGTTTGTTTTTTAATACAAATATTATTGGCAAAACCAGCAATGGGAGAAATGGCTATGGGACTAATACCAACCTTTCCCGGCAAGGAAGCATTGTACATTGCCATCGGAATTATCGGCGCCACTGTAATGCCGCACAATCTTTACTTACATTCTGCATTGGTACAAACAAGAAAAATAGATCGTACTGATAAAGGAATAAAACAGGCATTAAAATTCAGCATGATCGATACAACTGTTGCACTTAACATTGCCTTTTTAGTTAATGCTGCTATCCTCATTCTGGCAGCAACTGTTTTTTTTAAAACAGGAAATTCACAGGTTGCTGAAATAAAAGAAGCACACAGGTTGCTGCCGGGATTTCTGGGAAACCTTGCACCCATTCTTTTTGCAGTGGCCTTAATTGCAGCAGGACAAAGCTCTACAATTACCGGTACGCTTGCAGGGCAGATAATTATGGAAGGTTATTTAAGATTGAGAATTAACCCTGTTTTAAGGAGGCTGATAACAAGGTTGCTGGCTATTATACCGGCATTGCTGGTTATAATTATTTATGGAGAACATAAAGTAGATGCATTGCTAGTATTGAGCCAGGTTATTCTAAGTCTTCAATTAGGTTTTGCTATTATCCCTTTAATTCATTTTGTAAGTGATAAAAAAACGATGGGAATTTTTGTGATTAAACCAATAATAAAAATAGCAGCGTGGCTCATTGCTGCTGTGCTTATTTTTTTAAATTGCAAAATGCTTATGAATGAAGTTACCGGTATATTTGGCAATGCACTGCTGCTGCCTAAAATACTTGTTATTGCAACGGGCGTATTATTTTCATCATTACTCATTTATATACTTATTCATCCTTTCTTAAAAACAAAGAAAAAACCGGCATCAATTAAAATACATCCTGACGCAAAAAGCATTACCGATCTGCCAATCCCTCATTTTAATAAAATTGCTGTAGCGCTGGACTTTACTGAGAATGATAAAAAATTAATTGCTTATGCATTAGGGCAGGGTAAAGAAAAAACCAGTTACCTTTTTATACATATTGTGGAAAGCGCTTCTGCAAAATTATTAGGAAAAGAAAGTGATGATTTTGAAACAAGAAAAGATAATGAACAAATGCAATTTTATATTCAAAGCTTAAAAGAAAAAGGATTACAGGCAGAAGGGATTATAGGTTTTAAAAACAGGGCGAAAGAAATTATAAAAAATGTAAAAGAGCAAAATGCGGATATGCT
The DNA here is from genome assembly GCA_025353485.1 of Chitinophagales bacterium. Lineage (GTDB taxonomy): Bacteria > Bacteroidota > Bacteroidia > Chitinophagales > Chitinophagaceae > Ginsengibacter. Next base: position 17,718 of record JANXQO010000005.1, read on the forward strand.
GGTAATGGGTGCTCACAGGCACACAGGGCTAAAAGATTTTATTTATGGAGAAACAATTAATACAGTTAGGCATGAATTACAAATACCCGTGCTTGTAGTAAATATCTGAACCATGATTTGGGTAGATTAATGAGATTATCAGGAAAATAAAAAACCGATATTTATTCTAATCCCAATAATCATTTAATCCTATAAATCATTGTTCAGACAAATTACTGTATCTTTTTTATTTCCCCTCCAATCTTATCATTCCATTTTAATTGAACCTGGCGGTTAATGCTGTGTTGTGTTTCTTTATCATATTGCTCCTGCAAAGCAAAATTTTCAGCATACGATTTATCAAATACTGAATCAAGCACCTGGTTATAATTGTCTTTGGTAAATTTTGCATTCACTAATTCCCTGATAAAATTTTCTGCACCAAGCCTTGTTATATCAAAGTGTACCTGCTCATGCAACAAATGATAATCAGAATTAATACTGGGTTTTTTCCATGACAGGCTTTTGGAAAAAAAAACATAAACGCCAACATTCAGGTAAACTGTTTTTCCTTCAATTTTTATATCTGCATCAAAAGCATAACCGGATGCCGTTACTGCCCCGCCGAAATGTTTGGTATCAGGCACACCTTTAAAATCATTCCATGTCAACCGTTTTTTTACATCATGATAAATAGTATCACTTGTTAACGGAGCAATCCTGTTTTGCATAAATACAGTAACCAAAACTTTTTGAGAATAGCCGATGAAGTAAATAAAGATAAAAAAAGAAATAAGAAATAATTTTTTATGCATATCAAATTTTTATCCTCTTATTCTTTTTATCTTTTTAGAGAATATGATGAGATACAAAAATGATAACAAGATTTGAAATAAAAAGTTAAAGGGCTATTTTATTGTCTGAACCATGATTTGGGGAGATTATGGGATTAGGATGATTAACTAGTAAACGTTTAAAATTTTTACTATTTATATTTCTCTTATTAATCTTTTAATCTCCCCAAATCATGGTTCAGAAGAATATTTACCTTTTCAACAATACCATCTATAGATATTTTTTCCATACACTTAAAATGCCCCAGCGGACATTTATCATAACCAATTTTACTGCAGGGCCGGCACCACAATTTTTTCACATCAAATATTTCGTAATTAGTTTGATAAGGATACATGCCAAAAGAAGGAACTGTATTTCCCCAAACAGAAATTATCTCCTTTTTAAATGCCGATGCAATGTGCATCAGGCCTGTATCATGGCTTATAATAAGCTTTGCACGCCTTACAAAATCAGCCGATTCGGCAAGATTAAATTTACCACAGGCGTTATAAATTTTTACAGGATCAACCGAAGAAATTTGTGTTGCATTTTTATAATCTTCCTTACCACCTAACAAAATAATTGGATGATTTATTTTTGAACATAGTTCCTTTAATTTATGTACCGGTAATTTTTTAGTGTTGTGTGCAGCGCCAACAACAATGCCGATATATCCATGCAAATGTGAAACAGGAAGATCCTTTTGCGCAACTATATCTTTATCATGAATAAAATAATCAAGTCCAAGCCCATCATTAACAACGCCAAGGCTATGTACTGTTTCCATGTAGCGGTCAACAATGTGCAGATGAGGCATTACATTCATCTTAAAATTTACAAACACCCATTTTTGAATATTTAATTTATCAAAAGAAAATGAGGGAATTTTTTTTAATACCTGCTTTATTCTAAGTGTGCGCAGGTTATGATGAAGATCAATTATATAATTAAAATTTTCATTTATTAATTCTACTATCACCGCATCCAGATCATCGGTAAAAGCATGTACTTTATTTACATAAGGATTGGCAATTACAATTGATGCAAATGATTGTTTTGTGAGATAATGAATTTGTGCATCCGGAAATTTCTTTCGCAAACAACGCACTACAGGAGTAGTAAGTACAATATCCCCAATGGAAGAAAAACGAATGATAAGAAATTTTAACACTCCTAAATTCTCCCTAAAAGGAGGGCTTTGGTTTTCAATGATTGAAAATGACTTCATAATATAATCGCTTTAAGTCTCCCCTTTAGGTGTCCCGATAATTATCGGGATAGAGGAGCGTTAGATTTTAGAGGGGTTCAACATAATTAAGATCTTTATGAAAAGTTTCTTTAGTATAGTAATAAGCGATCAATGTAATAGCCATTACAATTATACCTGTTATTATTCCACTCTTTATAATTTGCCAATGCAGGTTCTTCTGAAAAAAATCGAGAAACAATAAATTTATTAATGGCAATGCGCCTCTAACCATGTTAGGAATTGTTGTTGCTGCTGTTGCCCTGAGGTTAGTGCCAAATTGTTCTGCTCCCATTGTAATAAATATGGCCCAAAAGCCCGTGCTAAAGCCAAGTGCAGCGCAAATAAAATACATTGAAGCATCAGAATTATTTAAGCTGCTAAAGAAAATAAATAAACAAATAATACAGATAATATAAAATATAAGTAATGCTCTTTTCCTGCTTTTAAAATATTGACTTACCAGCCCGATGGCAATATCACCGATGGAAATACCAACATAAGCAAACATGATTGAGCGCCCTGAATCCAATGTGCTGCTGCCAAACATTGCTTTTGCAAAACGATCGCTTTGATTTACGAGTATGCCGATAACGTACCATGTGGGTAAACCTATAAGAATAGCTAACAGATATTTTTTAAACCGGTTCGCATTTGTAAAGAACATAAAAAAATTTCCTCTTGAAATATTTTTTTCTTTTATCATTTTAAACATGCCTGATTCCACAACACTAATGCGTAAAAACAAAAGTAAAATTCCCAGGCATCCTCCAATTTTATAACACAATCTCCAGTCACCGGTAACCTGGTAAGTGAAGTAAGCAATTACAGCGCCGCTCAACCCAATTGCTGCCACCATAGAGGTTCCAAGCCCTCTTTTTTCTTTAGGTAACAACTCACTAACTAATGTTATACCGGCGCCTAATTCTCCCGCCAGGCCCAGGCCTGCAACAAAACGGCATATTGCATATTGATCAACCGTTTGAATAAAGCCGGTAACAAAATTTGCTAAAGAATATAAAATAATGGAACCAAATAAAACTGATAACCTTCCTTTTTTATCACCAAGAACACCCCAAATAATTCCGCCTAAAAGCAAACCAACCATTTGCCAGTTGATAACTTTTGTACTATCTGCCAGCAGCGTTACATCAGTTGATCCCACAGCAAGCATGCTTGGTTTTTTTACGATAGTAAATAATAAGAGATCATAGATATCTACAAAATATCCCAAAGCAGCAACGATAACAGGTAATGATAAAACACCTAATTGTTTTTTGTTCATAAATGTTCATCAACTTTTGGAGGAGAAGTTTCAGATTTATTTTTACTTATAAATATTTTCCATATAACAGGTAAAGTTGTAATAAGCACTATTCCAATCACAATAACTTCAAGATGTTCTTTAAGATCAAACCCAAATTCTTTTTTAATTAATGCCTGCAAAAAATGACCTGCGATAAGCATACTGCCCACCCAGGCTATACAACCTGTAATATTATAAAAAGCGAATTTCTTTTTATCCATAGCAACAATACCCGCAACAATGGGGGCAAATGTGCGAACGAAGGGAACAAACCTTGCAACAATTATTGCTGGGCCGCCATTTTTTTCATAGAAGTCATGCGCCTGCAGTAAATATTTTTTTTTGAAAAAAAATGTATCTTTTCTATGATACAAAAACGGTCCGCTTTTTTTCCCAAACCAATAACCAACATAATTTCCGGCTATGCCTGCAATGGCTATCAATAGCCACAATATTGCCAGGTCAGCAAATTGATTGTGGGTTTCAAATAATGCCGATGCTACAATGCCCGGCCCCGTTTGTGGATCAGTGGAACTAAAGATGCCGGTAACAAATAATAATGCATCACCCGGTAAAAAAAATCCCGCAAACAAACCGGTTTCAGCAAACACAATAAAAAGTATCATCCATAAACCCCCATGCTGAATATAAAACTGAGGATTTAAAATATCCTTAAGTGCTAATCCAAATATTTCAAGTAATTCCATTACTATAATTTAATTATTTAATCAGCAAGTTCGCCTTCCCATTTGCTAACTGCTGCAGTTGCCAATGCATTTCCTAAAACATTTGTTGCTGTACGAAACATATCACAAAAATGATCAATAGGTAATATCAATGCAATTCCTTCCGGAGGAATATTAAACATTCCACAGGTGGCAGTAACTACCACAAGTGAGGCCCTGGGTACCCCGGCAATTCCTTTACTGGTAAGCATCAATACCAATAACATTGTTAACTGTGTACCAAGATCAAGATGAATTCCATATGCCTGTGCTATGGCAAGGCTGGCAAATGTCATATACATCATGCTGCCATCAAGGTTAAAGCTATAACCCAATGGCAAAGTAAAAGCAACAATTTTATCCCTGCATCCAAAACGTTCAAGCTCCTCAGTTAATTTAGGAAAAACTGCCTCGCTGCTGGTTGTGCTGAATGCAATTAACAGCGGTTGTGCAATTCTTTTTATCAGAGCAGGAATTCTGTTTTTTAAAATTAAAAATCCCACCACCAATAAAATTGCCCACAAAGAAAAAATGCCAATAATAAAATAAAAAAGATACAGCCCATAAAAATTAAAAACTTCTAACCCTTTGGTAGCAATTACCGCAGCAATAGCTCCAAATACACCAAGCGGCGCAAAGTTCATAACATAGCCAACCATTTTTAAGATAATGTGCGATACACCTTCAAGCGCTTTTACTACAGGTTTTGCATAATCGCCAATGGCTGTTGCGGCCACTCCAAAGAAGATGCTGAAAACTACTAATTGTAATATCTCATTGTTTGCCATGGCATCAAACACGCTTTTAGGAAAAACATGTTCAACAAATTTTTGTATAGAAAATTCCTGGGTTTTTCCAATAAGGTCTTTGGCTCCTGCTGTATCTGCGTTACTCAAATCAATGGCAGTACCGGGGTGAAAGAAATTTACCAGCAACATTCCTAATAACAAACTAACCAATGATGCAGATACAAACCATAGTAAAGCTTTACCTCCAATTCTACCAACCGTTTTAATATCTCCAAGTTTTGCAATGCCCACCACCAATGTAGAAAAAACCAACGGTGCAATTATCATTTGCACCAGCCTTAAAAAAATAGTAGTGAGTAGTTTTATATTGACAGAAAATTTTGAAATAAATTCAGGAGTAGAATTTTTATGAACAACATAGCCCAGCAAAACACCGGCAACCATTGCGATGAGAATAAATATGGTAAGCCGGTTTCTGTTAGCAGATTTCACTTTCATCAATGGTAATTAGTTTTGCAATATAATATTTAAAATGAGTTAACTATGGTTATGCTAAAAAATAAAAAAGCTGTTTAATGTTTTAAGATTTATTTGCTTATTTTTCCATCCTGTTTTTATTCACCTTTAACCAAACCGTATGAGTTTATTTATAAAAAAACCGATGAGTGAATTGATGGCTGAGAGCGGTGACTCAGAAAAAGGACTTAAGCGTACATTAAGTTCAGCCTCTCTTGTAGCGCTTGGTATAGGTGCTATTATTGGAGCCGGATTATTTGTAAGAACTGCTGCTGCTGCCGCTCAGAATGCCGGCCCTTCGGTAACGTTAGGATTTATTGTTGCCGCTATCGGTTGTGCTTTAGCAGGACTATGTTATGCGGAACTTTCTTCCTCTATCCCCATTTCCGGAAGCGCATATACTTATACATATGCAACCATGGGAGAATTTATGGCATGGATTATTGGTTGGGATCTTGTACTGGAATATGCAGTTGGTGCAGCAACAGTTGGTATTGCATGGAGCGAATATTTAAATAATTTACTCGTAAATGTTTTACACTGGAAAGCCATTCCTTATCAATGGTGTCATTCTCCTTTTGAACATTCTGTTGATGGAATAAATGGTATAATGAATATCCCGGCTTTTGGTATCATTGCTTTACTTAGTTTATTATTAATAAAAGGAACAAAAGAATCTGCATTTGTAAATGGCATAATTGTAATTACAAAAGTTGCTATCGTTGTACTCATCATCATTTTCGGATGGGGATTTATTAATTCAGCAAATCATACACCGTACATACCTCAATCAACTACTTATACAGATCACCAGGGTGTAGCACATACCTACGGAGGTATTATGGGAATATTAGGTGCAGCCGGTGTTGTATTTTTTGCCTTTATAGGATTTGATGCAGTGAGTACTGCTGCGCAGGAAACAAAGAATCCAAAAAAATCAATGCCTATTGGTATTTTAGGGTCGCTTGCTATTTGTACTGTACTCTATATTTTATTTGCGCATGTACTAACAGGGTTAGCTCCTGTAGAATTTTTTAGAACCACAGGAAAAGAAGCATCTGTAGCGCAGGCGATAGAAACTTTTATGCCAGGCTATTCTTGGTTGGGAAAATTGGTGACAGTCGCAATACTTGCCGGTTTCTCTTCAGTAATATTGGTTATGCTTCTTGGGCAAAGTCGTGTTTTTTATTCTATGAGCCGTGATGGTTTAGTGCCAAAAGTTTTTAGTGATGTTCATCCTAAATTTAAAACACCATACAAAGCGAATCTCATTTTTTTAGTTGTCGTTGGAGCATTTGCCGCATTTGTTCCGGGTGATATTGTTGGCGATATGACAAGTATCGGAACCTTGTTTGCTTTCATGCTGGTTTGTGTTGCAGTAATTATTTTGAGAAAAACAGATCCGGATATGCCGAGAGCTTTCAAAACTCCACTTGTGCCCTTTGTTCCAATTCTGGGAATCCTTGTTTGTGGCGCTATGATATTTGGATTAGGCTGGACAAACTGGTTAAGATTAGGTGGCTGGCTTTTGATAGGTTTTGTAATTTATTTTGGATATAGTAAAAGAAATAGCTTATTGCAAAAAGGATTAATTGTAAAGCCAAAAGATCCGGTTGATCCTTTAAATCCCTTATAAATAATAGTAATTCTTTTTAGAAAGCTTCCTTATGGGGAGCTTTCTATTTTGGAATTCAGATATAAAAAAAGCGACAACAATTGTTATCGCCTTACTTCGGTCTGACAGGAAAATTTAATAAATTATCAGACGGAAACTGCCAGACAATTAAAATGGCAGATCATCTGCAGGCTCTGAAATTTCACTCATACGGTTTGCATTACTTGTTACAGCATCTGAAGAGGGCATGGATTGATTAGATTGTTGGTTACCTGCATTACTTTGACCACCGCCTTCACCACCACCTAATAATTGTAAATTTTGTACTCTCATTCTTAATGTAGCTGCCGGTTGATTTTCTTTATTTAAATAACCATCGGCTTCCGGTGAACCTTCTACATATACCTGTTTTCCTTTTTTTAAATATTGGGCAACTGCTGTCCTGTCTGTCCAATAAGCACAATTAACCCATGTGGTTCTTTCTTTTAAATTGCCCTGAGCGTCTTTAAATTTTTCAGTGTGTGCTACATTAAAATTAATTACGGTTTTACCGTTCACTTCTTTTTGAATGCAATCTCCTCCGAGGTTGCCTACAATTTGTAACTTGATCATAACTGTTTTTTTTAATTGTTAACCGATGTATCTGTACGGCCGCATTCTAATTGTAAGAATGAAGCAAAATTATTATGAATATTCACAAACCTAATTCATTTTTTTAGCCATGTTGCTAACCTGATCCTGCAAGTTGTTAACAAGATTTGCCAGCGCATTTACATCCCATCTTTGTTGCTGGGTAACTTTATTTATAATTGCCAGCGCCTGCCACATTTCCAGGATATCATGTGCATTTACCTGATAAGGCTGGTATGCAGGATTATCACTTACTAATGTTACTTTATTTTTTATACGGTTACTTTTTACTATTCTCTTATACACTATCCCTTCATTTTTACTTACAACAATATAAGCAAGATTATTTTTGGCATCGTCAAGATTTTCTACCTTTTCTCCAACAATAATACTTCCGGAAGGTGTTGGCATCATACTATCACCGATTATTTCAAAGGCACGATAATTACCGCCAGTTAACATAGGCAATGTAAAAGTATTTAGCTCATCAATAAATTCACTGTCGGCATAACCGGCAAGGTAACCTGCTGCTGCTTTTACAGGAACAAAATGAATAAGATTCCTGTCAGCATTCATCATTTTTAACTGCCGTCTTTTCGCAAGATAATTACTGCCTTGCGTTACACTTAAATCTTTACGGAGTAATTCATCAAGTGTTAGTTTAAACATATCACTGATTATCTCCAGCACTTCAAGCCGGGGCTCAGCCCTTTCTTCTTCGTAGGCTCCAATAAGTGAGCGTTTAATGCCCAGCTTATTGGCGAACTCATCTTGTGTCCAGCCTCTCAGCTTACGTAGGTATTTTAAATTTTGTCCTGCAATGGCCATATCAAACTAATTTGCTTAGTGTAAAAATACTAATTATTTTAGTGTAACCAAATATTTTATTAAACAATTTTATTAAAGGCATAGTTTTTATGTCTTATATATTTATTGGTATATAAAAGCGTACAATGAAAGTTATATTTAAAATTATAGCCTTATTTATGGTATTTTTAATTAGTGAAAATTTGTTTGCACAACAGGTGCATATTTCAAATATTGTAAAACAACAAAAGGTAACCACTGCTGCCAATACTAATGCAAAAGTTCACGCAAACAGTAATAGTATTTTTGGAAGCGGTAACACTCCTTCTAAATATGATAAAAAAAAGCAGCCAAAAAATAATGAAGTGAAAGATGAGGAAGGAATGAAAAAAAATAACAACGCGAAAAAACAAAAGAAGTAGTGGAGAATACCGGGCTCGAACCGGTGACCTCTTGCATGCCATGCAAGCGCTCTGGCCAACTGAGCTAATCCCCCTGAAACCGTATTTTATTACTGCTTATTATTAAATAGTAAAGCCCGGATAATAATTGTTACTGCCCTTTTTTAATCACTACTTTCTCTTGCCAGTACCCATGCATTGTGTTTCCAGTTCAGCGCTATGTTCCTGTGATATAGCATTGGCTGCGGCTTTGCTTGGATATTCCTGCATTAGTTTTTGTAAAAGGCAATCACAAACCTGGGTAGCCGTACCGGCATCCATCGTTTTTATCCCTGTAGTAACACAATTCTGAAGGAATGTACCTTGATCGTCATTTGACCATTGCTTTTGATTTGGGTTATTATTAGGATTATTATTTGGGTTATTATTTGTCTGATTACTTAAACAACCTCCTTTCAAATTTTCTACATCCTCCTTTGTCATTTTATTTTGGGCATCATTCTCATCAGGATATTTTTTTGATACCTTATCTTCCATACATGCACAATAGGTTTGGGCCTGCGCCTTACCCATCCCGGCAGATGCACTGGTAACACAATCGTTTATAAATTTTTCGCTGAAATCTTTTGACCAGGTAGAATTTGTTGTATTATTTTTTACAGGGCCAAATAGATTTTTATTATCGTTATTGCCTTGATTGCACGAAACAATAAGACAAAAAACTAAAAGATAAAAAAAGACTTTTTTCATAATTGATAGTTTTTATGTTTGAAAAAAATATTTTAGACTTTAAACAGTCATATCTTTTTCTTTTTCTGCAACCATCCCAAAACGAACGTTACTGATTCAGTAATTATTTGTACTCTTTCAAAATCACTCTTTTCCCTTTCCATTACCCATGCATTCTCTTTCCAGTTCATCATTATATTCCTGTGTATAAGCATTATTGGCTGCGGCTCTGCTGGGATATTTCTGCATAAGCTTTTGCATCATGCAATCGCATAATTGAGTAGCAGCACCGCCATCCATTCTTTTCACTGCTAATGTAACACAAGTCTGCAGGAATGTACCTTGATCGTCATTTGACCATTGCTTTTGGGTCGGATTATCATTCGGTTTATTATTCGGGTTATTATTCGGATTATTATTCGGATTATTATTAGGGTTATTATTAGGGTTATTATTCGGATTATTATTTGGATTATTATTTGGGTTATTATTAGGGTTATTATTTGTTTGATTACTTAAACAGCCGCCTTTTAAATTTTCTACCTCCTCTTTTGTTACTTTATTTTGGGCATCGTTCTCATCAGGATATTTTTTTGATATTTTATCCTGCATACATGCACAATAGGTTTGAGCCTGCGCCTGCCCCATCCCGGCAGTAGCACTCTTAACACAATCATTCATAAATTTTTCGCTGAAATCTTTTGACCAGGTGGAATTTGTAGTATTGGTATTTTTTTGCTGGTTAAATATATTTTCCTTTTTATCAGGACCCGGTTTACATGAAATAATAAGACATCCAACAAAAAAATACAAAATGACTTTTTTCATAATTGATAGTTTTAGTTTTGAAAATTAAAAAAATATTTAGACTTTAAACAGTCATACCTTTTTTTCTTTTTTTGTAAACAATCACAATATGCATAGTGCCGATCTCTATTATTTTTATTGGTTTCACAGGCTTTAAAAAAAACTTTTTTACTGAGGTATAAGCCTGATTCAGAAAGTGCCTGTTGAGTTAAAGCACCTTCTTTATAATCATACTATTATCTTCCCAAACAATCTGAGGCTAATGAGCTCATATGAGTTTTAGAAACATTTCCAACATCTTTTGAATTAGGATACTCCTGCATCAATTTTTTCAGCATACAATCGCAATAATTATTTGCTGCGTTTGTACCCAATGTTTTACTTGCTCCGGGAGTACAATTATCCATAAATTCACGTTGATCAGAAAGAGACCAACTTTGCGAGTTGTAATTATTTGGTTGATTCGGTTGATTTGGTTGATTTGGTTGATTCGGATTATTGTAATTATTTGGTTGATTTGGATTATTAGGATTGCTTTGTGTAGAATTGGTTGTACAGCCAGACCTCATACTTTCGATATCAGCTGCGGTAAGCTTTGCGTCTACATCATTCTCATTAGGATATTTTGCTTCTACTTTTACAACCATGCAATTACAATAACTGGATGCTTGTGATTCGCTCACTTGCTCAGATGCTTTAGTAATACAACCCTGTACAAATTTATCACGATAATTTTTTGACCAACCGGAATTGTTTGAATTATTAGGATTAGAATTGTTTGAATTCTTTTTAAGATCCCCTATATCAGGCATTTTTAATCCCTTGTTTGATGTATTTGTGGAATCATTTGTTTTGATTTCCGTTGTTGATTTTGGCTTGCATCCTGCAAAAATCATAATTGCAATAATTAAAATAGAAGATGTGATTCTCATTTTGTTTTAGTTTTATATTTATAATATTTTCATACGGTAATTAAAAGATACACAAAAGATATAAAGATTTAGTTCTTTAAAAAATAAAAATATATTATTCTCCCCATATTTCATCTTTTCCATCTATCCATAATTTTACCTGGGCATTGGTGATGGACTTTGGCCTTTCAAGAGGAAAGCCGAAAGCCCTGTCCCAGCAAAGGCTTGCCAATACTCCCAATGCTCTTGAAACACCAAATAAAACGGTATAAAATTCATATTCTTTCATTCCATAATGAACCAATAAAGCGCCGCTATGAGCATCTACATTCGGCCACGGATTTTTTATTTTTCCAAGAGATTGTAAAATAGGTGGTACTGCTTCGTAAATATTCCAAACTGTTTTAACTAAGGGATCATCAGGCATATGCTTTTTACCAAATTCCATTTGTGCAGTAAACCTTGGATCTGTTTTACGCAACACCGCATGACCGTACCCGGGTACCACTTTTCCTTCCAGTAAAGTTTTTTTAACGTACTCAACAATTTGCTCTTTTGAAGGAAGTTCGGTATCTAATTCTTCTCTCATGTCGAATATCCATTTAATAACTTCCTGGTTTGCCAAACCGTGTAATGGGCCTGCAAGGCCATTCATTCCTGCTGCGAAACTTAGGTATGGATCACTTAATGCAGAGCCAACCAAATGCGTGGTGTGTGCAGATACATTACCACCCTCATGATCGGCGTGAATGGTCATATACAATCGCATTAATTCTTTAAAACCCTCATCTTCATATCCCATCATATGAGCGAAATTGCCAGCCCAATCCAGCAATCCATTCGGTTGAATATGATCCCCATTTTTATATTTTCGCCGATAGATATATGCGGCAACCCTCGGCAGCCGTGATATAAGATCCATCGAATCATCAAACACCGCCTCCCAATAATCTTTTTTATTAAGGCCTGCTGCATATTTTTTTGCAAACTGACTTTCGGTTTGCAATGCCATAATAGCTACTACAAACTGCGTCATAGGGTGTGTAGTAACAGGCAATGCTTCGATAGTTGCAAATACATGATTTGGAACATGGCTGCGGCGTTGCCAAACACTGGTAAGATGTTGTACATCTTCATCTGTTGGCAATTCACCCACCAACATAAGATAAAATAAACCTTCAGGTAAAGGCTCTGATCCACCGGGAGACTTGGGTAATTTTTGTTGCAATTCAGGAATTGAATATCCCCGAAACCGGATACCTTCCTGGGCATCAAGTAAAGATGTTTCGGTAACAAGGCCGGTAATTCCCCGCATGCCCTGGTAAACCTGGGATAAAAAAACTTCGCCTATCTTTTTATCCCCATGCTGTTTTAAAATTTCCTTCATCTCTGCAGACATGATATCAGCCTTTTCTTTGAATTTATCTTTGATAACACCCATAAATTTTATTTAGCAGTAAAGTTAATAAAAGTCAATGGTCAATAGTAAGTAGTCAATAGATAAAATGAATTAAATTAAGAGAATCTCTAATAACAGAAAGTTTAAACTTTCCAATAGTTTAAATTAAGCATTGGCGTTAGTTTATAATTGCCAACTTTTGGAAAGTTCAATAATTAGAGATGCCCTTTAATTTATTTTGAATTTAATTACGGCAAGCTTTATTTATGTCCATACACCTACCAATTAGCAACTGCGGCAATCCTGTTTTTTATCTGCGGATAAATTCGTTGAGAGAGCTTATTCAAAATATCTTCTTTATCTGGAATTTGATAATTATTATTGTTGAGTAATGCATAATCATTATTGCTTAATGCTCTTGAATCCCCATAGTAAGTTGCATACTCTTCCTGCCAGTTAAACTGATCGCTGTACCGGCCAGGTTGTTATATTTCTTCCCGTGTTTATATCCGTTATTTTTAATTCCATATCGCCGGAGGCGGTAAAATATTTTTTTACAATGTTTAATGTAGCAGTAACCGTTTGGTAATAAACTTTACCGGAAGTATCCCTGCCTGTTTCAATTTGCCTGCTTATATTCCGTGAATATTGGTTGGTAATTGGTTGTGGAATATTTAAGTACATCCATGTAAGATCAACTTCCCAATCAGGGCGGATATTTTCTCTTCTTGCTTCCCAATCTGTATAAAATTGTGAAGGAGAAGTTTTATTATAATTTCCGCCAAGATCATTTACTAAACTTCTTTGAAAATAATCGTTGTTAAAGTTGTTTCCATAATTATTCCATCCCATGCTGTTGTAAAAAAATGTATTATCTCTAACAGGATTAATTACAACTTTTACAACACTGTTTTCAAAAGCTATATTTATTTGCTGACGAACATCCTTATATCCGGGCATAAATTCATTTGCTTTTTTAAATGAATAATATGCATTTCGTGCCGATTGCTTATCACCATTCTTCAAATTCGAGATACCAATATTGTAATAAGCTTCAGCTCCATTTTGTTTTGCAATTTGCATTTCGGAAGTATAGGATGAAGCGTTAACTATTTTTGCTGCTGCTGAGTTGGTAATTACTTCCGATAAATTTTTTAAGGCTTCATATTCCTTAATAATTTTGATCCAGCGATCAGGTTCGGTTAATGTATTATACACTTCAATTTTATCAAGGTGACTTTTTGCCGCTTCCTTATATAAGTTGGTAACTGTATTTTTTAATTCTGTGTTAGAGGGATCTTTATCTAATTTTTTTATCACACTAAATAAAGTTTTATCCTCTGTGGTTTTGGGGATGCTCTTGCTGGAATTGCAAGCCGCAAATAAAAAAGTAATAAAAGAAAGATATAGGTAAATGTATCTCATGTTCCTTATTTATACTTCAATTTACAAAAAGGATATACTACCCTGCTACAATAAATAGTTATAAAAAACCTGGCATTTAAAAATTAACAACATTATTATTTTTTACCAAAGTGCTCCCATAATAGTTTTGAAATTTTCCTGGTAAGTACCCAGGCTTCATTATTTTCTTTCCAGCTTGTATCCTTATTGTTTTTTGTGCAGATAGAAAATATATATGGATTCTTTGGAGCCATTACTAATAGCGTTTCACTTCTTGATTCATCCACTGCGCCACTTTTTGCAGCCACAAAAATGATTGAAGGAATTTGAGAGATCGCTTCTTCATCCCAATAATCTCTGCCCATTAAACGCAACATTCTTTGTGAAGAACTGTCGCTTATAATTTCTCCTCTATAAATTTTTTCAAAGAGACTAACCATTTCATAAGGAGTTGTTTGCCCCCATCCATATTGTGTTCTGTTTATTTCTCTTTCCGGTGTTCTTGAATTTACTCTTGTATTTTTAAATCCCAAACTTTCTAATATTTCATTTATCCTTTTACCACCACCGGCTAAACTTTGCAGCCAAAGGCTTGCGGTGTTATCGCTCATCGTAAGCATCAGCATAATTACTTTGCTCAATTCTATCTGTTCATTATTTTTAAATGAGCCCAATATATCAACACCGGCATACAATAATGAATCCTTATAAGTTAGGGTTTGGTGATATTGTAATTCTCCTTTGTTTATCTTATCCATTACTCCTGTTAAGATCGGGATCTTAACCATACTGGCTGTAGGAAATATTGTATCAGCATTAATGGAGGCGATCTTATTCGTTCTAAGATCTTTTACATATATGCCTATGTCTCCAGTAAAGCCTTTTATTAATTCTTCAATCTGCCGTTGCAGCGGCTTATTTATTTTTTGTTTTTGGCCGTTAGAAACAAGGAAATTTCCCATCAATAAAAAGCAAACTAATGTTGATCTCATACACACGATTTTTTTAAAAGTAGGCCAAATAAATAAGATTTTTACCCTCCGTTCATAAAATTATTCTACCATTCATCTATTAATGCAAGATTATTTTTTAATGATAAAATCCTTTGAAATGCAGTGTGAATAAGATTTTCCACAAAGGGCAGTTATATTAACAACCAGCTACTATAAAAAATATGGTATTATGTATTGCATAGTATTAAATTAGTTCCTATCTTTGGTTAAGAATTGAGAAAAACAGATCAAAAAAACAGACATCATGAATATAGATAACACAGCAAGCCAAATGCGAAAAGGAGTATTGGAATTCTGTATTCTTTCAGTAATTCAATTAGGTGAAGCTTATCCTTCAGATATCATTGATAAAATGAAGGCGGCTAATCTTAATATCCTGGAAGGAACACTTTATCCACTTCTTACCCGGTTAAAGAACGCAGAATTTTTAACCTATCGCTGGGTAGAAAGTAACAGCGGCCCCCCACGAAAATATTTTATGCTTACTGAAAAAGGGGCAGCATTTTATAAAGAATTAGAAGCCACATGGATGGAACTTGCCAATGCTGTTGAAATGATAACCTCTGATAAAAACCCAAATAAAACTTCAACTTCAACAAACCAATAAATACAACTGAGATGAAAAAAGTAATTAATATAAATTTCCAGGGGCGGGTGGTTCCAATTGAGGAAACATCTTACGACCTATTAAAACAATATACCGATAGCCTGAGAAATTATTTCGCAAATGAAGAAGGTCGTGATGAGATAATTAATGATATTGAAAGCCGCATCAGTGAGCTTTTTCAGGAACGCATTAAAAATGGCGCAACCTGTATTACTGATGATGACATAAATGGTATCATAAATAATATCGGTCGCCCACAGGATCTGGCAGATGCTGACAGTGCATCTACAGATAGTTCTTATACAAATAAAAGTCAGGATACTAAAGGAGAATATCAGCAAACCGCTTTTACTTCTGGTAAAAAATTGTATCGGGATGCCAACAATAAAATTCTTGGTGGTGTGTGCAGTGGTATTGCAGCGTATTTTAATATTGAACCAATAATTGTAAGGCTTGTGTTTGTGTTTTCAGGAATAGGATTTTTGGCATATATATTATTATGGGCTTTTGTACCCAGCAGCGATTCAGTGCAAAATGGTGTGCGCAAAAGGATGTACAGAAACCCTGATAATAAAATTATTGCAGGTGTATGCAGTGGTATTGCCAGTTACTTTAATATAAACGTATGGATACCAAGAATTTTATTTTTAATTCCTTTTATATCGTTCTTTTTTAGGTGGGCACATTTTGGTCCGCTATCATTTCCAAATTTTATAGGCTTTTCATTTAGCCCCGGCAGTTTATTGATCTATGTTATTTTATGGCTGGTTATTCCTGAAGCTGCTACAACCTCAGAAAAATTAGAAATGAAGGGAGAAAGAGTTGACCTGAATTCAATAAAAAATTCTGTAAAAGAAGAAATGAAAGGGGTAAAAGAAAGAATAAATGTTGTGGGTAAACAAGGTGCAGAGTTTGGCAAAAAAATGGGGGATGAATTTGCTTATGCAGCAAAAAAAACAAGAACATCTTTAGGAGATATTATTATAGTATTGCTTAAGATATTTGTGTATTTTCTTTTAGGCATATTTGCTTTAGTCTCCTTTGGATTTGCTATTGGAGCAACGGGCATATTTCCTTTTAAAGATTATTTAATAAGAGATGGATGGCAAAACTTTTTTGCCTGGGGTACACTTATATTTTTCATTTATGTTCCGGTAATCGGCATTATCACATGGCTTATAAGAAGGATTGCTAAAATAAAAAGCAATAGCAAGATGATGAGGATTGGGATCATAAGTTTATGGGCATTAGGATGGGTATGTTTTATATCTCTGATTGCTTCTGTTAGTAAAGATTTTAAAAGCATGAATACTATAAATGAAGAAAAAATTTCCCTTGTAAATCCTTCGGCAAGTATTATGCAGGTATCTTATAATTCTAATGGAAGATACAACCGCTTCAGGATGGAACCATTTGCAAGCTTTACAGAGGATACTGCTTATGTAGATAATGTGAGCCTTCGCATAATAAAGTCTGCTAACGATAGTTTCCAGGTAACACTTACAAAATTTTGTAACGGACGTACAAGGCATTATGCTGATACACTGGCAGCGCTTATGAACTATAATGTTTCACAAAAAGATTCTACACTTTTAATTGACAGGGGCGTTCCTATTACTGAAGAGGATAAATTCCGCAATCAACATGTAGTCATCACCATCGCAGTTCCGGTAGGCAAAAGCATCCAGATAAATAAAAGAGTTGGATGGGGAAACTGGGAACGCTTTCAATTTCCATGGACGGAGAATGGCGATGATTATGATTGGGAAACAGAAAGCTTTTCATGGTATAATCACCAGGGCGAGCAACTGATAATGAAAGAAGATGGTTTGTATACCCTTGATGGAAAACCTGCCAGTGAAGACTGGAGGCATAAAAGAACAATTTATAAAAAGATAGGCCCTAATAAAGTAAAAGTAACTGTAGATGATGGTGATGAAAGCGATGATAATAATCCCGGTTACCGTTACGATGATACACAAAAATCCATTGACTCTTTAAAAGTGGTAAAAGAAAAACAAATTCAAAAAATGAAGGATTCATTGCAAAAGAAAAAAGAAGAGCTGGAAAAGAAGTTGCAAAAAATTGATCAGAATACCAATGCCGATGCATTAAGCGGTAAAAAATTCGATTTTATAATGAGTATATGATTAATCCTCTCCTTTGGAGAGGGAAGGGTGAGGTAAAATAGTTTCAATAGTTAAGTTGAAGTTGAAACAAAGCGGAGGCTCTTGCGAAAGCGGGAGCCTTTTTTAATTAGTACGATTCTGAACCTTGATGTGGGTGTATTAAATTAATAAGATCTCAGGTTTATTATTCTTTCTATTTCCTGATAGAAAATATTTTTTCTCTTTAATCCAAAAAATCTACCCAAATCATGGTTCAGACAATACACACATTATCTTTGCACCCTAAAAATTCTTCATGAAAAATACTCCCTTCACACAAAAGCATATTGCACTTGGTGCAAAGATGGCTGAATTTGCAGGATACAATATGCCTATCAGTTATACAGGAATAAATGACGAGCATACTGCAGTTCGTAACAATGCAGGCGTATTTGATGTAAGCCACATGGGAGAATTTATTTTAAAAGGAGAAAATGCACTGGATCTTATCCAAAGAATAGCCAGTAACGATGCTTCAAAACTAACCTCAGGTAAAGCGCAATACAGTTGTTTGCCTAATGAAAAGGGGGGGATAATTGATGACCTTATTGTTTACTGCATCGAAGAAAATAAAGTTTACATGCTGGTAGTAAATGCCGGCAATATTGATAAGGTCTGGAGCTGGATAAAACAACATAATACTAAAGATGTAGTGATGCACAACATCTCTGATAAAACCTGTTTGCTTGCTATACAGGGGCCTGATGCAACAAAAATATTGCAGCCGCTTACAGAGATTGATATCATGAATTTAAAATATTACACCTTCGTAAAAGGAAAATTTGCAGGCGTTGATAATGTATTAATAAGCGCTACAGGCTATACAGGTTCCGGCGGTGTTGAAATTTATTTTGAAGATAAAGATGAGGATGCCAATAAAATATGGGAGGCAATTTTTAATGGAGGAGCACAACAGGGAATAAAACCAATTGGGCTTGGGGCAAGAGATACACTGCGTTTGGAAATGGGTTATTGTCTTTATGGAAATGATATTGATGATACAACCTCTCCTTTGGAAGCAGGCCTTGGGTGGATAACTAAATTCACAAAAGATTTTACAGCCAGAGAAATTTTAGAAAAACAAAAGGCAGAAGGTGTAGCACAAAAATTAGTAGGAATTGAAATGGTTGAAAAAGGAATTCCACGCCATGATTATGAAATTAAAGATCACATGGGCGCTGTAATCGGCAGGGTAACCAGTGGTACTCAATCACCATCTCTTGGTAAAGCAATTGCAATGGGATATGTAAACACAACATATTCCCCTATAGGGCAACAGGTGTATGTAAAAGTTCGCGACAAATTATTAATCGCTAAAGTGGTAAAGATGCCGTTTGTGTAATAGCATTTCCATACTATTTTTTAAACAATAAAAATCTTAAAACTGGAATCTCAAACTATACATAAGCCAACGCTGTTTACTTCTTTGTCTCCGGCGTTATTAAATTTATATGATGTTAGCAGCAGCATCATTGTAATCATTGATGTATTACGGGCCACCTCAACAATTGCAGCGGCATTGCATAATGGTGCTAAAAGCATCATCCCTGTGGATAGTGTTACAGAATGCATCAGGCTTGGAAAACAAATGGAAGTAATAACCGCAGGCGAACGGGATGGAAAAATTGCTGATGGATTGGAATATGGCAATTCGCCATTTACATATCCCCCGGAATTTATCAAAGGAAAAACATTAGTGCTCACCACAACCAATGGAACAAAGCTGCTTCACATAGCGCTGGCAGAAAACGCAAAAGCCATTATTACCGGATCTTTCCCAAATTTATCTGCAGTTTGCAATTATCTCACAGCGCAAAAAGAAAATGTAATTCTTGCATGTGCAGCATGGAAGGGCAGGATAAACTTAGAAGACACTTTATTTGCAGGAGCAGTTATCAATCGTATAAAAGATAATTTTTCTATCAATTGTGATGCCTCCAAAATGGCCGAAACATTATACAACGAAGCAAAAGATGATCTGTATGAATTTATGAAAAACAAAAACGCATCCCATTATCACCGCCTTATAAATTTCGGACTTGAGAAAGATATCCGCTATTGCCTTACAATAGATGTTGATAATGTTTTACCGATGTATGAGGATGGAAGATTAATAGCCAAATAATTTTAACGGCATTGGTAAACCTACATCTTCGATAAATAATAAGTTTAAAAGCCCTTTCTTTAGGGTGCCGATAGCTATCGGGATAGGAAGGTTAAATGAATTTTAAAAAAACATTTTATAAGATCACGCATTGGGAAACCTGGCCCTATCGTGTAAAATATATTCCCCTTATTCCTGCATGGCTTTGGTATTGCCTGCGTTCGGGTTCATGGTGGTGGTTTACACCATCAAACCCATCATTAACATTCGGCGGTTTTGAAGGAGAAGGCAAAAAAGAAATGTATGATCAACTGCCACCCGATACTTATCCTAAAAGCATTTATATATCCCCATCAAAATCTTTTGATGAAGTTTTGCAATTGATCTCTTTAAATAATTTTCTTTATCCGTTTGCGGTAAAACCTGATATAGGTACAATGGGTTTTATGTTTAGAAAAATTGATAACGCAGATCAGTTAAAAAAGTATCATAGCAAAATGCCTTCTGATTATATCATCCAGGAACTGATAACATATCCTCTGGAAGTAAGTGTTTTTTATTACCGTTTTCCCAATGCGCAAAGCGGAACTATTACAGGATTTATAAAAAAAGAATTTTTGGAAGTAAAAGGTGATGGAAGATCAACCTTGTGGGAACTGATCCAAAATTATGATCGTGTACAATTCAGGCTGGATGAGATGAAAGCAAAGCACGAACATAAATTAAATGACGCTATTCCCGCGGGTGAAATTTATATTTTATCTCCTGCGTTGAACCTTAGCCGGGGAGGAAAATTGGTTAGTCTTGAGCACGAAAAAGATGGGTTGCTAAACGTATTTGATGATCTTAGCAATTATACAAAGCAATTTTATTACGGCCGTTACGATATAAAATGTACTTCTGTAGAAGATCTGAAAGAGGGCAAAAATTTTTCTATTCTTGAATACAACGGAAGCGGTGCAGAGCCCCATCATGCGTACGGAAATGGTAACACTTTGTGGCAGGCACAGAAAATATTTCTACACCATTGGAAAATATTATACCAAATCTCAAAGTATAACCATCAGCACGGAACACATTATTGGGGATTTAATCGTGGCTGGAAATTTTTAAAAGCGGCCAGAAAAGAATATAACATGCTTAAAAAAATTGATGCCGAAACAGAATTGTAGATTGCATCAGTTTATATCCCTTGAAATTTTATTACGGCATAATTTTTAGTCAGAGAAAGTTGATGAATATATTTGCTGAAAATAAGAAAACGGTTGTAAAAGAGTATTTGTCTTTTATCGGGACAAAAGAATTTCCCTGTATTGCTGCTAAAGCAGCGCTTGCCAGGCAACAGGTAAAGTGCATGGTTGCAGGTAATATGGCTTGCCCAAATGAGGATGCAGGTATCTTACAGTTCCTTTATGAATTTGTTGATGAATATAGAAATTCTAAAGACTTCTATCATAGTGCGGCTATTATATTTTCCGGCCCGCTAATTAATAGCGAAGAAATGTTTGATGCCTTATTATGGCAGCGGTTACAGGCATTACAGGTTTTTGATGTTGAAAATTATTACTATGATGATCGTGTAGAATCAGATACTTCTTCACCAAAATTCAGTTTCAGTATTAAAGAAGAAGCATTTTATATAATCGGGCTGCATCCTGCCAGCAGCAGGCATTCGCGGCAATTTAAATACCCGGTATTGGTGTTTAATCCACATGAACAATTTGAGCAGTTGAGAGCAACAACAAAATACGATGTAATGAAGAATGCTGTGAGAAAACGTGATATTGCATTTTCGGGTTCAGTAAATCCAATGCTGCAGGATTTTGGTAAAGCTT
This sequence comes from Chitinophagales bacterium, assembly GCA_025353485.1. Taxonomy (GTDB): domain Bacteria; phylum Bacteroidota; class Bacteroidia; order Chitinophagales; family Chitinophagaceae; genus Ginsengibacter. Next base: position 39,506 of record JANXQO010000005.1, read on the forward strand.
CCGAAGTGTATCAATACAGCGGACGAAAATATGAGGATAGCTGGCAATGCCCTTTAAAAATCACGCATGCAGAAACTAAACATAATCCCTCCACGTAGCGGTGTTTCATTTATTTTTAAAAAAGATCAGCGGCTAAAGATTGTAGATATAGAAGGAGAACAGGTTGCTGATTTTATCTGCTATAATTTACATGACACAGGCGAATACCTTTCGTCAGGAAGAACGATAGATTATGCCGAAACAATATATCTTACCAGGGGGCATCCATTTTATTCCAACAGGAGTAACATCATGTTTGATATGACAGAAGATACGGTAGGCCAACATGATTTTTTGCTTACTCCCTGCAGCGCAGAAATGTTCAGCATAATTTACGGACATACTCAACCGCACCGGGGTTGTTTTGGAAATCTTTGTGAAGCGCTTAAAGAATATGGAATTACTCCTGATAATATACCTACCTGTTTTAATATTTTTATGAATGTACCTGTTGATGGAATCACAGGTAAAGTTTCTGTATTACCTCCCAAAAGTAAAGCCGGTGATTATATTATACTACAGGCAAGGATGGATCTGATTGTAGGAATGACCTCCTGTTCTGCAGGTATGAGCAATAACTTTTCTTATAAACCCATCGGGTATCAAATTGAAGAATAAACTTTTTTCAATTTGTTTTGTTAGCTTGAACCAAAATTAATTGAATGAGCACATCCACCCTTTCCAGGTCTCTGGGGCTTAAGCTTGTAGTAGTTGTAGTTATCGGAAACATTATTGGTTCAGGCGTGTATAAAAAAGTGGCGCCAATGGCTACAGAACTTCATTCATCAGGATGGGTGCTGATAGCGTGGGTGCTGGCAGGTTTAATAAGTTTATTCGGCGCATTATGCAACGCAGAGGTTGCCGGAATTTTGGCAGATACCGGCGGTGAATATGTTTACTATAAAAAAATATACAACCGTTTTTTTGCATTTATGTTTGGCTGGAGTTTATTCACTGTTATTCAAACGGCAGCTATATCTGCATTGGCATATTTATTTGCACAATCACTTAACAGTATTGTTCATTTGCCGCCATTGCTCTCTTCGCTGGCAACCATAAATATCGGTGGACAATTTTATCCATTTGCTGATCTTAATGTAAAGCTCACCGCAATCGTTCTTATAATTATTCTTACCTGGATAAATACCAAAGGAATAAAAACGGGTGCAGGCGTAAGCATGGCAATTTTATTATTGGTGTTTGCCGGAATTTTTACCATCATAATTTTTGGGTCCACCGCCGGGCATGCAAACTTTAATAACATACAATTACAACCAACCAACCATGTACCAATAACGATAAGCGCAGTTTTCACCGCAATGCTTGCAGCGTTTTGGGCATACCAGGGATGGGCTGCCGTTGGCTATGTTGGCGGCGAAATAAAAGATGCAAAAAAAAATATCCCAAGAGGAATTGCCATAGGAATAATAACGGTTATAGCAGTATATCTTTTGGTAAACACAACATACCTGTCTTTATTATCAACGCAGCAATTAGATGAAATTTATAAAGCAGGAAATAAAATTGCAGCCGTAGAAGCAGTGCGAAGTTTTTGGGGAGAGAACGGGGCATTATTTATTTCATTGCTGATTTTAGTTACTACACTTGGTTGCTGCAACGCAACAGTTTTTTCAAGCAGCAGACCTTATTATGCGATGGCAAAAGAAGGATTGTTTTTTAAGAATGTTGCAAAGCTTAATGATAAACATGTGCCTGTAAATTCGCTGCTGTACCAATGTGTGTGGGCTTGCCTGCTGGTACTTTCAGGAACGTTTGATCAGTTGACAGACATGATAATTTTTGCTGTTTTTATTTATTACGGCGCAACAACATTGGGTGTTTTCATTCTTCGTAAAAGAATGCCTGATGCTCCACGGCCATATAAGGTTTGGGGCTATCCTGTTGTGCCTGCGATCGTGATAATATTTTGCGCATGCCTTGTGTATAATACAATTTATAGCCGTCCCCGTGAAGCCGCTATTGGTGTGGTGCTTATGCTAACAGGTATGCCGATGTATTGGTGGTTTAAAAAGAAAAGCCCACCTCAAATTGAAACTGCGCCATAAGCAGCTGATTAATTTGTTCAAAAAATAAAAAGCATGGGTTTGCAGGAGAAAAATCCCTCTAAATTTCTCCTAAGGGGGAGACTTTCTTGCGCACAAAGGCGAATTATTTGTGTAATTTTATAAAAATAATTTCATGATAAAAAACATTCTTCTTCTAACCTTTATTTCCTTTTTAGCAGTAACTGTAAATTCTCAAACAACTAAGGTTAAAACTGCGGTTGAAGAGGTTAATTTACCCGAACCGTTTGCAACCGCCTCTGTAAGAAATAGTTCAAAAACAATTGGCTGGTCTGGGGGTAAAACACCTGTTGCGCCATCTGGGTTTATGGTAACAAAATTTGCTTATAGCCTTGATAATCCACGCTGGATGTATGTTGCGCCTAACGGTGATATTTTTGTTGCAGAAGCTAATACCGTGTCTGATGGATTTAAAAAAACGGGTATAGAATCTAATTCAAGAAATACAAGTAAGAACTGCGTTTTATTATTGAGAGATGCAAATCAGGATGGAACCCCTGAAATCAAGCAAATATTCTTAAGCGGACTTAACAGGCCATTTGGTATGTTGATACTAGGCAATAATTTTTATGTTGCCAATACAGATGGTTTATGGATGTATCCTTATGAGAAAGGTCAAACAGAAATGACTGCACAGGGAACAAAAATTCTCGATCTGCCCGCCGGCGGATACAATAATCACTGGACAAGAAATTTATTGGCAAGCAGGGACGGAAAAAAAATTTATGTTACTGTAGGCTCGGGAAGTAATGTTGCCGAACATGGAATTGAAAATGAAAAACGCCGGGCAGATATTTTAGAAATAAATCCTGACGGAAGTGGTGAAAGAATTTATGCCGGCGGCCTTAGAAACCCTATTGGCCTTGCCTGGGCACCGGGTACAAATATACTTTGGACAGCAGTAAATGAAAGAGATGAACTTGGCGATGAGTTAGTTCCTGATTATACAACAAGTGTAAAAGAAAATGGATTTTATGGATGGCCATATGCATACTTTGGTACTCATGAAGACCCGAGGAGAAAAGGTGAACGGCCTGACCTTGTATCAAAAACCATTGTACCTGATGTTTCATTAGGCTCACACACCGCATCACTTGGAATTGCATTCAATGAAAAAAATTATTTTAACTCAAATTATTACGGCGGACTTTTTATTGCACAACATGGTTCATGGAACCGAAGTGTGTTGAGTGGCTATAAGGTAGTTTTTGTTCCTTTTAAAAATGGAAAACCTACCGGCCCAATGCAGGATTTTCTTACCGGCTTCATTGCTGATAACGCTACCAGCAAGGTTTATGGAAGACCTGTAGGAGTTGTTTTTTTAACTGATGGCTCTTTATTGGTAACAGATGATGCTGGCAATACAATTTGGAGAGTTACATATAAAAAGTAAAGCATTGCTTTCAATAGCAATAACCAACCTCACTTTTGTTCTATGATCTGGTATTGCTTCCTTATTTACTCTTTACAAAATCCAGATCCTGAAAATCAAAACTAAAATCAGTAAGGGGTGAGATGGCTTTCATTTTCATTCCGGCGGCTTTGCCTTCAGCATCAAGATTAAACATTACAAATGCATCCGCATCCATGCTTCTGTCCGTCCACTTTACAATAAATGTACTGCCTTTGTAAGAAAACATTTCTCCCTTTAATAAAAAAGATCTTTTAGATTGAAACCACATCTTACCATTGTTTACAGATATTGCCACATCCCCAAACCATTTATCAGTATAGGTTCCGGTAAATAAATTTATATCTGCTCTTGAATTATTTTTTTGCTGCGCCTCAATATCCTTCCAAACTTTATCCGTAATTTCTTTTGCATTGGCTTCGTTTGCAATTACCCTCTCATGATTTGACATTACCCAGTTGCGGCCCTTTATACCAAAATAACTGTCCTTAATAGTATTGGTGATGGCGGTAAATGCGGCACCGGATTGCTGGTTGGTAAATACAATTATGCCCAACTTCATTTCGGGGATAAGTGTTACCTGTGTAACAATGCCTGCAAGCCCGCCGGTATGTGTAGCCTGTTTGTATCCTTTTACATCGCTTAAAAACCAGCCCAGGCCATAGCTTGCAAAGTGAGTGTTGTAAGGTGTTTCACCTATCACAGGTATAATGGTTTGGGGTGTCCACATTTCTTCATGCACATCATTTGTAAATAATTTTTTAGAAAGCCCTTCACCGTATTTACCATTGTTAATTTGCATAATTATCCATTTACACATATCGGTAAGATTACTGTAAATACCTCCTGCTGCGCTTACTATTTCATTCCAGTCGCGGCGGATAACTTTTACCACACCATCAACAGGAGCATGAGGATCTATAACATTAGATTTATTTTTTAGCAGCCTGTAAGTAGGTGCGGTGCTGGTCATACCTAACGGATCTAAAATTCTTTTTTGAATAAAATTTTCCCACGTCATTCCGGAAGCCCTTGCCAGCACTTCACCTGCAACCATGTACATATTATTGTCGTAATCGTATTTCGTTCTGAAAGAAGAAACCTGTTTTAAATAACGCAGGTTATGTATCAGATCATTCTTGGTAAAATCACTTGAGTCTGGCCAAAACATAAGGTCGCCGGAACCAAGGCCTAAACCGCTGCGGTGAGTGAGCAGATCTCTTACCGTAAACTCATCCGTTACATACGGATTGTACATTTTAAATTCAGGAATATAATCTGTAACCTTATCATCCCATTTCAGTTTGCCTTCATCCACCAGTATGCCTAAAGCCGCCACTGTAAAAGCTTTGCTGTTAGAAGCTATACCGAATAAGGTATTTTCATCTACCTTTTCTTTTGTAGTAAGCGATCTTACTCCATAGCCTTTTGCATGAATAATTTTTCCGTCTTTTACCACGGCAACGGCAATACCCGGTACATCAAAAGTTTTTAATGTAAGCTCGGTTAAAGAGTCAATCTGTGCAGATGTAATTATCTGCGATTTTGTATTAATTGATAAAACCAGCAATAGAAATACAAATGATTTTTTCATTAGTAAATTTTAAAAATATCTATGTGAATATTCTTTTGCAAGAATGACTATGAAATTATAATTAATTTAATCTTGATTTCATTTTCTAAAACCTTCTTTATCTTTTCAATTAAAGGCAATATAGTTTCATAATTATTATCAATAATATCCAGAACAATAAATGATATAGAATAATTGGAAAGGTTCTGTTGAAACTGTAAATTTTTGTCTGAGGATACCAGGTAATCAAATGCATCATCATGCATGGCGTTTATTAAATTACCATTTTCCAATGCATTCCAGCTCTTATCATTTACCGTATAAATCTCACAAACATCTTGTAAACGATATTTGATCTTAACCGGTAAGTTTTCATCAAGCAGAACCTTATACATATTGAGGAGAATGAAAATTTAGCAGTTTTTCAAAATGTTCTATTACCTGTATTGCGTGATCTTTTTTTACAGATGGAAAATCCTCTAAAAATTCATTCAGTGTATGCCCTGCTTTTAAATAATCAAAAAGGTTTTTTAATGGAACCCTTGTATTTGTAAAAACCGGTTGGCCACTTTGAATATTCGGTGATATGGTAATCGGGTGTAACATTCTTATATCAAAGATAATAAAGTTTTACAGCCTTTAATTACAACCTAAATTAAAGATGGAGCTAATCTCTATCTCATGTTTTTATTTTCAATCTTATTTATTTTATCTACTCTTTTTTTATGGCGTGGCTCATTAGAAAATGATGCTGTAAGAAAAGTAAAAATAATTTCCCTCGCCAGCTCAATACCGATAACACGTTCGCCAATACATAACACATTTACATCATCATGCTCTACACATTGGTGTGCTGAGTATGTATCATG
>JANXQO010000009.1 GCA_025353485.1 Chitinophagales bacterium
TTGTTGATGGTGGAACGGCTGACACCGTATTTTTTGGCGAGTGCCCGGTAAGGTATTCCATCTACTAAATACTCTCTTACCGCTTCTTTTTGTATATCCATTTTTGGTTGATTTTGTGTCAACCTATTTCAGGACAAGACATTATGTTGCCCCTGTAAAAAATTTAGGGCCTCATGTTGCGGCACTCGGTATGCGTTTTTATACAGGAGATATGTTTCCTGCAGATTATAAGAATGCAATATTTATTGCAAAGCATGGAAGCTGGAACAGAAGTATCCCGATTGGATACGATGTAACTGTGGCAAAATTAAATGGTAACGATATTGCATCTTACACAACCTTTGCTGAGGGCTGGTTACGGCCGGATCATTCAGTTATTGGACGCCCGGTTGATGTACAACAAATGCCTGATGGAGCGTTGTTGGTAAGCGATGATTATAATGGAGTTGTTTATAGGATTAGTTATAAGAAATAGTTTGTAGTTTATAGTTTTTGGTTTGTAGTTTGTAGTTTGCGAACCGGCAATTATTTTAAATCTTCGGAAGTAAAAGCAAGCGGTAATAAGAAACCTGCATTATCAATGATCTGCACTTTGCCTTTCATCCCGCTTAAAATAATTCTTATCGGTTTTTTATAACGGTTTTGAAATTCACTAAGAGTTTGCCGGCAAATACCGCAGGGGCTAACAGGTGTATTGCTTTCTCCTTTTAAATTATTGTAAGTGATCGCCATTGTTTCTATGGCAACTCCCGGATGGTTTGATGCAGCAGTGGAAAGCAAACTTCTTTCTGCACAAATGCCTGCAGGATACGAAGCATTTTCCTGGTTAGTGCCTGAAACAATTTCGCCATTTACTAATTTGGCAACTGCGCCAACCTGGAAATTTGAATAAGGCGCATAAGCAAACTGTGTTACAGAACGGGCTTCGCTTAAAAGAAATGCATCGGCCTCATTTAATTCATCACTTGAATCATAAACTTCAATCGTAAATTTTAATTCTTCTTTTACCAATGATTTAAATTTTGATGTAAAATGGTGTAAATGATAATTCTGATAAAAATTATTATTAAATGTACTTTATCTCTTTTAATTAAGCAGATGTAAAATTAGTGGAAGCATTTTATCATTACAATCATTAAAACTAATGGTGTTTATTTAATTGTTTTGAACATACGATTCCACCGGGGGCCTTTATCCCAGCTAAACCATATTAATGTGGCTTTACCAACAATGTGATCTTCGGGAACAACCCCCCAGAAACGGCTGTCTAAGGAGTTATGCCTGTTATCACCCATCATCCAGTAATAGTTCATTTTAAAAGTGTAGGTAGTTGCTTCTTTATCATTGATAAAATATTTACCCTCTCTTTCTTCAAATTTATTTCCTTCATAAACGGTTATGCTGCGCTGGTAGCGGATAACATTATCAGGCGTTAAAGAAATTGTTGCGCCTTTTTTAGGGATCCAAACCGGGCCGTAATTATCAACCGTCCATTTATGTTCCGTAGTGTAATATGGAAAAAGTTGCGGATCCGGTGAATCTGGAATGGGAATAATACTTTTTACATTTGGTATTTTAGATAGCTTTTCTTTTTCATCCGACGTCATATTAATAGTATATGAACCTGTACCTGCATTCATAAATTCTCCCAATACAGGATCGGTATGAATACCAAACTCTGCTAATTCTTCTTCATTAAGTAACGTGCCATCAGTGGTTACATTAAAATATCTTTCATAATGTTTTGGGAAGTCAGTTGCTACACCATTTATATAAACTACGCTGCCTTTTACCTGTAATGTATCACCCGCAATAGCTACGCATCTTTTAATAAAATTTTCTCTTTTATCAACAGGGCGAACAATAATATTATCTCCATAAGTATCCCATATCCTTGTTCTCGCTTCCTCCTGGCTGATATGATCCGCTGCCATGCGTTGCCTGATGGCTTCATAATAAGTAACCTTCGACCCAAAATTTTCTTCATCATTTATTAGTGTATCATTTACGGGGAAATTAAATACAACCACATCATTTCTTTGTACGGGGCTGGGAAACCAGCGTGTATAAGGAATATGGATCCATTCAACATACGATTTTGTATTTAGCCCCGGAATGGTATGATGTACAAATGGCATTGCCAAAGGTGTATTTGGAATTCGGGGGCCATAACTGAATTTACTTACAAACAAAAAGTCGTTTACCAGCAATGTTTTTTCCATTGATGGGGTTGGAATTGTGTAAGCCTCAAACACAAATGTGCGTATGAGCGTGGCAGCAACAATTGCAAAAACAGCAGCATCTACCCATTCTCTTACGGCAGACTTTTTATAATTATTTACAACGGCAGTGCCGGCATACCTTTCATTTTTTGAGAAACCTAAAAACGGAAAATAGAAGAAAGGAATAAATACAGTTGCTGCATGCGCAAGAACAGAAAACCTGCCAAAATGCTCAACAAATTTTATGAGCACCCAGATAATAACAAAAAAACCAACAACAGGAATGAACTGCAGAAAGAACCAAATTTTTTTTAGTTGCATTTTCTGTACCATGCACCAGGTATTATAAAAGGGGATGAGAGCTTTCCAACCGGCAATACCTGCCTTCTGAAACATGCCGTACAAGCCAATTAACGAAGATATTAGTGCAATAATAAATAAGAGGAAACTTATACTCATCTATAATGTTTTTAATGCGGACAAATGTACTGCATTAAATGAGTTAGCAGAAAACCATTGAAAAATAGTTATCATTAGTTTAACAAAGGAGGAATTTGTGAGAAGGAGTATTGGTATATTTTTTTAGTAATGTTTTAATAGAATTGAATTGATGCATTTATTTACTTCATCACTTTTGTTTAAGATCATTAAATGGCCGCCACTATGAATTGTGTAATCAGGTTTAATTTTTTTTATTGAAAATATCCTATCCTTATTACCATGAATATGATAAAGATTTTCCGGTGCAGTTTTATTTTTCCAGTTAATAAGGGTATTAACAGCCCAGTTGGAATATCCTGTATCAACCGTTCTCCTGTATTCATGCGCCATTGTTTTTTCTTCTTTTGTTGTTACACCCAGGTTATAATCTTCTAATGGTTCAATTAACATAAATGATCGCATAGGAAATAATCTGTTAAGTTTTAATTTACCTGAAAGCTGCATCCATAAAGGCATTTCAATATTTGATTTAATACTTGAAATAATAATTATCAATTCTGTTTTTATATGCCTTGCAATTTCTATACATATCATTCCGCCAAATGATAAACCGATAAGGATTGGATTATCATGATGAATTTGGCTAATTAATATTTTTGCATAGGCTTCAATGCTTTGATTTTTTTCGGGGATTATCCATTTGATAAAATGGATCTCATGTTGTGGAAATTGAAATTTAGAGAACACTCTTTCATCAGCGCCTAAACCACTTATGCAATAGATATGTTTCATAAAAAGACAGCCCACCTAAATCCTCCCGAAGGGAAGAATTGCTAACACACAATCGGGCCGTTTATAAATGTGTTTATTGTTTAATTTTAATTGTAAGAATTACCCCGCAATTCTTAACTCTAAACTTCTTAAACATTTTGAACCTCTTGAACTTATTTCCTCGGCAGCACATAATTTTCTACATCAGCGGCAGAAATGGTTTTACCGGAAAGTATAATAAGGCGTTCCACAACATTTCTTAATTCCCGGATATTGCCGCTCCAATTATGTTTTTGCAAAGATTCCGTTGCATTTTTATCAATTAATTTTTTGGGTTGCCCATATTCAATTGCGATATCTTCTAAAAATTTATCAACAAGCAAAGGAATATCTGAAAGCCTGTCGTTTAATGAGGGCACATGCATGATGATAACACCCAGCCTGTGATACAGATCAAGGCGAAATTTTTTTTCTTCAACTTCTTTTAAGAGGTCTTTGTTTGTTGCAGCAATTACTCTCACATCAACCGTAATATCTTTATCAGCGCCAACCCTTGTTATTTTGGCTTCCTGTAAAGCCCTTAAAACTTTTGCCTGTGCGTTTATACTCATGTCTCCAATCTCATCTAAAAATAAAGTGCCGCCATTGGCCTGCTCAAACTTGCCAATGCGTTGTTTTACGGCAGATGTAAATGAGCCTTTTTCATGGCCGAACAATTCGCTTTCAATTAATTCACCCGGTATAGCTGCACAATTAACTTCTACTAATGGCCCGGAAGAACGGTTACTCTTTTCATGTATCCATCTTGCCACTAATTCTTTACCAACACCATTGTCGCCTGTTATTAAAACCCTGGCATCCGTTGGTGCAATTTTATCTATAGTTTCTTTAATTTTTTTTATGGGTGCAGATACTCCAATTATCTCCTGTGTTCTGCTCACCCTGCGTTTAAGCACTTTGGTTTCTGCAACAAGATTAGTTTTATCCATTGCATTTCGCAGCGTTATAAGCATACGGTTAAGATCCGGTGGTTTGGAAATATAATCGAATGCACCTTTTTTAACTGCTTCAACAGCGGTTTCAATATTTCCATGTCCACTGATTACAATAATGGGAACATCTGCATTTATTTGTTTTGCTTTTTCTAAAAATTCTATCCCATCAAGCTTAGGCATTTTAATATCGCACAAAACAAGGTCGTATGTTTTTTCTTTAAATTTTTTTAACCCCTCTTCCCCATCACCTGCTTCATCAACTTTATAGCCTTCGTAACTCAATATTTCTGTCAGGGTTTTTCGGATACTTTTTTCATCATCTATTATAAGGATTGTTGACATATTTTATTTAAAAATTTTGGGATCAGAGGTTGGCAAAAATAAGTATTTATAAATGATGAGAAATAATAAGACTGGATAGGGATCTGTATTATTAATTAATTTACGCGATAATTTTTTATTTGAAACTCGGCAATATTAAACCCATTGCGGGTAGATTTGATATAAATTACTCCCACATCTTTTGCATAATAGAATTCTATCTTTTCTCCGGTACTATTGTAAGGATAAGTAATAGCAGAGCGAATCTGTGGTAAGATATCAACTTTATAAACATTTGTAAAAGTTTTTCCGTTCACAATAATTGTAGCATTGGCATCTTCACAAAAGAAATTGTATTGCAGAAAAAGAAGTTGACCAAATGTTGCAGTACCTGAATATTCATCAGACTTCCAGCTATCACCTGCAATTAGGTTTTCTTTTAAAAAATTTATTTCACCTTTTATTTGTGGTAAAAATTTATACGAAGCTGTGTATTTATCAATTAGTCCGTATTCATAATAATTATTCGTATCTCTTCTGAAAAAGTATTCTTTAGGGAGACCAAACTTTCCCTGTTCTGTAAAAACCTTATAAAGATATCCGTTGCTTAAAACAGAATCAGTAACATTTCTGTTTAGCGTATCAGGCGGATTCAACAGATCATTATAAACCCAGAAACTATTATAGCTTAAAGGAAAATGTGTTTGTTGAGCAACTAAAACCAGTGCGGTTACAGTAACCGAAAAACTACAAATTGACGAACCTGCTATTACTTTAAATGTATCAATTTGTATTGCCAAAGGCTTACCCGCTCTGGTAAATTAACAAATTGAATTCCGGTATTTGTAAAATTTCCTGCTACAGAAAAGCTGTATCCATTTACAGTATCGGTAGATATTTTATAACTGCCAACAATGCTTACATTAACACTGATAATAACTTCGTTGTATTTATTAAGGACTGAATCTTTTTTATAGTTTCCATTAATTACTGCGGTCATGCAAATGTCAGGCGCTCCCTGCAGAGAGAATTTAGCAGGTACAACAGGATTTTGAACTGAATCAAAATTCAATTCTTTCTGGCATGAAAAAAGGGTTATTAAAAGAAAAAAAAGAGGGTTATGAAAGTATTTGAAATTATTTTTCATAATAGCATATAGTCTAAACCAAAACTACATATCTTTTATGCAAAAAAATCTATTTCTGCAAATACATCACTTCCTTTACAAGGTTCACAGTTCTTGGAACATCCGGTAAATAAGCTGCGACAAGATTAGGAGCATAATGCATCGGCGTATCGGTAGAAGTGATACGGCTAAAATTGAAATGCACTCTTTTTACTCAATAGACTGGAAGCCCCCCGCTTTTTTAGTATCTTTAAATTCTAAATAAACTATAATGCTGATTGAACGGACAAATAATAATCAGATCACAATTACTGTGTCATCTGCAGTTGATAGTTTTGGGCTTCAACGACTAATTGATTACGTTAAGTATTTAGAAGCGACTGCAAAAAGCAAAGCAAAACAAGCTGATGTTGACAAACTTGCTGACGAAGTGAATGCTTCATGGTGGACTAAAAATCGTAAACGTTTTATAAAGTGAGATTCATTGTTGATGCCAACATAGTTTTTAGTGGTATTCTTAACACTAAGGGCAAAATTGGAGACCTTCTTATTAATTCCAAAAAGCATTTTGATTTTATAGCTCCTGATTTTCTAAGAGGAGAAATTCGAAAACATTATTCACGACTTTGTAAAATTTCGCGATTAACTATTGATCAGGTACAAGAGTCAGAGTTTCAGGTTTGTAATGACATTACTTTCATTTCAGAGGAACAAATTAAAATCTCAACATGGATTGCTGCTGAAAAATTAGTTGCTGACATTGATCCAAAAGACGTTCATTATATTGCGTATTCAAAACATTTTAGATGTAAAATATGGAGTGGCGATAAAACACTTATGCGGGGACTAATAAAAAAAGATTTTAAGAAATTCATCACTACAGATGAACTTTTTAAATTACGGGAAACACAATAATTAAAAAAAATATAACGGATGGGAAACACGACATTTACCAAAATTGGGTTAAAATGTTGCAGAATGGTATGCCGTAGAGGTGAGTCGCGATAGCTATCGGGACAACGATGATGAGTAAAGTGATAATGCTGGTAACCAAAATCTATTTTTGCAAATACATAACTTCCTTTACAAGGTTCACAGTTCTTGGAACATCGGGAAGATAGTGTGCCACAAGGTTTGGAGCATAATGCATTGGTGTATCAGTAGAAGTGATACGGCGAATGGGAGCATCTAAAAAATCAAAGCCTTCTTTTTGTATGCGGTAAGTTATCTCAGAAGATACAGAAGCAAAAGGCCACTGCTCTTCCACTATCACCAACCGGTTTGTTTTTTTAACTGATTCAAGAATGGTTTGCCAATCCATGGGGCGGATGGTTCTCTGGTCAATCACTTCAGCGCTTATATTTTCTTTTTGTAATTCTTCGGCTGCACCTAAAGCAACCTTCATCATTTTATTAAACGATACAAGCGTTACATCAGTACCTTCTCTTACCACTTTTGCTTTGCCAATTGGTATCAGGTATTCTTCTTCGGGCACATCACCCTTTTCTCCATATAACACTTCACACTCCATAAAAATAACCGGGTCATTATCACGAATAGCGCTTTTAAGCAAACCTTTACCATCGTAGGGATTGCTGACTGAAATAACTTTTAGTCCGGGAATATTTGCATACAACGATTCATAAGCAGTTGAATGCTGGGCGCCAAGTTGCCCTGCACTTCCGCCGGGGCCACGAAAAACGATTGGACAACCAACCTGTCCGCCACTCATTGCCAGCATTTTAGAAGCAGTATTTAAAATTTGATCTAAAGCAAGGTTAGCAAAGTTCCATGTCATATATTCTACAATTGGCCGTAGCCCATTTTGTGCAGCGCCAACTGCAATAGCTGTAAAACCAAGCTCTGCAATGGGTGTATCAATTATTCTTCTTTCTCCAAACTCTTCCAGCATACCCTGGCTTACTTTATAGGCGCCATTGTATTCTGCCACTTCCTCCCCTATTAAAAAAACTTTTTCATCACGCCTCATTTCTTCCTGCATGGCTTCACGTAAGGCCTCTCTAAATGCTATTTGTCTCATAATTTATTTTGATTGGCAAAAATATTGGTTAGTGATGAAAGGAGCAAATAAGCCCCTATAGATATCCCCCGGCAGGGAAGGCTTTTGGAGCTTCTAAATAAATTGGTGTTATTGAACAGGTAAGTCTTATTTAATTACTTCGGATAATTTTTCGGTAAGTTTTTTACCAAAGATATTTTTGGCAATTATTTTCCCCTCTTTATCTAATAGTAAATTAGCAGGTATTGCTTTAATACCGTATAATTCAGAGGTAGCATTTTTCCATCCAAGCAGATCTGAAACCTGGTACCAGGCCAATTCATCATCTTTTATAGCCTTTTCCCAATTTGGTTTTTTTGTATCATACGACACCCCAAAAATTTCAAAATCTTTATCTTTAAATTGATTGTATGTTTTTACAACATTTGGATTTTCTCTACGGCATGGGCCACACCAGCTTGCCCAAAAATCAACCAAAACATATTTACCTTTTAAAGATGACAAACTTATATTTTTCCCATCAGGAGTTGTTTGTGTAAAATCAGGCGGCACTTTACCAAGAGCAACTGTTTTATAGGCATCAATCATTTTTTTTATTTCTACTCCCTTAGCACTGTTCAGTATATTTTTATCAAGAGAATTATACAAAGGCTCTACTTCATCCGCTTCAGCATAGTAGCCATAATTTTCAGCAATAGCCATTGCGCTTCTCATAGAATGAGGATAATCTTTTACAAACGCAGCAATTACTTTTCTTTTTTCTTTTAGAATATTATCTGATACTTCATCAAGGCTATCCATTACTGTTTTATTTTTTGCTTTCATTGCTTCGCTGTAAGGCTTATCAATACTCTCTTCCCATGTAGAAACATATTCCATGCGCTTTTTTAATATTTTATCATCATCATTTATTGAGGAGCCTGTAATGGTTAGCAGTTTTAGAGAATCGCCAACTCCGGTAATTGTAAAATTTATTGGTTCCAGGTAGAAAACAAAAGCGTCATTTGGTTTAGATTGCAATGAGAGCACCGCAGTTGCAGGGTTTTTTGCAACACCTTTAAATTTGAATTTACCATTCCTTATTACTGCAGAGTCTTTAATGGTTTTATCGCCACTGTAAATGGTAAGGAATATCTTACCTGATCTTACTTTATCAAACTTGCCATTGATGGTAAAAGTAGAGTCAGATGCTTTGGAAATTATTGAAGAAAGAAAAATAAAACATAGAAATCCAAAAAATTTTTTCATAATTATTTATTTGAAGAGCTGTTATTTAAATTTATTATTCAATTGTTTAATTGTCAGGCAGAGACCGTTAGACTATCAGACAATTTCTATTACCATTGCACTTGCGCCGCCACCGCCGTTACAAATTGCCGCAGCACCAATCTTTCCATTGTTTTGTTTTAATACATTTATCAGCGTTACAATAATTCGTGCGCCACTGCAACCTAATGGATGCCCTAATGAAACAGCTCCTCCATTTACATTTACTTTTTTAAGATCAAAATTCATCTTTTGCGCATTTACAATTCCAACAACACTAAATGCTTCATTCAATTCTGTATATTCAATGTCTTCCATTTTTAATCCTGCTTTTGCTACTGCCTTTGGTAAGGCAACGGAAGGTGTAGTTGTAAACCATTCCGGAGCCTGCTCTGCATCTGCATAACTTACAATTTTTGCAATGGGTTTTAATCCCAGTTCATCTGCTTTTTCTTTACTCATTAAAACCAATGCGGCTGCGCCGTCATTCATGGTACTTGCATTAGCGGCAGTAACGCTTCCGCCTTTTTCAAATGCAGATTTTAATTCGGGTATCTTATCAAATTTTACATTGAAGGGCTCTTCATCTTTTAAAAATAATATTGCATCTCCTTTGCGTTGAGGAATTTCAACTCCAACAATTTCTTCTTTAAATTTTCCATCAGTAACTGCAGCCTGGCTACGTTTATAACTTTCAATTGCAAATTCATCCTGCGCTTCCCTGCTTACATTACATTCCCTTGCACATAATTCTGCAGCGCTGCCCATGGGATAATCTTTATACACATCAGTTAATCCATCTTTTGCAAGGCCGTCAATTAATTGTGTATTGCCATATTTATTTCCCCAGCGTGTTGAGGGAGAATAAAAAGGTACCTGGCTCATATTTTCCATACCACCGGCAACAACTATATCCGCATCACCAAGCATTATACTTTGTGCGCCGGTCATAATTGCTTTCATCCCGCTGGCACAAACTTTATTTATAGTTGTACAATTTACATTTGCCGGAAGCCCCGCCAGCATTGAAGCCTGCCGTGCCGGTGCCTGCCCTAAATTTGCCTGCAATACACAGCCCATCAAAACATCCTGGATAATAGCGGGATCTATACCTGCCTTTTCAATAGCGCCTTTAATTGCTATTGCGCCCAGTTTGGTGGCAGAAATATCTTTTAATGATCCGCCAAAACTTCCTATCGGAGTGCGTACTGCGGAAATGATATATACTTCTTTTTTATCCATAATGTTTTTGAATGCCAAAGGTAATAAAGGGAGGGTAGAGTTCATCGTTTGATGAAAGTTAATACATGAATGGTTAGTAGTTGAAGGTTGCTATGCCCCAAAACAATGAAGAGGAACTAAAACTATCCGGAAGAAAGTGATCAGGATCTGAAAAAATTTATTTTATTATTTCAATTTTTGAGATTGGATGAATTTCAGCCCATCCATTGTGTGTATCTATAACATAGCTTCCTGTAACTTTTACATGATCACCAACACCGGGCAATTGTACATGATTAACATAGCCTGTACAGGCGCCTATTGCTTTTTTTCTGATAATATTATTTATGCACACAGCTTCTATAACAAGGTCGCCTTGTTTTTTAGTTTTATTTTTTTTAGTCAACAGGTCTTTTTGTCCCTTATCAAGTCGTAATAACATGTGCTGGTCTCCATCTTCATCAGCATTTGTTTCTTCAATAACTCCGGTAACTACTTTACATTTATCAAGCACTTGCAATCTTTGTGCATCATATACATATTTCCACAAATTGGGGTCGCATTCTGATTTAGGAATGCTTACAGAATCATCTTTATCTTTTACAGAAATATTAATTTTGAAAGAGTTTGATTTAGCTCTGGCACTTATGTTTGTGCAGGAATAAAAAACTATGTGAGAAATAATTAAAAAGATAGATAGAAGTTTTAGGTTCATTTTTATAGTTTGTAAACAATTGTACAAACTTACGTCCTAAAAATTATGTGTGGCGAAATAATCGTAAATTGATAACATTAATTTTGGAGGTCGGCATCAAAATAACCTTCTGCAATCAATACTTCATGGCTATCAATAAAAGAAAGAAAAGAATTAAGTATGATGTTATCCGCTTCCATCCTGATATTTTTACTTAATGCAGAAATGCTGTGAATAAATTTCCATCTTTTTATTTTTAAAGTGGCCTCATAATTGGCTTTTATAACTAAAATATCTTTTGCGTGAAATTGTTCAGCTAAAAAATGCTGTTGGTTTAGGATAGGCATCATGTATTAGTTTAGTTTATAGGGTTTTACTTTAATTAAAACGGAGGCACATTATATAAATTGTGTGAAAGCCATAACATCCTGCCCGGGAATAGTATTGATTTGTTATTTTTGAACCGAATGATCTCACCTTCTACCATACAACAAATTTTAAGTAGAATAGATATTATTGATATCATCAGCTCATTTGTAAAACTTAAAAAGAGGGGCTCTAATTATTTGGGCCTTTGTCCTTTTCATAACGAAAAAACGCCATCATTTACAGTTTCTCCATCTAAAGAAATTTACAAATGTTTTGGATGCGGACGAAGCGGTAACAGTATAAGTTTTTTAATGGAGCATGAAAAATACAGTTATGTAGAATCATTGCGATGGCTTGCCAACAAGTATAATGTAGAGATTAAAGAAACAGAAACATCTCCTGAAATTAAACAACAACAATTATTGGCAGACAGCCTTTATGCCATAAATAATTTTGCACAAAAGTATTTTACAGATATTTTATTTAATACTGATGAAGGGCAGGATGTTGGACTATCTTATTTAAAGCAAAGAGGCTTTAGAGAAGAGATAATAAAAAAATTTCAATTGGGTTTCAATCCTTCATCGAGGGATAATTTCGCAAAGGCTGCAATTGATTCGCAATTCAATCTTGAATATTTACAGAAAAGCGGACTGGTAACAATACGGGATGAAAAGCCCGCAGATAATTATCGTGGAAGAATAATTTTCCCGGTGCATAACCAGAGCGGAAAAATTGTTGGATTTGGCGCCAGGCTTATAAAAAATAATGATAAGGCGCCAAAATATATCAACACACCTGAAAATGAGATTTACATAAAAAGTAAACTTTTGTATGGCTCTTATTTTGCCAGGATAGCTATTGATAAAGCTGATGAATGCTTACTGGTAGAAGGTTATACAGATGTTATTGCGTTGCACCAGGCAGGTATTAAGAATGTTGTTGCAAGTGGTGGAACTTCTTTAACAACTGATCAGCTAAGGTTAGTAAAAAAATATACAGGTAACCTTACCATAATTTATGATGGTGATGCTGCAGGAGTTAAGGCTGCTTTGCGTGGATTGGATATGGCGCTTGAGGAAGGCCTGAACGTAAAACTTGTTTTAATACCTGATAAAGAAGATCCGGATAGTTATATAAACAAAAAAGGTGTTAGTGCTTTTACAGATTTTGTAGCTGCCAATAAAAAGGATTTCATTTTATTTCAATTGGATATTGCGTTGAAAGATGCAGGCGATGATACCAATAAAAGATCTGTTGTAGTAAACCAGATAGCAGAAACTATTTCCAAAATAAATAAAGCAGAAGATTTTACAAAGCAGCAGGATTATATCCGCAAAAGTGCAGAGCTGTTGAAAATTGATGAAAGTGGTTTGCATAATCTTGTAAATAAATTCATCCGTGAAAAAATAAATAAACAGGAAAAAAAATTATTCTCTATAGATAATGGATACCAGGAAAGCGGAGATACAACCATTGCAACCGGTGATGATGAAGTAATAAATTTATTAAATGAAGATGAACTGAGTGAAAGAGCAATTGTAAGAAGTTTGCTTGAGTTTGGATTAAAAGAATGGGAGCCGGGAACCAGCGTTGCCAATTACATTTTAAATAATATTACAGAAGATGAGTTAGTTGATAACAGTAAACTGATGGATGTGGTACAAACCTATAAAATTTGGTATGACGAAGGAATAGAACCCACTGAAAAGAATTTTTTTTATCATGAGAACCAGGAGTTGAGTGCGCTTGTAGTATCTATTTTAGAATTTCCTTACGAAATAAGTCCGGGATGGAAAGAACATTATGAAATGCCGGTACCAACCCGTAATGACACGTATAAAGAAGAGGTTTTTTCAACTGTAAATTATTTAAAACTGAGAAAGATAAAAAGACTGGTAAGCGTAAACCAAAAAGATCTTGAACAACCTCATACGGCTGAAGAACAGCTTTCTTTATTACAAACACATAAACATTTAAAAGACCTTGAAGTAGAAATGACAAGGCAAATGGGAACAGTTATTTTAAGATAATAATTAAAGCGATAAAGCCACTTTTCTCTTTGAGATCATTGGCTCTAAAATTTTAGGTTTTACGCTTTTTACAGGTTGAAGTCTTTTAAACTGAAGAGCGCTCCAAACATAATCCAGCACTACTTCATCTGTTGATACGAAACCCTCATTATGTAGATACTCCCATTTACAACACCTGTTAAGATCACTTACTATTTTAGAAGTTAATTTAGGAAAGGCGATCCATAATTTCGCATCTGCGTGTAAAGCAGGAAAAACATCTTTTAAAATGTCATTCAATTGCTTTTGATTAAGTGCAAAGATGAGTGCAAAATCAATTCTTCTCATCCTTAAAAGCGGTGTTACATTTTTTGCAAAAGAAAGCTTTACAAATTGCTTTTCAATAGTTGATGGCAGACCCTGCACCAACAAATTCCTTTCATTCTTTAATTGCAGTTTTTCAAACAGTGTTTGAGACATAATTCTTAGAATTTAAATTAAAAAAATGAAAACGTTTACAATGTTGATTCCTCATAGAGAATTGTAAAAAGATTGGTTACAGCGCAGTCAGGGTGCAAAGATAGGAACTTTCAACTTACCCGCAATAATAAAAACTCCATCCTTTTTGAGATGGAGCTTGATTTTCTGGCGAAGTAAAATTGATCACCTGGAATTTATCGGCTTATAATAGGATAATGCTTCGTTCATGTAGCTTTCTATCTTTTGTATTCTTTTAGAATCTACCGGATGATCACTTAAAAATTCAGGAGGTCTTTGTCCATTATTTAAATTAGCCATCCTTGTCCAAAATGGAATTGCTTCTCTTGGATTATATCCTGCCATGGCAGCAAATAATAACCCATAATGGTCAGCCTCATATTCCTGATTACGGGAGTTAGGTAAAAGAACTCCGATTTGTGCCGATGGTGCAAACACACTGTTAAAAATGTTATTTGCCTGAGGATTTCCTGATGTAAAAAGATTTCCACCAATTTCTAAACCCTGTGCAAGAATTGCCTGGCTCATTCTTTCCTGTCCATGATGAGCAACAGCGTGTGTAATTTCATGACCTAATACAATTGCAAGTGCCGCTTCGTTTTGTGCTACCGGTAATAAACCTGTATACACAACTACTTTACCACCGGGCATGCACCAGGCATTCACTTGTTTATTATCTACTAAATTAAATTCCCATTGATATCCTTCCAATTCTTTACCTAAGCCTTTTGAAGTATAATATTTAGTAATTGCAGTTGCTAAACGATTGCCTACTCTTCTAACCATTTCTGCATCTCTGCTATTTGCATCACTTACTACTTTGTTTTGTGAAAGGAACGACTGGTATTGACTTACCGCTTCCTGTTGCAGAGCGCTTTCAGGAATTAAGGTTAATTGTTTTCTTCCTGTTACGGCATTAGTTGTACAGGCGCTAATAAAAATTACTATGCTTGCAAACAGATATAATATTCTTTTCATGATAAAACGATTTTAGTTATTTAGATAAAACAATTGCTGTACCAAAAATGTAGTACAACATCTTAATATTAAATAGATAAGATTTTTTGAAAAAAAGTTGTATGGATTATCGCTGCCAGTTATTTTTTCTCCTGGACTTTCTTCTATCCCTGTGTTTTAAAATAGGGACACGGCTTTCATTGCCTTTTAATATCCTGCTGATATTTTTTTGGTGTGTAAGAACAATTAAACCCGCTACTGCAACTGCAAATACCCTGTAAAAAACTTCTTTTTCATTATATATCCATAAAACACAAATAGGCAATGCTACACCTGCGAGTATTGAGCTTAGTGAAACATATCTTGTTAAATACAATACCAATATAAATACTCCAACACAGCTAACCGCAACAACGGGTTGAATAGCGAGTACCATTCCAAATAAAGTAGCTACTCCTTTACCTCCTTTAAACTGAGCCCATATTGGATAAATATGTCCAAGCGTTGCCGAGAGACCCAAGCCAATCATAAGATTAGTTCTGTCTAATTCATTGCTGAGATAATAGGGTAATAAATTATACAATGCAACTGCAGCCATACCCTTTAAAATATCACAGACCATTACGATAGTACCATAGCGTGAGCCTAGTACACGGAATGTATTGGTAGCGCCCATATTTCCACTACCGTATTCACGAATATCAATATCAAAAAATCTTTTGCTGATGATTAGTGCTGTGGGAATTGATCCGATGAGATAAGCGAATATAATAAGTAAACTCTCTTTCATTTTTTGTTAAGCGAACAAAGCGGCTACAAATATACCACTTTGCCTTTTGTTTGGTTTTGAAATTATGATTTAGTTAGTAACATTGATACCCATCCATCTTTTTCAGTTGTAGTTATATGTTTAAAACCTTCTGAAGCAAAATTGTTGATCACTTTTTGTTCATCTGAAATAAGAAAACCGCTTAATAATAATTTAGTGGACTGATGAGAAGCAAGTTTAATTTGTTTAATACTTGTGGTAATAACATTTAAATTTATATTGGCTAAAATAATATCAAAAATTTCTAACCCTGCAAGACTATCTTTTTGTAATAACGTAATACCTGTACAATTATTTGCAATAAGGTTTTCAGTTGCATTGTTTATACTCCATTCCTCATTATCAATCGCAACTACTTTTTTAGCACCCAGCTTTTTTGCCAGGATGGCTAAAATTCCGGTACCTGTTCCAAAATCTAAAACCGTTTTATCAAAGAAATTAATGTTTCGCATTTGCTGCAACATTAAATGTGTGGTTGCATGGTGGCCAGTACCAAAACTCATTTTGGGAGTAATTATTATTTGGTGCCTTACATTTTGAATTGGGTTATGAAATGATGCACGTACTGCTACAAAATTCTCAATAACTATGGGCTCAAATTCGCTCTCCCATTTTGCATTCCAGTTAGTTTCCTTAATTATTGATTTGGTAAAGGAGATATTTTTTGGAGAAAGAATTTTATTTAATTCATCTTCATAAAAAAATTCTTCTTTAATAAATGCTGAGAGAAAATTTTCTTCTTCTTCAAATGCATAAAAATTTATCTCTGATAATTGTGCAATAAGAATTTCTGATTGATCAGTTGAACCCGTTTTTATTTTTATTAGAATTGTATCTGCCATTATTTTTTTATAACTTTTTAATTTTTACCCATAAAAAAGGCTCGCAATAGCAAGCCGTTTTATTGGGATTAAAAAGCGAAAAATTAGTTTCCTGAATTATTTTGATTTTGTGTTGGTCTTGGCGCTTGTGTTTGCTCTGGCTTTGGCAGTAATGCTTTTCTGCTAAGTTTAAACTTTCCTGTTTTAGGATCAACTCCTATGATCTTCACTTTTACTTTGTCGCCTTCATTTAAAACACCGTCCATTGACTCCAAACGTTTCCACATAATTTCAGAAATATGCAGTAAGCCCTGTTTGCCCGGTAAAAATTCAACAAAGGCGCCAAACTCTTTAATAGATTTTACAGTTGCGTCAAACACATCACCTACTTCCGGCACTGCAACAATACTTTTAACCCATGCTACTGCCTGGTCAAGGCTTTCTTTATCTGCAGAAAAAATACTTACTTCACCTGTTTTACCAACCTCTGTTATATTAATTGTTGCGCCTGTTGATTTTTGAATTTCCTGGATTATTTTTCCGCCAGGGCCTATAACAGCGCCGATGAATTCACTATCAATAATTAATTTTTCCATTCTCGGAGCATGTGGTTTCACCTCTTCCCTATGTTGAGAAAGTGTATTATACATAGCATCAAGAATGTGAAGGCGGCCACGTTTTGCCTGGTCAAGTGCCTGTCTCATTATATCCATACTTAATCCGTCCACTTTAATATCCATCTGCACGCCGCAAATTCCTTCTCTTGTTCCGGTAACTTTAAAATCCATATCACCTAAATGATCTTCATCACCTAAAATATCTGTAAGAATTGCAAACTTTCCTTCTTTAGAAATCAATCCCATTGCAACACCACTAACATGTTTTTTGAAAGGAACACCGGCATCCATTAATGCTAAAGAACCTGCGCAAACTGTAGCCATGGATGAAGAGCCATTGCTTTCTAAAATATCACTAACAATTCTTACCGTATATGGATATTCACCACCCGGCATTATTTGTTTTAATGAACGGAGCGCCAAATTACCATGACCAACTTCACGTCTTCCAACACCTCTCATCGGCTTAACTTCACCTGTAGAAAATGGAGGAAAATTATAATGCAAAATGAATTTTGAGTAATCGCTTTTTGCTGCACTTTCAACTAATAATTCATCTAAAGGAGTTCCCAAAGTTACTGTTGTAAGTGACTGTGTTTCACCTCTTGTAAATAAGGCTGAACCGTGCGGAGAAGGAAGAATATCTGTTTCAATTGTCAAAGGTCTTACCTCTTCCAAACCTCTTCCATCGAGTCTTACTTTTTGATTAAGTATCATATCACGTATATAATGATATTGAAGTTCTCCAAAATAATATTTCACTAAAGGAACATCTTCAGCAGGAAGAACCCCAAGATTTTCTGTAAGATCATCCTGTAATTTTTTAAATGCATCACTTCTGTCCTGTTTTGCAGATGCAGATGCAGCGATCTCTTTTATTCTTTTCTCTGCAAACTCATTTATCTTTTTATGAAGCTCCTCATTGCGGTAAGGTTTTGAATATTCTCTTTTCTTATTCGCACCAATTTTATCTCTTAATTCTTCCTGCGCTTTCACCTGGGCCTGGATGGCTGTGTGAGCAAGCTGTATTGCTTCAATCAAATCTTCTTCCTGGCATTCTTTACTGCCGCCTTCCACCATCATAATATTCTTTGCTGTGGCAGCTATCATAAATTCCATATCCGCTTCTGCAAGTTCGCTGCGTGTTGGATTTACAATCATCTTACCATCAACTCTTCCTATTCTTACCTCTGAAATTATCTCCTGAATAGGAATATCAGAAACTGCAAGGGCAGCAGAAGCAGCAAGACAAGCCATTGCATCTGGCATTACTTCAGCATCGGATGATATTAATGATACCAATACCTGTACTTCACAAACATAATCTTCAGGAAACAATGGACGTAATGCCCTGTCAATTAAACGGGAGGTTAATATTTCATAATCATTCAGCCTTGCTTCTCTTTTAAAGAACGAACCGGGAATACGTCCCGCAGAAGCAAATTTTTCCTGGTAATCTACTGATAGAGGAAAAAAAGATTGTCCTTCTTTTGGTTCTTTATTGGCAACAACAGTTGCTAAAATTATACAGTTGCCAAGGCGAACAGTAACCGCACCATCAGCCTGGCGTGCAAGTTTACCAGTTTCAATCGTTACTATACGGCCATCGCCTATATCAAAAGTTACGTTAATCGGGTTGGGAGTCGTCATTGTTTTTGATCTAATTATTGTAAAAAAAGTATTCCCAACTGTTGAATTTGCAGTTGGGAATAGCTAACATATTATCAAAATAAATTATTTGCGGAGCCCTAACTTTTCAATTAATGAGCGGTACCCTGTAAGATTATGCTTGCTTAAATAAGTAAGTAATCTTTTACGTTTACCAACCATTTGCATTAAGCCTCTTTGTGTAGAGAAATCTTTTTTATTTGATTTAAGATGATCAGAAATATGATTAATCCTTTCTGTCAGCATAGCAACCTGTGCTTCAATAGAACCTGTGTTCGCAGCTGCGGCACCGTATTCCGAGAAGATATTTGCTTTTTTTTCTGTTGTTAAATAAGACATCTTTTAAAAATAATTTATTATTTACGTTTTATCAGGGTGCGAAGGTAATAATAAATTTTTAATTTTAGAGTAAGAAAGAGGTATTTGTATTGGGCCTGGTTGGGGATACCAATCGTTGCGATTGCTGTGGTCTTTCTTATTACCCTTCATTTTGGTATAATTGTCTAACCACAATTTATTTCATGCTTTTGATATTCATAGCATAAAAAATAATAAACAAAATACCGATGAAACCTAAAAACCCGGCAGAAATATTAGTTAAAAAATTGCTACCGAACAGGTAAAAAGGAAGGAGTATACTGATAATTGTTCCAACAGTATAAATATAAAAGCCCGTCCTTCGCAAATTCCACATTAAAACAGCACCTAATAAACAAAGTACAGAAGTAATACAATTTCCAATTGCAGTTTTGCGAAGATTTTCAGGGGTTGACAACACAGAAGCACTGTTCATTATATTGCTGAGGAAATTAATCTTTTCAGGGTTTCGTGCGTTTTTCCTATGAAGATCATTATCCATTTTGGCCTTCACCTGTGTAACAATATTAGCAATATCATCTGCCTTAAAATAAGTTATGGCACTGTTTATAATTCCATATCCACTTCCTATAAAGGTAAGAATACATAACACTTTTAAAAATACAGGCCGGGGAGAAGGTGTTATTTCAAAATCCTGTACATTCTGGTTCATATTGAATTTTGTTTATTAATTATTGGGAAATTTTTATAAAATTAATTATTCAAAAGTTCTCATTTGTATTTTTTATGTATTTACGGCATCTTTACTATTATTCAATCTCATTTTAAAATATGCTGCTGATTTATTTACCGGTTGTTGCTTCTCGGTGCAAATACATTTTTGATCTAATATTTAAGCATGAATTTGGGATAAGATATAGTACCACAACTGATATTAAAATATTTGAAGCGCATCAGCAGGAAAAGATAAACTATTCTTACGAACGTATAGCTGAAGAAATTTTTATTAAATCTTCAGCATTTTTATTTAGCAAAACAATAGAAAAAATTAATATCCCTGTAGAAAAAAAGAACGAAACAAATGTATTGTTCTCTAACGATTCTTCCTGTGATATTGGCTTTGATATTTTTGCGGCAATATTTTATATGGTTAGCCGCTACGAGGAATATCTCCCCTTTGTGCCTGATAAACATGGAAGGTTTAAAGCCAGTGACAGCCTTGCCTATCAAAATAATTTTTTACAATATCCTATAGTGGATATCTGGATTAAACATTTTAAAAATAAATTGGCAGAAAAATTTCCATCACTTAAATTTCGATCTTCCTCATTTAACTCAGTCTTTACATATGATATAGACATAGCATATGCTTTTAGAGGTAGAAATATATACAGGCTTACAGGCGCAATTATAAAAGATATACTGAAATTAAAGTTTAAGAATATTTTTAACCGCTTACATTCTCTTTCAAATAAAAAAGATCCGTGGGATGTTTATGATTATTTAAAAGAAATTATTGTAAGAAATAAATTAAACTCTATTTTCTTTTTTTTACTGGGAGATTATTCCAGGCATGATAAAAATATAAGTTATCATCATCCTTTAATGATTAAACTTATACGGAAAATTTCTACTTTTAGTTATATCGGGATTCACCCTTCCTATAAATCTTCAACTACACCTGGAAAAATTCTAAGTGAAAAAATACGGCTTGAGAAAATATCAAACAAACAAATAACCAAAAGCAGGCAACATTATTTGAAATTTAATTTACCTGATACTTATAATCAATTAGCCGCTGCAGGAATCATGCAGGATTATTCAATGGGCTTTGCAGAGATGCCTGGATTCAGGGCCGGTACATGTAAGCCATTTTATTTTTACGATCTGCGGAACGAAAGGTCAACACTTTTTAAGGTCTTTCCAATAACCTGCATGGAAACCAGTTTTTTATATTATTCTAAATGTAAACCCGCTGAAAGCCTGGATATTATTCTTGCTTTAATTAATGAAGTTAAAAAAGTAGAGGGAACTTTTATTAGCATCTGGCATAATAATACGGTAAGTGATGACGGGATTTACAAAGAATGGAAATGGGTACACGATGAAATGATCAAAAAAATTTCAGAGATCCTCTAAATTTATTTTAATTAATGCTTATATATTTTATTGTTACTAACGATCTCAGCTACGACCAGCGTATGATACGGATCGCCACTTCTTTAACACAGGCGGGATTTACAATAAAATTGGTAGGCCGAAAATTAAATAATTCAATCGCACTTTTGGCTCAACCATTTCTGCAAAAAAGAATAAACTGTTTATTTAAAAAAGGCAAATTGTTTTATGCAGAGTATAACATCCGGATTTTCTTTTATTTGCTTTTTAAAAAGATGGATTGTATTTGCGCAATAGATCTTGATACAATACTCCCCTGCTATTTTATTTCAAAAATTAAAAAAATCCCAAGAGTATATGATGCACATGAATTGTTTTGTGAGATGAAAGAAATTGTAAGCCGTCCTAACATTTATAAAACATGGAAAAGAATTGAAAAATATTCTGTGCCAAAGTTTGTGAATGGCTATACGGTTAGCAAACCTATTGCTGCTGAGTTTTATAAAATGTATAAAGTAAAGTATAGTGTGATCAGGAATATTGCTTTAAAGAACGATATCCTGATTCCTGATAAAAAAGAAAAATATGTTTTATACCAGGGTGCAGTAAATGAAGGCAGAAGTTTTGAAACAATTATTCCTGCAATTAAATTTGTAAATGCTCCATTAATTGTATGTGGAGATGGCAACTTTATTAATGAGGCCAAAAAATTGGTTGCAGAAAACAATTTGAAGGATAAAATAATTTTTAAAGGATACTTTCCCCCTGATGAATTACAAAGCTATACCCTTACTGCATGGATAGGAATTAATTTGCTTGATAATAAAGGGCTCAACAATTATTATTCGCTTGCCAACCGTTTTTTTGATTATATGCATGCGGGTGTACCTCAATTGTGTATTGACTTTCCGGCGTACCGGGAAATAAATGACAAATTTGAAATTGCAGTACTTATCTCTGATCTTACACCGGAAAATATTGCCAGGCAAATAAATATTTTATTAGAAGATGAGAGTTTGTATAAACGGTTACAACAGAATTGTATGCGTGCAAGAGAAATTTTTAACTGGCAAAATGAAGAAAAGAAATTGATAAGCTTTTATAAAAACATTTTGCCTGAATAAGCACTTACATATCGTTTGCTTTGATGTGCCCTACCCTGCTGATTATGGAGGAGTGATTGATGTTTTTTGCAGGATAAAAGCTTTGCATGGGATTGGCATAAAAATTCATCTCCATTGTTTTGAATATGGCAGACGGGAGCAACATGAATTAAACAAATATTGCATTGAAGTAAATTATTATAAACGAAATACCGGGTGGAAAAGCATTTCGTTTCGGCTGCCATACATTGTTAACTCCAGGGCTAACAAAAATTTATTACAGAATTTATTAAACGATGACTACCCTGTTTTACTTGAGGGTATTCATTGCACATATTTCCTTTTTACCGGTCAATTAAAACCTAAGAAAATTCTTGTCCGGCTTCATAATGTTGAATTTGAATATTATTATCAGCTTGCTAAAAATGAAACTTCTTTTTTTAGAAGGTTATATTTTCAAAATGAAAGCCGGCTTTTAAAAAAGTATGAAAAAAGTATTGCAGTTGAAACAATGCTTTTGGCAATTACACATAGAGATGAAGAAATATATAAAATTATTTTAGGTGCTGCAAACATTAATTACTTATCAGCTTTCTTGCCTTATAGTTCGGTCACGTGCAAAGAAGGTAATGGTAATTTCTGCCTGTATCATGGCAATTTAGCAGTTGCTGAAAATGAAAAAGCTGCAACATGGTTATGCGAAAATGTTTTTGATGAATTAAATATTCCATTCATTATTGCAGGAAAAAATCCTACTAAGAAATTAGAACACATCGTTCAACAATATAAAAATATATCTCTTGTCAATAATCCTTCAGAAGAAAAAATGAATGAGCTAATAAGTAATGCACAAATAAATGTTTTGCCTTCTTATAATTCAACAGGAATAAAAATAAAATTATTAAATGCACTTTTTAACGGAAGGCATTGTATTGTAAATACTGCAACAGTTTATGGTACTGGATTAAAAACCCTTTGCCATATTGCTGAAACCGAAGAAGAATTTAGATCCACCGTAAAAAAATTATTTGATGAGCCGTTTGCAGCAATTGAAATTGAAAAGAGGCATCAGTTATTAAAAAAAGAGTTTGACAATAAGATAAATACAGAACTCCTTATGAAATGGATATACTAGCATTGTCATACACTTTGCCTCTTTCGGTTTTTATAGTTCGTGCAGGAAATTTAGTTACTACCATATAATCATGTGTTGCCATAATCACTGCAGTTCCATAATCGCGGCTGATATTAAATAACAACTGCATAATTTCATCAGAGGTTTCGGGGTCAAGATTGCCTGTAGGTTCATCTGCCAGAATTAGTTTAGGAGAATTTAAGAGTGCTCTTGCTATATCTATTCTTTGCTGCTCGCCGCCACTTAGTTCAAAAGGCATTTTAAACCCTTTTGTTTTTAAACCAACCTTATCAAGCACATCAGCAATTTTTTCATCCATTAATTTTTCGTCTTTCCAGCCGGTAGCTTTTAATACAAATTTTAAATTGTTATTTACATCCCTGTCAGTTAGTAATTGAAAATCCTGGAAAACCACACCCAAATTTCTTCTCAGGTAAGGCACTTTTTTCCAGTCCATTTTTTTAAGATCATATCCTGCAACTTTTCCTTCACCTTCTCTTAATTCAAGATCTCCATATAAAGTTTTCAGGAGGCTTGATTTTCCTGTGCCGGTTTTGCCTACCAAATAAACAAACTCAGCTTTATTCACAATAATATTTACATCAGAAAGTATCAGAGATTCTCCCTGGTAAATATTTACATTTTGTAATTCTACAATTGATTCTGCCATATCAAATTATTGTTAACGTGCAAATGTAAAATTATAATACCATTTGGTTTTATTAAACTACTAAAGGGCTGTTAATAAATTTTATTTTTACTAAAACTAAAAAAATAGTTGTAAAACTAAATAATTAGTTATAGGTTTGTTTTTATAAAGAAATTTATTTAGAAAATGAAGACACTAACAAAAGCAGAAGAACAAATAATGCAGACGATATGGAAGCTTGATAAGGCTTTTCTGCGTGAAATAATTGATGAACTGCCAAACCCAAAACCTCATCAGAATACCGTAGCAACCATATTAAAGATTTTGATAGAAAAAGAATTTGTCGGGGTTACTGTTTTCGGAAGAACACATCAATATTATCCGCTGGTGAGCAAAGATGTTTACTCCAAGGGATCATTTAAAAGCCTGGTAAAAGGATATTTTGATGGATCGTTCAGCAATGCCGTTTCATTTATGGTTAAAGAAAATAATTTAAGTATTGAAGAACTGGAACTTTTATTAAAACAATTAAAAAAGAATAAATAAAAAAAATATTTTATGCTGACATTCGCCTATTATCTTTTAAAAGTAATAATCTGTTCTGGCATTTTATATGGATAT
The DNA here is from genome assembly GCA_025353485.1 of Chitinophagales bacterium. Lineage (GTDB taxonomy): Bacteria > Bacteroidota > Bacteroidia > Chitinophagales > Chitinophagaceae > Ginsengibacter. The sequence continues at coordinate 24,793 of JANXQO010000009.1, forward strand.
TATTTAATAGCTCTCCGCAATAAAATATTTCACAGATGGAACAGGTTTTATTTACTGGCAGCTATAGCATTATCACTTGCCGCACCGTTGATAAAAATTAATATTTGGCAAAATGCTGAGAAGCCAACAACGGTTATTCAATTATTACAGGCAGTAAGCACTGGTGATGAATTTGTATATGAATACACAAAAGATAAAGGAACCTTCCAGATAAATGCATCAAATCTTTCTTTCTTTATTTATATAGTTGTTTCGGGTTTTTTATTTGCTTTCCTTGTTCAAACACTGTTTAAAATAAACCGGCTGAAAAAAAATAACAAACAAACTATTGTAGAAGGAATAAATTTTATAAATACAGATGCGAAAGGAACGCCATTTTCTTTTTTCAATAATATTTTTTGGAATGAAAATATTGACATCAAGTCTTCAACAGGTGAACAAATTTTTAAGCACGAAGTTGCGCATGTACAGGAAAAACATAGCTACGACAAAATCTTTATCAATATTGTATTGATACTTTTCTGGATCAATCCATTCTTCTGGCTCATTCGTAAAGAACTAAATATGATCCATGAATTTATTGCTGATAAAAAAGCTTTGGAAGATAGTGATACAGCAGCTTTTGCAGCTATGATATTACAGGCCACTTACCCGCAGCGACAATTTAATATAACAAATAATTATTTTTATTCACCATTAAAAAGAAGACTACTCATGTTAACCAAAAACAAGAATCCGAAAATAAATTATGCAAGCCGCATGTTGGTATTGCCGCTAACTGCTTTGGTATTTTTTGCTTTTACATTAAAGATGAAAAATGTAAATTCAATTAATTATTATTCAGGTAAAAAAATTACTGTTGTAATTGATGCAGGTCATGGCGGAGATGATAAAGGAGTTTCTGTAAATAATATCTATGAAAAAGATTTGGCGCTTTCTATTGCAAAAGAGATTAAAGATTTAAATAATAATGACAAGATCAATATAATCTTATCAAGAGAAGAAGATAAAACCATAAGCGTAAAAGAGCGGGTACTATTTTCAGAAGCAAATAAAGCTGATCTTTTTGTATCAATTCACGCAGATGGGGAAGAAAATAAAAATGTCCATAGCGGGCTTGGTGTCCTGATACCAAAGGATAACAATGCATATTTAAAAGAAAGCAAATTACTTGGCAGCGAAATACTTGAATCTTTTAAAACTAATTATCAACTACAGATACCTGATAATTTAAGACAACCAGATAAGGGAGTATGGATATTAAATGCTAATCAATGCCCGGCAGTTTTAATTGAAACAGGCTTTCTTACTACACAAAAAGATTTTGAGTATTTATCAAAGACAAAGAACCAGAAAATAATTGCGCAAAATATTTTAAATGGGATTGAAAAATATGTACAACAGAAGTCAAATCGTGATATTATCCAGGATACAGCCGCCGTACATTTCAATTCAAAAGAAGATGCTATTAGAAATTATTTGCAGCAAAGGATTTCGGGAATAAAAGAAAATAATGCAGAAAAAGATTTTTTAGTGGGAAAACTTTCAGAGTTTAATAAAACATCTATTAAATTAAATATAAAGAATGATACCATACCTAAAAAACATGGTAAAGACTCTGCAACAAAAGATAACGAGGTAAATGTTGCGATATATGATAGCACAGGAAATCCTATTGGTTATAAAAATATAAACCCAAAAATGACTGATGATGAAGTTCGCCAGATTCCTATAATTTTTACCAAAGTTGAAGTTGAACCTTCATTTCCAGGTGGTGATCAGGCATGGGCCCGGTATATAAAAAAAATAATTGAAAATAAAATTGATGAATTGGTAAAAGATAATCAATCAGGAACATGTCGCATTCGCTTTATTGTAAACGCTGATGGCACTGTAAGCAATATTGTGATACTTTCTATGCAAGGGACGAAACTTGCAGAAGTTGCAATGGAGGCAATAAGAAAAGGCCCTAGCTGGAATCCGGCTATGCAAAATGGTCATATTGTTACTGCGTATAAGGAACAACCCATAACTTTTACAATTTCAGAAAATAAAATTTAAAAATTTATTTCCCTTGTATTTGCCTTTATAACTAATTCTTTTTTCTCACTTGCCTCTACCCTGCCGATAATTTGTGCATCAATCTTAAAACTTTTTGCTGCATCAATTATTGATGAAGCAAAATCTTTATCTGTATAAATTTCCATTCGGCAGCCCATATTAAAAACCTGGTACATTTCTTTGTCATCTGATCCGCTGGCTTCCTGTATCAATTTAAATATCAGCGGCGGTTCAAATAAATTATCTTTTATCACTTTTACATTTTCAGGAATGTATTTTAAGCATTTGGTTTGGCCGCCACCGCTGCAATGGATTAATCCATAAATCTTGTCAAAATTATTTTCTAAAAGGTTTTTTATCAGAGGGGCAAATGTTCGTGTGGGAGAAAGTAAAAGCTGTCCAACAGTTAAATCCTGTTTATAGTTTGTAGTTTGTAGTTTGTAGTTGTCGGTGAGTTTATATTTTCCAATGTACGTTACATCATCATCAAGGCTATTATCATAACTCTCTTTAAAATTTTCTGCATAAAACTTACTTAAGGTATCATGCCTTGCAGAAGTAAGTCCATTGCTGCCAATGCCGCTGTTGTATTGGTTTTCGTAAGATGATTGTCCATAGCTTGCCAACCCAACAATTACATTTCCTGCCTTTATATTTTCATTAGAAATGACCTTATTTTTTTGCCATCGTGCTGTCATAGTCCCATTCACAGCAATGGTTCTTACAACATCACCAACATCTGCAGTTTCCCCACCCAGGTAATGAATATTGATACCAAAAGTTTTCATCTTATCAAAAAACTCCTGTGTGCCGGCAATGATTTTTTCAAGCACTTCACCGGGAATAAGATTTTTATTTCTGTCAATCGTTGAATTAAAAATGATATTATCATAAATCCCAACGCATAAAAGATCATCGAGATTCATTACAATAGCATCCTGTGCTATTCCTTTCCAAACAGAAATATCACCTGTTTCTTTCCAATATAAATAAGCAAGAATACTTTTGGTGCCGGCACCATCAGCATGCATTACGTTTATAAAATTTTCATTACCACCTAAATGATCCGGATAGATTTTGCAGAAAGCTTTTGGAAACAATCCCTGGTATAGATTTTTTGTGGCTGCATGTACTTCTTCTTTTTGTGCAGACACACCACGCTTTGAATAGAGAGACATTAAGGGTTTAGAAAGTTTATAAGGTTTAGAAAAGTTTAGAAGGTTTAGAAAGTTTTGTAAAAGTAATATTCAGCAATCAATTCTCAACATTCAAT
>JANXQO010000015.1 GCA_025353485.1 Chitinophagales bacterium
CCATCCGCTACAGGATGCACTTCGCCAGGAAAAACACCGGCTCCACCAAGCTCTCCACCAGTCGGGGCAAGGCTTTCATCAATTTTATTTATTTGATCGCTATCCATGAATGTACTTTTTTTCCCCAAGCCGGGAGAGTTAGACGTGGCCTTTATATCCACTTCAGTGCTCCCTTTTTATGTGCATATAAAAATCCCATAAAAAGAATAAAGAGAAATATTATTATTTCAAAAAAAGCACTCATCCCAATTTGTTTTACCACCACTGCCCAGGGATATAAAAAAATCAGCTCCACATCAAAAATGAGAAAGGTAAGTGCAAACAGATAATACCCGATATTAAACTGGTTCCAGGGAGAACCATCTGTTGGAATGCCACATTCGTAAGCCTGTCCTTTTTGTGGATTTTTTGTTCCTTTCACCAAAATTTTTGCCACAGCTATTCCGCCGGCAGAGAAAGCAATTGCAGAAAAAATGAGGATAATTAATGAGGATGCACCCATTGATTAATATTTTTTTAATTTACAATTTACGAAGTAAAATTTAAAGCAGGCTACTAATTAACTTGAACAAACATCATTGTAAACCGTTCAACTCCTCTTTGAGATAGAAGCATAAACAAGCTGGGTTTGTAGGAGCAGGAAAATACGGGGAGCCTTTTATTTTACACGGTTATTTATAAATTTTAGCAAGCACAGCCCCCAGGTTCTATACTTCTTTCTTCAGAAAAATTATCAAATAAATCCGGTAACAATACGAAATAATCAGGGCCAGCACTTCCAATAAATCTTTATATCATTTTTTAAATCCTGCCATCCGGTACAGCGTGGCCTCTCAGTGCTGCAAGTTGATGCACTGAATCACTCATTTTTTTTGTTATTCATTGTAAGTTTTGATGATTTCCACAAACTAAAAAAGCCTCCAAACATAGTGTTTGCAGGCTTTTACCATAAATTGATGTTGATCTTGCGTACCGGACGGGACTCCAAACTCTTTACATAAATTTATACTATTTTCCTTACCCTTACACATTTAACTGATTACCATATAATTATAAAATCATTTATGAAAATACTTTCCTCATAATAAACTAACTTTTTAGTATAGGTACTGCTGAAGATGGAGGCTATTATTTATTAGGCATGAAGAAATTATGTTCTGAACTATTTCAAAATATTTGCTGGAGTACAGGTTTTGTACTGCAACAAACATTTGCTATCTACAACAAAGAAAATCTAACGTATCATCTATTACAGCAGTTGTCAGATGTAGATGATGAAAACGATTTTGAAAAAACAAAACTTAACTTTACTAAATTAATTATTGAAAATTGATATTCGTTTTTTATGAAACAAAAAGATTATTTAGATATTATTCCAGAGCAATATACAGGTAACGAAACAGAAGCGGGGGCTGCTGTTGAATTTAATGATAATAACGATGCTGTAATTTTTTACGATGAAGCAAAAAAACGTTTGTTGAATGTTAATAAATGGCATGAGCTGGCAGGGCTTATTAGTGCAGGTTTTCAGGTAGTTGATAAAAATGGAAAAGAAACAAACAGGGGTGTTCAAAAGGGTGATTATATCAAAGTGGATATTCCGGGACCCGGAAGTAAAGCAGGTGATGGCTATGATTGGGTTATGGCAGAAGAATTAAAAGAAGTATCTGATAGCAATATTCAAAGCATTGGATTTCGTGTGCGTCCAATAGCAAATCCTTTAGGTGATAAAAAAAGTATCGCTCACTTTTACGATGATTCAGCTACCAGTAATTTTATAGTAACGCGTGAAGGCAAAAAGGTTACTACCCGTATCATTGATCGTAACATAAAACCTAATGATGATACACAATCATTAACGGATAAAATTCGTGATACTGCCATTGGCATAAGTGCCATTGCAGGCTTTTCAAAAATACAATGGCAAAATCTTGCTAATGGATTAGTGAAAAGTGAAGAATAATTTTAAATGATTACTACTCTCGATAATATTTCGGGCAACTAAAATCAATTATTTTTTATTTGGATACCCGTAAACCAAATACGAAATTTCCCATCTTTTGATTTATGATCCTGTGCAATTTGTAGTCCGTTAAAATCTTTATAGTTTTCCCAGGTAGTTATTAATGTAGCCTCTGCTGCGCCGGTTTTATGGTACATCCATTCTTGAATTTGATTTTTTTCATCTACATAAACATCATACATATCCCCAGGGGTATAACCATCCTTATTATTATATTTTACTGAAAGCTTATGTAAACTTTGTCCACTAATGGGGGCCGTTTTTATACTACTGTCAATTAATTCAAATCCCTTATCCCACGTAATATGAAAAGGGAAAAGCAACCAATACTCATCATTTGTAAACCGTGCGTTAAGCTTTTTAAGTTCCTGGGTTGTGGTGTCGTTTCTTTTAAATTTTGTTGTAGCGCTATCAGTTATAAAAACAATATCATTAAATGCCGGGAACCATTGCCAGTGACGGGAAGAAGGGGAAGCTGTATCTTTCTGAACATTAAAAATAAATTCAATCATTTTAACTTTTTTAAAATTTTCAACACCATTGGCATCGGCAATTTTCTGAGCTGTTTTATTTTCAGAAGATGGTTGATTGCAACATTGTAAGGCAACAAAGCAAAATATAAAAAGAGTATATTTCATATAAAAGATTTTTACGTTAATTAATAAAGTAAACCAGGATAAAAGTAATACTGTATGATTACAACAGCTCAATTAATCTAAAGTTTATTAATTTATAATTTACCTTCAGAAAAATTTTTATGTTAAGATGGTATTCTTTTTAAGTTGAATATATGATCGCACCAGATGCACACCATACAATAAACGAATGGATAAAAAAGTACAGTGATATTTTTTTCACTTATATCAATAACCGGGTGCCTGATAAAACGGCAGCAAAAGATATTTTGCAGGAAACCTTTATCGCTGCATGGAAAAACAGCAGTAGTTTTAAAAAGGAAGCTGGCGAAAAAACCTGGTTGTTTTCTATTTTAAAAAATAAACTGGCAGATCATTACCGTACACAAGCCAGGTTAATGACCGATTTTATAGATACAGGTTATTTTTTTGATGAAGCAGATCACTGGACACCGCAAGCTGGTCCAAAACACTGGGATGACGCAGCCTCATCGCTCAATAAAAAAGAATTTTACGTAGTATTAGATCAATGTAAAACAAAATTAAGCATGCTTCAACAGCTTACTTTTACAATGAAATATATAGATGAACAGGAAACTGATTTTATTTGTAAGGTTTTACAAATTACCACGTCTAATTATTGGGTTATTATTCACCGTTGCAAGCTACAGTTGCGAAACTGCCTTGAAAAAAACTGGTTTTTGAATGATACTAAATAAAACATTTATGATCACTTGCAGGCAAAGTACAGAATGGATTATTAAAAAAGAACACGGTAAACTTTCTGTAAAAGAAAATTTGCAACTGCTGTCTCATTTGGCAATTTGCAGTTTTTGCCGGTTGTTTAAGAGTCAAAATTTACTTATTAGCCAGGCACTTTCTAAAAATGAAAGTGGAGAAATATTTCATCTTACGGCTGAAGACAAAAAAGAACTATTCCGCTCTGTTCAAAATAAAATAAAGCGGTGACTTTCTATTATAGGCATTCATTCGTTTCTTCATATCTGGTCCATTTTTCTGTCCGGGCCTCATCCAAAAAATAACTGTAACAAATTTTTAAAATCTTTTTCGTTCGTTGTAAGGTTTTTTAAAATCTGCCGACTAATAGTTTATAAAAACAAACCGATATGCAAGTAAAAACAATTTTCGTATTTCTCATTGGCATAATGCCAATGCTGATAAGTTGCGGCAAAACTTCTACCAAAACATTAGATGAAATGATAAGCGTAGATGGCACCCTTAAGTACAGCGGAAACTTTCAGGGAATTGGATCTCAGAAAGTTATTGGGCAGGCAAAGATTTATCTTACCAATAATCAATACATGCTCAAATTAGAAAACTTCAATACCAGCAATGGTCCTGACCTCAAGGTTTATCTTTCTAAGGCCTCCTCTCCTTCTGATTTTATTTCGTTAGGCGATTTAAAATCAACCAACGGCAACCAGATATATGAGATAAAAGGGACCCCTGATTTTACTCAATACCGGTTTGTGCTTATTCACTGTGAACGTTATAATCATTTATATGGCAATGCCGAATTAATGAAATAAAAATGGTATACTAACATCTTCATTATTTCTTTATTCGTATATATTTAAAATAATTTTATGCTACGATTACCTATTGTTGTTACCATGTTTGCCTCTATTCTTGTTTCCTGTGGGAATGTTACGCCTACTAAAGAAATAACTTCAACGGAAAATAAAGTCCAGGATCAACCTTACCCTATGCAATTAACAGAAGCTCAGTGGAAAGAAAGATTAACCGGAGACCAATATAATATTTTAAGGCAAAAAGGAACTGAGCCTGCAGGTTCAGGAAAGTATGATCATTTTTATGAAAAAGGAACTTATTATTCTGCAGCTTCTCTGCAACCCGTTTTTTCATCCGAAACAAAATTTAATTCTCATACGGGTTGGCCAAGTTTTTCCGCACCCATTAATTCAGATGCCATTCGCCTGGTAAACGATAACAGTGACGGAATGGAAAGAAGGGAAGTTGTAGATAGCAAAAGCGGATCGCATTTAGGGCATCTTTTTGATGATGGGCCTAAACCATCAGGAAAGCGGTTTTGCATGAATTCTGCAGCCTTGATCTTTGTTCCGGAAGGTAGCAAACCACCCATCGCTTCAAAATAATATGAGATTCTAAATTTTAAAAATTGAATATGAAAAAAATACAGTACCTGTTTTTCTTTTTATTTATTACCGCAGTTTTGCTTTCCTGTGCACAAAGCACCCCTAAAACTGAAACGAAAAAAGAACAAAAGGATTTATCAAAATACAGCCAGGCAACATTTTCCTCAGGATGTTTCTGGTGTATGGAAGGAGTATATGAAAGTGTGAAGGGAGTAGAAGAAGCAGTCTCAGGCTATGCAGGCGGCAAAGAACCAAATCCAACTTATGAGCAGGTAGGTTCTCACACAACCGGCCATGCAGAAACAGTGCAGGTGTATTATGATTCTTCTGTTGTTTCCTATCCAACATTACTTAAAGTATATTTTGGATCACAAGATCCTACACAGGTTAACGGGCAAGGACCTGACAAGGGAGAATCATATCGTTCCATTATTTTTTACCGCAATCTTACAGAAAAAACGGAGGCAGAAAAATACATTGCTGAGATACAAAAAAAATACGATAAACCTATAGCTGCACAAGTTGCTCCATTCGAGAAATTTTGGAAGGCAGAGGATTATCACCAGGATTATATTCAACATAACCCGGATGTACCGTATGTTAAAATGGAAAGTATTCCACGTATCAAACGTTTTCAAAAACAATACCCTGAATTAATAAAACCAGATCATAAATTTTAAATATTCTGAAAAAAAGTATTCCGATCAAAATCATGAAAAAAGTATTTCTTTTTATTATCTGTATTTTTTTCTTAGAATACCATGTTCA
>JANXQO010000023.1 GCA_025353485.1 Chitinophagales bacterium
ATTGCCCGTTGGTTTTAATCTTCCCACTTTAATGCACCTTTCTTTAGGATATAAAAAAAACCTGCAAGAAAAAAGCCAACAAACATTAGCACAGCTATAAATCCATGCCATCCCAATTCTCTAAAATTTACTGCATAAGGATAAAAAAATATCACTTCCACATCAAACAAAACAAATAAGATAGCCACCAAAAAATATTTAATAGCCATTGGCTGGCGGGCATTTCCCCTTGAAGCAATTCCGCTTTCAAAGTTTACAAGCTTATCTGAAGTTTTTCTTTTAGGCCCAAACAAATGGGTTAAGGTCATCATCCCGCCAATAAATACAATTGCAAAAAGTAACTGGATACCTATCGGCAGATAATTTGCTGTACTGTTTATGTTGTTGGAAGCCTGTAAGAAAAACATACAAGTGATTTATTAATCAGAGCAAAATTAAGACAGCAATGGCAATTTTCAATTTTTTAAAAAACTCTTTTTAAATCAGTAAGTTCACTTATTCTTTGAATTAATTTTTGCGTCAACAATTTGGACTTCTACAATAATTTTTATAAAACAAACCCCGGAAATAAATCCCGGGGTTGTATATACGTGTAACACTAATTATTTTCCCTTGACCTTTACTTTTTTTTTAGTGTAACCTTTTCTTTAGTTGTCTCTGTTTTTGTCTTAGTCTTGTTATCATCTGTTTTTATTTTTATCGGAGCTGTTAAAGCTTTTTGATTTGCCAAAGCCTGGACATTAGCAGGATCAATGGCTAATATTTTTTCGTTAAAAGTTATCGCTGCTATTCTATCTTTTTTTACATTGTAATGATAATTTATCATGTAATTGTAGGCTGTAATTAATTGTTGTTTTGCTCTTGCCGTATCGGGTGATGCAGATGCAAGCTGAATTATTTTTTCATAATCGGGAATTGCAAGCCCTAAAGCACTTGTAGAGTCAATATTAGCTTTATTAAGTGCACCATAATAATATCCTAACATCTCATCAGGATATTTTTGTTTATACAAAGTAAAAACAGAATCAGATGTTTTATAATTTCCTCCTCTGTAATAATTATAACCGACATTGTACATATCCGTTTTAGTAACATTCTTTTTTACTGCAAAAAGTCTTATATACCAATTTGCCGCTTCATTATAATTTTTAGCTGCCAAATAAGAATTTGCAACAGAAGTTATGTACTCAATCTTATTTGCTTCCAACGTATCGAGTGCAATTGCTTTTTCAATATATTTAGCTGCAGTAGCTTCATTACCGGGAAATTTCAACAGCACTCTTCCATAAGTTGCATAGTCGCCCGACAAAAGGTTTTCAGGTTTTTGCTTTTGAAAATATGTTTCAAAGAATGTTTTAGCATTTGCAGAATCTCCTAATTTTTCATAAGCAAATGCTTTTAATCCATATAATTTAAGGTACGCATTTTGCCCTCCGGCAGTAATACATTCGTTAGATTTATTTACTGCCTGTTGATATTGCTTTCCTGCATAAAGTATAGATGCCTGGTAATAACAGTTTTTTGAATCAGCGTCTGCAACAGCAATATATTGATCCAAATATTCCCTGGATTTATTTACATCCCGCTGATAATAATAATCATAAAGCCAGTAATAGACAGGCGCAAACTTTGCATCTTTTGATATTGCTTCATTATAATATTTCATATAATATTGTTCCTGAGAAAATCCCTGTGTTTGATAGATCCTGCCTATCATAAAACTTGCTCTTGCATAATTAGGGTCTGCTGCCAAAGCACTTTGGTAAGATATCTGTGCGTTTGCGCCATCCGTCATTTTACGGTAAGCATCTCCAAGAGTAGTCCACATTTCTGCAGTTCTTTTATTCTCAGGAATCAATTTTAATTTTTCTATGGCATACACAGCATCACCGCCTTTTGCATCAACGTTTGCACGGGCTATTGCATTTATTATATTATAATCTTTGCTTTTTGTAAGGCTAACAGCAGTTTCAAAACGATTGCGGGCATCATTATTTTGATGATCCATCAGGGCTATTTGTCCCATTGCCGCCAACATTAGCGGAGCATTTGGGTTTGCATTTAAAGTTTTTTGATACAAGGCTTTTGCAGAGATACTATCCTCTTCGCCGAGGTAGGTTTGTCCGAGCCAATAGGCAGCTTCAATATTATTGGGATTTGCATTCACCAATTTACCAAGCACGTCTTTAGCACTGTTGTATCTTTCATAATACAGAAAACGTTTTCCTTCGTCTATCGTTTGAGCAAATAATATATTGCCCATAAAAAGAACGGTGATTAATAAGCTAATGGTTTTTATCTTTCGCATTTTGTTGTTATTTATGTTGATGTTTTAATTTATTAATTCATTGTTGCTGACCTGATACTAAAATTCATTTTTGCAGGACCAAGGTATGCTCTTCTGAATATGAGTTGACCTTTTTCATATTCCATAAAATTTGCAAAACCGCCACCGAGCCCATCATAATTTTCTTTTAGAATATAATACAAACCACGTACCAATGGATAGCGCCGGGAAAGTATATTATACTGGTAAGGTTTTACAAAGGTCTTTTCAACACAATTGCATTCTACGGAAGAAATTTTAACCTTTTTTAAAAAACTAAGTTGAGCAGTATCCTCTTTATTCCCGATCCAGCTTACCCCTACAAACCCTATTACATTATCATTTGATGAGACATAATTAATTACATCCAGGCTGCTTTTAGCTGCAAAAACTTTTTTAGGGTCGAATGGTTTTCCTTTTAAAATAGAATCAATAGCATATCTAACCGTACTGGTTTCCCTTAGCCCATCAAACACTGCAATTTCTTTATCTGCAGTGCTTCCATCTAAAATTCCCCTTATCTTGGCGATTGAAAGAATAGTATCTTTTGAATTATTATTTACCACAATAGCCACGGCATCATTGGCAACCTTATCCCATGTTGGTGAATAACTTAATGAATCTTTATAGAATTTTTCTTCCTGCAGAGTTAACCCACGGGTAACAATAATCATTCTTGTACTATCCTTAATAAGATCTCTGAAACATTCAGCTTCCGGTTTATATTCAGCAATAATCTTTGCTTCAGGATTTAATGCTTCAAAAACCTGGATCTGTGAATCTATTACAGGTTTGAAAGATTCATCTACACTAATATGGATCACTCCTTTTTTGGGTGTATCGCTATCAGTTCGCTGATGAGGGCCGTTACAACTGCTTACAGCATACATAACAATACATATCATCAGAGCATGCTGTTTAAATATTTTGTAATACAAGTTCATCTTTCTCTTAAATAATCTTTTTTTATACCCCTGTAAATTCTCCATAAACCATACAGCATTACCAGCCCTGCAAAAATTTTACCCGGTGTGCTTTCAACAAACTCATTGTTAAGACCGATTTTCTTTGCAAATAAAATCATAAATCCAACACCAATATAAATTAATCCCATTCCCAGATCCATTATGCTTTTCATTAAAACATACCTCTTGGTTTTTGGATCGCTGTTATCCTCAAATTCTTCCAGGCTCATGATTTAAAGTTTTATTAAAGATGGGAAGATAAATAATTTCCATAATCCCTGCGTCAAATCTTTGACCAAAAATTACGATTCAACTTACCTTCAGTCAATTATCTTTGTTACCAATCGAAAAACTAAAACAGCTTCTTTCTTTTTACAAAAAATATGAAACCAACATTACCACAGGGAACCAGAGATTTTGCTGCGCCAACTATCCGAAAGAGAGAGTATATTTTAGATACCATAAAAACAGTTTTTGAATTGTATGGCTTTGAACCCCTGGAAACGCCTGCTATAGAAAACCTGGAAACAGTAACAGGAAAATATGGCGATGAAGGTGATAAATTAATTTTTAAAATTTTGAATAATGGGTTGGATAATCCGGCGAAACACCGGCAGGCAAAGGAAGATTTTGAAAAAATTTTACAAGGAAAGAATGTAAAAACACTTACAGAAAGGGCACTCCGATACGACCTTACCATTCCATTTGCAAGATATGTAGCCATGAATTATGCACAACTTACTATGCCTTACAAACGCTACCAGATGCAGCCTGTGTGGCGTGCAGACAGGCCGCAAAAAGGAAGATACCGGGAGTTTTATCAATGCGATGCTGATGTAGCAGGAAGCTATTCATTAATTAATGATGCTGAACTGGCAGATATTTATTTAACTGTTTTTAAAAGATTAGGTATTGACATAGAGCTAAAAATTAACAGCCGCAAAATATTAACGGCTCTTGCAGCTCTTTGCAATGGCGATAATAAAATGATGAGCATTACTGTTGCTATTGATAAACTGAATAAGATAGGTATGGATAAAGTAAAAGAAGAATTAGAGAAGAGCGGACTTGGCCCAAGGCAAATAAAAATTATAGAGGATTATTTAAATATCAGAGGAAGCAATGAAGAAAAACTTGGCCGCCTTAAAACATTATTTTCAAATAATGAAGACGGAAGAAAAGGGATTGAAGAACTTGAATTTATTTTAAATCAGCTCACCATTAACGATTCACTACTTACGATTGATCTCACGCTGGCAAGAGGGTTAAATTATTACACCGGTATTATCTACGAAGTAAAAGCAAAAAATGCAGTGATGGGCAGCATTGGCGGTGGCGGCAGATATGATGATCTTACGGGTTTATTTGGTGTACCTAATATACCCGGGGTAGGCATAAGTTTTGGCGTTGACAGAATTTATGATGTGATGGAAGAATTAAATCTGTTCCCTGATAAAATGCAAAAAGGAATAACTGCTTTATTTTTTAACATGGGAAAGGAAGAAAGTAAATTTGCATTTCAACAAATGCAGCAATTAAGAAATAATGGGATAAGTTGTGAGCTTTATCATGAGCCTGCAAAAATGGATAAACAATTTAAGTATGCGGCTAAAAAAAATATTAAATATGCAATTATTATCGGCAGCAAAGAAATGCAGGAACAAAATTGTGTTGTAAAAGATCTTGCAAAAAATGAACAACAAACAATTGCGCTAACTGAATTGCAAAATTATTTTACAAAATAATTATGGGTTACTTTCCGCATCTTTCACAATTAATAAAAAACCTTTTATGAAATATATCAAACTAATATCGCTGATCGGATTGTTCTCGATCCTCATTATCTCTTGTAGCAAAAAAAGTAATTTGGGAAAACTGATTCCCAAAGATGCTGCTTTGATCGTTGACATAAACACAAAGTCGGCGCTATCCAAATTAAGCTGGGATGAAATAAAGAAAACATATTGGTATAGTAAATTAATGGCAGACAGTTCCATTTCTGCAACGTCAAAAACATTTATGGGTGATCCTGCCAAAACGGGTATTGACCTGAATTCTGACATTGTATTTTTTTTAGTACACCCTACGGATAGCGGCCATGTATTTCTTGAAGGAAATTTAAAGGATAGCAAAGCATTCTCAGATTTTCTTAAGAGCATGCATCCGAATGCGGTAATAAGTAAAGATGGAGACCTGAATATTTTTAAAGCAGAGGAAGCACTGATAGGATGGAACAATGATAGATTTGTTTTTGTTGCAGGCACCAATCATTTCAGAGATCACGAAAGAGCAATGATGCATGATTCTACTATGCAGACTGTTCCCCTGGCAAATCCTGAAAACCTTGTAACTGCATGTAAAAATATTTTTTCATTAAGCAGTGATAATAGCCTTTATGATAATGAAAGATTTGCAAAATTATCCGCAGAAGAAGGCGATGTACATTTCTGGCTGAATGTTAATGAACTCACCAAAGGCTCAATGGGCGCTATGAAGGGGATGATGGGCATGATAAAACTTGATAAGTTTCTTGAAGATAATATTTCAACAACCACCGCTAATTTCCAGGATGGAAAAATTACAGCTATCCATAAACAATATTTTGGAAAAGAGCTTTCTGACATTTTAAAAAGTGCAGAAGGAAATATGAATGCGGATATGGTTAAAAGACTTCCGCAAAATCCGGCAGCAGTTTTCGCTTTTCATTTTACGCCTGCCAGTATGCTTGAAATATTAAAACTTACGGGCCTTGATGGTTTCATAAATCTTTTTATGGCGCAGCAGGGTGTATCGCTTGATGATGTGGTAAAAGCAACCAAAGGGGATGTAGTTTTTTCAGTAAGTGAAGTTAGAGTAAAAGCCGATTCTCTTATTAAGGACTCAACTAATACAGACACATTTGAATACCAAAAGCATGCCGGGCCTAACGCAACATTTTTATTTGCTGTGGCTATCAATGATAAAGATGCTTTTAATAAATTAATTAATGTTAGTAAAACAATGGGAAAGGATATGGGGCCAAAAAATACCTTTTCTAAAAGTGATGATAAATATTATGCCATCAGCAATTCGCAGGATGCAGTAAATAAATATTTTACAGGAACCACATCTACTCCGGATTTTCTTTCTAAGATTAACGATCATCCAATGGGTGGATTTGTTGACTTTCAAATGATTTTAAAAGCTTTACAACAGGAGTTTACAAAAGACAGTACAGACCAATTTTATTACAACAGGAACATAAGCATGTGGAATAACTTATTTTTTTCCGGGGGAGAATATAAGAACGGCGGCATTGTAACCAATGTAGAATTAAATCTTATTGATAAGAGCACAAACAGCCTGCTGCAGCTTAATAAATATGTTGATGACAACGCCAAAGTAATGATTGAAAAAAGAAAGAAGCACAAAGATGAATGGCAAAGAGAAAGTCTGCCAAATGTGAAAACAGATTCAACTGTAACAAAAAAGAACTCATTGAACAAACCAAGGAAGTAATTTATCATGCAAATACTTCTGCAGCAGATTATACCTACTTATTTTGAAAAGGAACAAATAAGTGGTTCAGAAATCTGGGATAAGAACATCACATTCAGTAAAGGTGAACACCTGCATATAGTGGCGCCATCCGGCAGTGGCAAAACCTCTCTAATCCATTTTTTGTATGGGCTGAGAAAAGATTATGAAGGAACTATTTCTTATGAAAAAGAGAACATAAAAAATTTCTCTTTAGAAAAATTCTCCATCTTCCGGCAAAAAAATCTAAGTATCGTTTTCCAGGATCTAAGATTATTTAATGACCAGACAGTAAAAGAAAATATTGAATTAAAGAGGCAACTTAATCCTTACCACCTTCCATTAAAAATTAATGAGATGGCAAAGCGTTTAGGTATTGCCAACAAATTAAACAGGCTGGCTAAAACCTGCAGCTATGGCGAGCAACAGCGTATTGCAATAATCCGTTCGCTAATGCAGCCATTCGGTTTTTTATTACTTGATGAACCTTTTAGCAATCTTGATGAAGTGAACAGGAGTAAAGCTTTTGAATTGATTAAAGAGGAATGCAAACAACGAAATGCTTCAATGATATTTGCTGATTTGAAAGAATTGGAATTTTTTAAAGGAGAAAGAATTTTAAAATTATAATATCTGAACCGGGATTTATAGGATGTTTGGGAACAATGAGAATTTTTTAATACCAATTCTTAATCCCACTAGTCCTTTAATCCATAAACCTCAGTTCAGACAATCTTAAATCATGGTTCAGACAATTTTGCCTTTACTTAATAGCAACAAAAACAATATCAGCAAATGGATCAGCTATTTTGGTTTAGGCATTGGTGTGGTGCTGTTGTTAAGTTCTATGCAAATGTTTATCAACATAAATAATTTATTAAAAGAAAATAATCCTAAAAAAACCGGCTTTGATTTTATCTCTATCACTAAAGTGATTACCAATGATAACATGGGGAAGGATAATACTTTTAAGGATGATGAACTTACTGAAATAAAGAGCCAGCCTGCTGTTCAGGATGCAGTGCCATTAATATCAAACCAATACAGAGTTAAGGCAAGTGCAGGAACTGTCATTCCTTTCAGCACCGATCTTTTTTTAGAAAGTATAGATGATAATTTTATTGACACAGTACCGCCAACATTTACATGGCAACCGGGGCAACAAACTGTACCTATCATTTTCTCTTCGGATTTTTTAGAATTGTATAATGTATTTGCACCCAGCCAGGATCTGCCACAGCTTTCAGGCAAAACCATTTCGTCAGTAAATATTATTTTAGAAATATATGGAGCAACCGGTGTTCAAAATTTTAAAGGAAACATTGTAGCACTTAGTGACAGGATAAATTCAATTCTCGTTCCTAAAAGTTTTATGCAGTGGAGCAACCAAAGTTTTGGCGGTGTATCAAAAGTAAATCCTTCAAGAATTTATATTAAGACAAAGGATGCAAATGATCCTAAGCTCATCTCATTTCTTGATACCAAAAATTATCATCTTAATAAAGACAAAACAAAATTCGGACGCATAAAAAAAGTGTTGCAGAATATTGTGAGTGCATTAGGCGTATTTGGAATTCTTGTAATTGTTCTTGCCCTGATGTTGTTCTCTTTTTATTTACAATTGATGATAGCCAAAAGTAAAGAGAACCTGCAACTATTGCTAACACTGGGTTATTCACCAAACTGGCTTAGTAAAACGGTTGCCAAAACCTGGATACCTGTGTATGTTTTTGTTGTAATTGCTGCTGTTGCCATCACCGCGCTATTGCATCTTTCTTTTGTAAAGATCTCATTTGTTGAAAGAAATGATCTCCCTTATTTTTTACATTGGAGTGTTTTGGTTGTTGGAATATTATTGTTGCTGCTTTCTGTATTTACCAATTACCGTTTGGTGAAAAAAGAATTGTATAAGATTGTCTGACATTATCTTTTTAATCTTCCTAATCCCCAAATCATGGTTCAGACATTATGGTTCAGAAAATACTATCGCAGCCCCTTGCCCTACTCCCACGCACATTGTTGCCAACCCATATTTGGCATTTCTTCTTTTCATCTCATACAATAATGTTGTGGAAATTCTAACACCACTACAGCCCAATGGATGACCAATGGAAATAGCGCCACCATTTACATTTACTTTTTCAAGATCAAGGCTAAGATCATGTATACATGCAATAGCCTGCGATGCAAATGCTTCATTCAATTCTATAAGATCAAGATCATTCACCTTTAAACCTGCACGCTGCAAGGCTTTCAGCGTTGCAGGCACGGGGCCCATTCCCATTACCGACGGATCAACACCTGCAACAGCCATACTTACCACTCTTGCTATCGGTTGTAAATTATATTTTTTCACTGCCACTTCACTTGCCAATAACATAGCAGCAGATCCATCATTAATGCCTGAAGAATTTCCTGCAGTAACTGTTCCTTCTTTTGCAAAAGCAGGTTTTAAAGCAGCTAATTTTTCCATACTTGTCTTTCGTGGATGTTCATCCCTGTCAAAAATTATTTTGCCCTCTTTTGTATCTGTTTCAACAGTGATAATTTCATCCTTCCATTTACCGGCATCCAATGCTTCAAAATATTTCTGCTGACTTTCAAATGCAAACTCATCCTGTGCATGCCGTGATATTCTCCATTTCATTGCAACATTTTCTCCTGTTTCTCCCATGGAATATGGGTAATACATTGCTGATAATTTATTATTAGAGAAACGCCAGCCCAGCGTGCTATCATACACTTCAGGCTTACGGCTAAAAGCGCTTTCAGCTTTTGCCATTACAAAGGGGGCTCTTGTCATACTTTCCACACCGCCTGCAATATAGAGATCACCATCACCACACATTATAGCCCGTGACGCATCCATAATTGCCTGCAGGCCGCTGGCACATAACCGGTTTACTGTAGTTCCGGGAACAGTAACAGGCAGGCCCGCAAGCAATGCTGCCATTCTTGCTACATTCCTGTTATCCTCACCGGCCTGGTTTGCATCTCCTGCAATTACATCCTCAACAGCATTGATATCTATCTTTGCATTTCTTATCATTAATTCTTTTATTACATGCGCCAACAAATCATCCGGACGAACAGAACTTAACGCTCCCCCATATTTTGCAATTGGTGTTCTTATTGCGTCAATTATATAAACTGGTTTCATAACTTAAAGATTTGCCACAAAGACACGAAGTCCCGAAGTTCCACTAAGATTCTTTGTGTTGCTTTCTGGCCTTAGTGACTTTGTGGCAACAAAGAACGCAAAATTATATCACTTCACTTAACAGTACCTTAAGCATACTCCTTACTTAACAAAGCGTGCAAATCGTACCTTTGCGAAATGGATCAGGCTAAAAACAAAAATATCAGAACCCTTACACTGGAAGAACTTCAGCAATATTTTGAAACGTTAGAGGAAAAGAAATTTCGTGTTAAACAGGTATGGGAGTGGCTGTGGCAAAAACATGCCCATAGTTTTGATGATATGACCAACCTGAGCAAAGAATTACGACAAACTTTATCAGAAACTTTTTCTTTGCCTGCCATTACGCTGGATGTTGCCCAATACAGCAGCGACGGCACTATTAAGACGAGATTTAAAACCCATGATAATCATTTTACGGAAGGGGTTTTAATTCCTGTTGATAACCGGCAGACGGCATGCGTTTCTTCACAGATAGGTTGCAGCCTTAGTTGTAAATTTTGTGCAACAGGTTATATGCAAAGAAAAAGAAATCTTGATTTTGATGAGATATATGATGAGGTAGTTTTATTGAACCAAATGGCAGAAAAAACGTATAGCAAAAAATTAAGCAACATTGTTTTTATGGGTATGGGTGAGCCCTTGCTTAATTACAAGAATGTTTTAAAAGCTATAGAAAGAATTACTGCGAATGACGGATTAGGAATGAGTGCAAGAAGAATAACGGTATCTACAGCAGGTGTGGCAAAAATGATAAAGCAATTGGGTGATGATGAAGTAAGGTTTAATCTTGCCTTATCTCTCCATGCAGCCAATGATGCAAAGCGAAATGAAATAATGCCGATAAATGAAACCAATAATATCGCGGCATTAATTGAAGCATTAAATTACTTCCATCAAAAAACAGGCAACGACATAACTTTTGAATATATTTTATTTAAAGGAGTAAACGATTCTATGCAGGATGCAGATGATCTTATAAAAGTTTATAAGCAGGTTCCTGTTCATCTTGTAAATATTATTGAGTACAATCCCATTGATGAAGCCGATTTTACAAAACCTGATAAAGATGCCACCCAAAAATTTATGGATTACCTTGCTAATCACAGGGTGAATGTACGGCTCAGAATAAGCCGTGGTAAAGATATTGATGCCGCCTGCGGCCAATTAGCTAATAAAGATTCCAAAGCTTTAGTTACTCCTCAGCCTTTGTAATGCCGTATTCAATCTTCTTAACAATACTTTTAGTGTTTTGCTTAAACTATATGTTTACCTAAAGCATCTATACTCATTATCACTTTTAAATACCTACACCAGGTAAAAGAAGAAAAGGGTGAAAATGGAAAAGAAAAATTAAGGTTAAGCCATTATATTATTATTGTTTAGTTGTAAGGGTTAAGAGCAAAGCGAATTCTGAAAAGGGTTCGCTTTTTTTGTGCCCCCTCTAACTCCCCCTAAAGGGGAAGAACATCGAGCACCTCTAACTCCCCCTAAGAGGAAGAACATCGAGCACCTCTAACTCCCCCTAAAGGGGAAGAACATCGAGCACCTCTAACTCCCCCTAAAGGGGAAGAACATCGAGCACCTCTAACTCCCCCTAAAGGGGAAGAACATCGAGCACTTCTAACTCCCCCTAAAGGGGAAGAACATCGAGCACCTCTAACTCCCCCTAAGAGGAAGAACATCGAGCACTTCTAACTCCCCCTAAGAGGAAGAACATCGAGCCCCTCTAACTCCCCCTAAAGGGGAAGAACATCGAGCACCTCTAACTCTCCCCAAAGGGGAAGAACATCGAGCACTTCTAACTCCCCCTAAGAGGAAGAAAATCGAACACCTCTAACTCCCCCTAAGAGGAAGAACATCGAGCACCTCTAACTCTCCCCAAAGGGGAAGAACATCGAGCACCTCTAACTCCCCCTAAAGGGGAAGAACATCGAGACCCTCTAACTCATACACTACTGATACATTAAGTATGCTTTAGATATGCTTTACACAGGGAGTTCTAAAACCATTCTACTCTTTTAATGAACTCAGGAAATAATATTGCCGGGATTTCTTCCGTTCGAAATAATTGAGATATATTTTTCCATTTGTATAACAGAACATTTCCCGAATGTTCTGTTGCATTTTTGACCTTATTTATGCATAAGCCTGCACAACAGGAACGCATGCTTGCACGCAATAAATGCTGCCCTTACTATTGTGACAGAATAAATAAAAACAGTTATCTAAACAATGGTTATCATCTAACTGTTCTGTTTCTTCTACATTTTTTCACATTTAAAATTTAATCTTATGGCAAAACAAAAAGGAATTATTAAAATAAAAGGTACTATAGGAGATATGACCTTTTACAAAACTCAGGACGGCTATATCGTAAAAGAGAAAACTTCTTTGGAAGGTAGCCGAATTGCCAGTGACCCTGCTTTTCAACGTACCCGTGAAAACGGGAGCGAGTTTGGCAGGGCAGGTAAGGCAGGGAAGGTATTGCGTAATGCTATACGCAACCAACTTCAAAATGCAAAGGATAACCGTGTGGTGAGCCGGTTAACTACGGAAATGCTGAAAGTAATAAAAGCAGATGCTACCAGCACAAGAGGCTTACGGAATGTTATTGACGGCGAAACGGAAATGCTTGAAGGATTTGAATTCAACATCAACGCAAAACTGGGAACCACTGTTTTTGCTCCTTACACTGTAACTATAAACAGGGTAACCGGTGACCTGAGTGTACACATTGCTTCTTTTGTTCCTGTAAATATGATAGCCGCTCCCTCCGGCACTACTCACTTTAAAATTATATGTGCAGGAACTGAAATTGATTTTGAAAATGCAGTATCTACTACCGATGCAAAAGAAACCGGAATGCTTGCATTAGACAGCGCAGACACAGCAGTAATTGATCTTGTGAATAGTGTTACTGCCAACAGCACTCATCCATTATTTGTAATGCTGGGCATACAGTTTTACCAGGACGTAAATGCGGTAAAGTATCCTTTAAAGAACGGGGCATTTAATGCGCTTGCGATCATAAAAATTGCAGGAGTGTAGGCCCTCCAGCTTCCCCCTAAAGGGGAGAACATTTATGTATTAAAATATTAATTCCTGAAAACCAATCATTATGGAACCGGAGCTTATAAGAAGTTATTACACCAAAGGAACGAACGGACTGCTATATATAAACTGCACGTTCATACGCTATACCATTGAACTGCCATGGATGGAAAACCAGCCCCGCATTTCGTGTATTCCTGAGGGAAAATATCTTTTAAAAAAAAGATATAGCCCAAAGTTTAAAGAACATTTATTAATAGAAGGTGTGGAAGGAAGAGACGTGATCCTGATACACCCTGCCAATAATGCTTTGAAAGAACTGAAAGGCTGTATAGCTCCGGTTACCATTTTGACCGGAGAAGGAAAAGGGTCACAATCAAGGATGGCATTACAAAGATTAATTACTCCAATTTTTACATTACTGGAAAGGAAAGAAACCGTTTTGTTAACTATTAAATCAAAAAAAAATGACATTAAAAGAAAGATTAGCAGCACCTACACCAACCTTTTTTAAGAAGGTAAGAAACATAGGACTTATATTAGCAACCGTAAGCGCTACCATACTTACTGCACCCATTACTTTACCTGCTATAGTAATTAAGATTGCAGGATATTTAGGAGTGGGGGCTGCCTTTGGAACTGCTGTAAGCCAGGCTGTAACTGCTGATAAACCCTCAAAGAAAAGGAATGGAAAGTAATGGATATTACGCACACAGTACCAAGGCAGGAACTTTTGGCGGCACATTGCTTGTTGTATTATTGCAAATACAAACTGCAGAGCTTTTAAAAACGGCAGTATTAGCTGCTATAGGAGCCGCTGTGAGTTTTAGTGTTTCGCTGATATTGCGATGGGTGATACGGTACCTTCGGAAAACAAGTAAAGTACAAAAGTAAAGTACAAAAGTAAAAGAGGCTCCCATGAGCCTCTTTTTGGTAATTTGGATGTTTTATTCTTTTTTTGATAACTTATTGGCAAGTTGAAAAGAATAATGCGCAAAAAAAAGTCCGGATAATTTATAAACATTACTAACCAAAACTAAACCCATGAACACAAGTACCCCGATTGAAATTAAAGCTTACAGTATTTCTGAACTTGCAAGGATGTATGGAATAAGTAATAAATCTATGAACCGCTGGTTAAAACCTCATGCCGGGTTGATATGTAAAAGGGAGGGGCGATATTATACAGCGCTACAGGTAAGAATAATTTTTCATAAACTTGGATTGCCAGGTAAAATATATGAAATCCCAACGAAAAGAAATGGATGGCTATTTGTATTTTCTTACATTTATTTACTAAAAATTCCGTTTTTAAGTCAAAGCGAAAATTGGCAATTATAAATAAGCCAATCCACCTGGGTAACCGGGTATGGGTGAGGGTCTTTCAAATCTCCACTTGGTATAAGAGAGCGTTCTCCCCAGACGGGAATCCTTTCTATATTATTCTATTCGTTTACAAACCGTGCTCTTTTGTTCCAAAACGAGACATAAGAATTTTATGCTGCTTTATATTTAACGTGAGTTCGATTTAAGGATGTCAGAATTACAGGCAAAGTTGTAATGATTGAGAATTATCTGTTTGAAAATGACTAGCTAATGAAGGTTTTTTGGGCATGAAATGATAGGCACCGATTGCAGAAAAAATATTGA
>JANXQO010000100.1 GCA_025353485.1 Chitinophagales bacterium
ACCCGGGGAATTTTATTTGACGTAAACAGCGATAAGATAAAACCCGAATCATATGGTGTATTAAAAGATATTGCTAATGTACTAAATGAAAACCCTGCCTTGAATGTGACAATCATTGGCCATACCGATGCAGATGGAAAAGATGCAGACAACCTTATACTTTCTCAACACAGGGCCGAAGCTGTAAAGAATGCATTAGTGAATGAATTTAAAGTTGACGCATCAAGAATGAAAACAGATGGTAAAGGAAGATCTCAACCTGTGGATAAAAATGATACCCCTGAAGGCAAAGCCAATAACCGTCGGGTAGAGTTTATTAAAATGTAAGATTAACCTATTATTTTCCCATCTTTCATATGCAAAATTCTATCGCTCAGTTTAGCGAGTTCTTCATTGTGGGTTACAATTAAAAATGTTTGCTGAAAACGATCCCGTAAATCAATAAATAATTTATGTAATTCTTTCGCATTGGTGCTATCTAAATTTCCTGTAGGCTCATCTGCCATTATTATAGAAGGATTGTTGATGAGCGCTCTTGCCACAGCAACTCTTTGTTGCTCCCCGCCTGACAATTCGTTCGGTTTATGCTCTCCCCTGTCCTTTAATCCTAAACTATTTAATAAAGATTCTGCCTTCTCCATCACTTCTTTTCTTTTTCTGCCGGCAATCCAGCCGGGAATACAAACATTTTCCAGTGCGGTAAACTCCGGAAGTAGATGATGAAACTGAAAAACAAAACCTATATGTGTGTTTCTAAATGCAGCTAATTTCTTTGCGTTAAGTTTATCAATTCTCTCATTCTCCAAAAAAATTTCACCCTTGTCGGCTGTATCCAAAGTGCCAAGAATGTGCAGCAGCGTGCTTTTGCCTGCCCCTGATGAACCGGCAATACTTACTATCTCCCCTTTTTTTATTTCTATATCTACGCCTTTTAATACAGGCAGCGATCCGTAATTTTTATAAATATTTTTTGCGCTCAACATGGCTTAAATGTAAAATTTTAATTACAAACTCATATAAAAAAAACGCATCATGCATCCTTTTTATTTATAAATGCAACAATAATAAAACAAACATAACTGCTATTGTAAAAAACAACTTTTGGTTATATCAATTTAACTTTTACATTTGCGGAAAATTAGAAGGGTTGTCTTTTTAGTTTTTAAATACAAAAGGAGAAATTATTATGTTCTGGACGTTAGAATTAGCCTCACACCTTGAAGATGCACCCTGGCCCGCCACCAAAGATGAACTGATTGATTTTTCGATCCGCAGTGGCGCCCCTATTGAGGTTGTAGAAAACCTGCAGGAACTGGAAGACGAAGGCGGTGAAATTTATGAAGGTCTTGAAGATATTTGGCCCGATTACCCCAGCCAGGAAGATTTCTTTTTTAATGAAGACGAATATTAAGAAAGCTGCCAGTTATAGCTGTAAGCTGCAAGTATACATACCGTTCAGAAATGAACGGTTTTTATTTTTTAAGATTTAAAACTCCCGCAAAGCCTTTACGGTAGAAGTTACATAAAGATTTATTTGAGCATCTTAGTGTGTTTGTGTTTCCGTGGCAAATAATATTATTTAATCTCCATCGCCAGCAAACTTTCATTTTCCATAAAGGCTTCCAGCTCATCCCCTACTACACATTCGCCAACGCCGGCAGGAGTGCCGGTAAAAATGAGATCACCAATGTTTATTGAGAAGTAATTGGATATATTGGCAATGATCTTATCAAAACTAAAGATCATTTCGGATGAATTACCTTTTTGTACAACCTCTTTATTCTTCTTAAATGAAAAATTTATACTTTTTTTATTTAATGTCGGTGTTATATCTATAAATTTCCCTACAGCAGCAGAGTTATCAAAAGCTTTTGCTTTTTCCCAGGGCAATCCCTTTTTCTTTAGCTCATCCTGTATGTCTCTTGCTGTAAAATCAATTCCAACGGTTATCCCATTATAATAATTGCCGGCATGTTTTTCCTGGATGTATTTACCATTCTTACCAATGCGCAGCACCAGCTCACATTCATAATGTAACTCGTTAGTAAATTCAGGATAATAAAAGGGAGTATGCGTTTGAAGCAGGGCACTTTTAGGTTTCATAAAAATTACCGGTTCATCCGGTATCTCGTTACCCATTTCCATGGCGTGATCAGCATAGTTACGCCCAATACAAAATATTTTCATAATAAGCCGCTTTTAGTTAGGTTCAGAGGTTGTATGGCGAAAATATAAAAAAATCCCGATAGCCATCGGGATAAAAAAAGAATTATCTAAAATCTGTACTGTTATGGTTTAAAAGATAAATTATTTACGAGGCTCATCGTTTTATCAATGCCAATTGCTGCAAAGCTTTCAATCACTTCAACACATTTCTCAATTTTTGCTTTTATAACCGGAATTTCTTCTTTAAACCATTTACTAAGTACATATTCTACCTGCATTCCCTTTGCAAAATTATTGCCAATACCAAAGCGAAGTTTGGGGTATTCATCAGTACCCAAAATATTTTGAATATCCCGTAGCCCGTTATGCCCTGCATCACTTCCACTTTTTCGTAATCGAAGTTTCTCCAGGGGCAAAGCAAGATCATCCACAATGGTCAAAGAGTTTTCGATAGGAATCTTTTCTTTATCAAGCCAATACTTTACTGCCTTGCCGGTAAGGTTCATAAAAGTTGTTGGCTTTATGCAAATAAATATTTTTCCTTTCCATTTTATCTCTGCAATATCTGCCGACCGTTTTGATTGAAAGAATCCTCCATGTTTTATTACAAATGCATCCACTACATCAAACCCAATGTTGTGGCGGGTATGAGCGTATTCCTCGCCCACATTTCCAAGGCCTATGATTAGAAGTTTTGGCATGATAGTAGCGAAGATAATTATTCTACTTTTGTTTTATGGTAAAAACATGGCCCCTCTACGCCAAAATTACAGCATTGATACTTTTGGTGTATCTCGTTTTGTACGGTTTATATTTAGGACAGGATATACTTGCACCTCTTGGTTTTGCATTTCTTTTTGCTGTTTTATTAAGGCCGCTTGAAAAAAGATTTATTAAATGGCATGTACCTAAAATTTTGGCCATAGTGCTTACACTGGTAATTGCCATTTTATTTGTAGCGGGCCTTGTAACTTTTTTATCAAAACAAATAACCTCATTTGTAAAAGATATCCCGGCAATAAAACATAATCTTAATGATTTGTGGCACCAGTTTCAACACTGGCTAACCGTTACTTTTAATTTATCAAAAGCACAACAGGAAAAAATTCTCCAAAAAGCTACTGCAGATACAATGGATAATATTGGACCGGGAGATACGCTTGGGGTAGTTACAACTTCTCTTGCCACTATTATTATTATTCCTGTATATGTTTTTCTTTTTCTCTATTACCGCACACTTTTGTTACGTTTTATTGTAGAATTATTTGAAGAAAAACACCAGGAAAATGTAAACAATGTTATACAGGAAATAAGGTATGTTGTACAGCATTACATTACAGGATTATTAACTGAAACATCAATAGTTGCTGTACTTAATATTGCGGGCTTGTTACTTATAGGCGCACCTTTTGCTATTTTACTAGGCCTCATTGCTGCTATTTTAAATCTTATCCCTTACATAGGCGGGCTGGTAGCAGTTTTTCTTACAGCCCTTATTACATTCACCAATACAGGTTCAATATCAACTTCTCTTTGGGCAATTGTTGTATTTATGATAGTGCAATTGATTGATAATAATTTTTTGGTACCCAAAGTAATTGCATCACGGGTAAAACTAAATGCGCTAATCTCCATTGTTGGTGTACTTATTGGCGGCGCATTGTGTGGCGTGAGTGGTATGTTTCTCAGCATTCCTATAATAGCTATTTGTAAAGTAATATTTGATAAGGTAGAAGAACTGCAACCCTGGGGCAAACTTTTGGGTGATGATATTCCAACCTCTACGGTATTTAAACATGTACTTAGAAGAAGACGTAAGGTACATTCTGAAACTAAGAAATAAGCATAAAAATTTTATAAGGCCGGTAAAATATCTTAGTTAATAACATAAACAAATAATTTGCAAAAGAAAATAAAAAAGACCCGCAATTTTTCTATTCCTATTTATCCCATTAATAAATATTTAATCTTTTATTATAAGATTATATAAGAATCAAATTACTGATTGCACGAAATTTGCGCATCAATCTTACTCAATGAAAAAACTTTTTCTCTTATTTCTTACTTCATACCTTTTACCTCATACGTCAACAGCCCAACCTGATCGGTGGCAGCAGCGCATAAAATATATAATGGATGTAAATGTTGACGTTACAACCAACATTATTAAAGGCAAACAAACTATCACCTATACAAACAATTCCCCCGATACATTAAACCGCATCTTTATTCATTTATTCTGGAATGCTTTTAAGCCCAACAGTATGATGGATGTGAACAGCCGTAGTACAGAAAACCTTGTTTTAGGCACAGACATAAATGGCAAGCCTGTTAAAGATTTTGATACCCGGTTTAAAAAACGCATTCTTGAAATGACTGCCGGAGAGCAAGGCTATTGCAGGGTTTTAAAATTTGTTATAAATGGAAGATTGCAAAAAAC
The DNA here is from genome assembly GCA_025353485.1 of Chitinophagales bacterium. Classification (GTDB taxonomy): domain Bacteria; phylum Bacteroidota; class Bacteroidia; order Chitinophagales; family Chitinophagaceae; genus Ginsengibacter. The sequence continues at coordinate 4,607 of JANXQO010000100.1, forward strand.
AAAATTGTATGAAACTATATTGGAGGTAGATCTTGATAAACCAATAATGCCAAAATCTTCAACAGTTTTTACTACTGAGTTTGAATGCAAAGTGCCTTTGCTTTCACGCCGAAGCGGCAGAGATAATCCTGAAGGTGTTCGCTACAGTATGGGGCAATGGTACCCAAAAATTTCAGAGTATGATTATGAAGGATGGCATGCTGATGATTATATAAGCCGTGAGTTTTATGGCGTATGGGGAGATTATGATGTAGATATAACCATTAACAAAAATTATAAATTAGGTGCCACAGGAGTTTTACAAAACGCATCAAACATTGGCTGGGGCTATGATAAAGAAGGTACTCCATTAAAACCCATACAAGGTGATGTGAGAACATGGAAATTCTCGGCAAAAAATGTACATGATTTTGTATGGGCTGCAGATCCTGATTACAAGCATTTCACAAGGCAAACTGCCAATGGGCCTTTGTTACATTTTATTTATAAAGATGATGCTGCAACAGAAGCTCAATGTATTAAAACCGCTGATTCCTGTGTGATGATTTATCCATTTATGGCAAAAACATTTGGCATTTATCCTTATCCCGTTTATTCCTTTTTGCAGGGCGGTGGTGGTGGCACTGAATATCCTATGGCAACACTGGTGAAAAATTTCGGGTTTGAAACTGCAGTGCATGAATGGTGCCATAGCTGGTACCAGATGATGTTGGGCACCAATGAAAATTTATACGCCTGGATGGATGAAGGATTTGCTGATTATGCAGAAGCAAAAGTATTAGCATGGCTTCGCAAAAAAGATTTTTTTGAAGGCGCTGATGAATACAACCGCTATTTTAATTTGGCAAGAAGCAGGTTTGATGAACCTATGAGCACACATGCCAACTGGTACAGTACCAATTTAGCTTATAACACAAATGCATATTATAAAGGAGCCGTGTTCCTAAGACAATTGGGATATGTAGTTGGCGAAAAAAACATGGATAATATCTTATTAGAGTATTACAGGCAATGGCGCTTTAAACATCCTAATCCAAATGACTTTATCCGTGTGGCTGAAAAAGTTAGTAACATGCAATTACAATGGTATAAAGAATATATGCTGAATACATTGAAAACAGTTGATTACGGTATTGACAGTTTATGGGAAGAAAACGGAATATCAAAAATAAGATTGAAAAGAATTGGAGAAATGCCAATGCCAATTGATGTTGAATTAAGTTTTAAAGATGGAACAAAAGAGCTGCATTATATCCCTGTAAATTTAATGTTTGGAGAAAAGCCTGCTGAAAATAAAATTGCAAGATTTATTCATGAAGAATGGAGATGGACACATTCAACTTATATTGTAGAATTTAAAAGAAGGCTCACTGACCTGAAAGAAGCAGAAATAGATCCTACACACAGGCTGGCAGATATTGATGAACGAAATAATGTATTACGCTTAAATTGGTAACGTTTGAAATAAATATTAAAAGAGCAACTACGGAAGATGCAGAACTTATATCACATCTTAGCAAGATTACTTTTGAAGATACATTTAAAGGCACATGTACCGATGAAGACCTGCAAAGCTTTGTGAATACTGCATTTGCACCGGCTGATATTTTAAATGAATTAAGTGATGATGATGATTTTTACTTTATTGCTTATTACAACAATGAAGTTGCAGGTTATATGCGGTTGAAAGAAGACTACACAGATTATCTGCCGATTAAAAAATATATAGCATTGGAATTAAAAAGAATTTATATGCTAAAAGAATATCAATCTAAAAAGATTGGGGCAGCACTTATGGGGTATGCTTTAGAATTTGCTTCCATAAAAAATTATGAAGTTCTATGGCTGGGCGTTTGGGAGCATAATGAAAAAGCAAAATCGTTTTACAAACAGTGGGGCTTTATTGATACAGGAGATACACACGATTTCCCGATAGGTAATACTCCGCAAACAGATACGTGGCTGCTAAAATTTATTGAGAAGAGTTAACATACAAAATATATTTTTCTTTAAAAAATTCTTCTTCAAATATTTTTTCAATCTCCCACGCCTTAGGCCGCAGGCCGCTTTCAGATATTTCTTTACTTAGATCACCACCTTTTAAGCAAATCAATCCTGATATTTTTTTGGGTTGATCAACCGGTTTCTTTTTTAATAATGGTTTGCTCCAATACCAAAGATCTTTTAAAGGCGCTACAGCCCTGGAAACTATCACATCAAATTTTTTATCTTTTATATCTTCTGCTCTTGTATGTTGTGTGGTAACATTAGTTAATCCAATGGCATCAGCAACTTCATTAACCACTTTTAATTTTTTGTTGATGCTGTCTGCCAAATGAAACTTTACGTCAGGAAAAAATATAGCAAGCGGGATACCCGGAAAGCCGCCGCCGGTACCTATATCAATAATATTGTACCCATCAGGAAAATCAAACTGTGTTACAATTGCCAATGAATGCAAAACATGATGTTCATAAAAATTTTCCATGTCTTTCCTGGAGATAACATTAATTTTTTCATTCCATTCAGCATACAGCTCTTTCAAAGCATTCAATTGTTCAATTTGCTTTAAAGAAAAATCAGCAAAGTATTTAGTAAGAATATCCATTGTCTGAACCACGATTTGGGTGGATTAAAAAGATTACTAAGAATGTGAAAATTAAAAATCTATTTAAGCCTGTAATTTATCTAATTCTTACTGCCAGGGGTAATCTTTTTAATCCATTTAATCCACCTAAATCGTGGTTTAGGTCACTTCCATGTCTTCCTCGGTTTCCTCACCATCGCAAATGAAAAAATTATATAATAAAAAAACATCCAGATATCCAAAACAAAAAACCACGGAAGCAGGTCTTTTTCATCAAGCCTGTTCATCGTCTTATAAAAAATGAAAAACTGCACTAACAATCGTACAGCAAAAACTATTAAAGAGATCTTCCAGCTAAACAATAACATGCTTGCAATAAACAGCGGGTAAAAAACACCATGTGATAAAGCATATGATCCCAACAAAAACTTATGAATAAATTTGTAATACCTGCTGGTTGTATAATGCCTTCGCTTTTGTTTCATCCATTGCTTCCATGTTCGGGGCGGTTCTGATAAAGTGAATGCATCCTTATCAATCACAATTTGTGTATTGGTTTTTGTTGCCGCTAAATTTATAAAAAGATCATCATCGCCGCTGGCAACATGGTTATGGGATGAAAAACCTTTGTGCCTGAAAAAAACGGCTTTCTTATAACTTAAGTTTCTGCCTACTCCCATGTAAGTAAGTCCTGCAGCGGCATACGAAAGATATTGCAATGCCGTATGAAATGTTTCCCAACGGATAAGCTTATTTAAAAATTCTTTTTTCTTATGAAAAGCGCCATACCCTAAAACTATCTCCGTATTTTCTTTATACCCCTGCTGCATCTTTTCTATCCAGTATTCGCTGGCCGGAACACAATCAGCATCGGTCATTAAAAGAACTTCATGCTTAGCCGTCTTGATGCCTATACTTAAAGGAAATTTTTTGCCGGGAATAAATCTTGCCTCCTGTTTTAACTCCACTATTTGCAATTGTTTAAATGTTCGCTGATATTCTTCCAGGATATATTTGCTTTCATCTAAGGAGTTATCATTAATCACAATAACCTCATGCGTAGTGCTGTATTTTTGAAACAAAGAGCCCGGAAGATTTTTGGTTAAATTTGCTGCTTCATCTCTTGCACAAATAATTACAGAAACAGGATGTGTTTGTGAAATATTTTTTGTTTTGAATTTATAAAAAGCAAGCCGTGAAAAAAAGAACAAATAATAAAAAACCTGGACAGCAGTTGCGAAACAAAAAGAATAAAAAATTATTTGTACAACGTAAAAAGGGATCATAACGTCAAAAATAGTATTAAGAAAATAAATAGCTCACGGCTCATAGCCGATAACCCATAGCTTTTACAATGGCAACATTACAATTTCAACTACAACGTACAGATAAAAATTCCAAAGCAAGAGCAGGAAAAATTTCAACTGATCATGGTGATATCCTCACACCTATCTTCATGCCTGTTGGCACAGCAGGAAGTGTGAAAGCGGTTACCCAGCAACAGCTGCACCAGGATGTAAAGGCCCAAATTATTTTAGGCAATACCTATCATTTGTTTTTGCGGCCAGGGCTGGAAGTAATGGAAGCAGCAGGAGGCTTGCACAACTTTATGGGATGGAATAGGCCGATACTCACTGATAGTGGAGGTTACCAGGTATTTTCGCTGAGTGGCACAAGAAAACTTTCTGAAGAAGGTGCCTTGTTTCAAAATCATATTAACGGCAGCAAACATTTATTTACGCCGGAGTTTGTAATGGATATACAAAGAATTATTGGCGCAGATATTATCATGGCTTTTGATGAATGCCCACCGGGTGGCAGTGAATATGACTATGCAAAAACTTCTATGGAGCTTACTCATCGCTGGCTGAACAGATGCATTAATCGTTTTAATGAAACGGAAAATAAATATGGCTATTCACAAAATTTATTTCCTATTGTTCAGGGAGGTGTTCATCATGACCTGAGGAAAATTTCCTGCGAATACATTTCTTCCAAACAGGCCACAGGAAATGCTATCGGTGGATTGAGCGTAGGAGAACCTACAGAAAAAATGTACGAGATATGCAACCTTTGTTGCGATAATTTGCCTTTAGATAAACCAAGATATTTAATGGGTGTTGGCACCCCATGGAATATTTTAGAATGCATTTCTTTAGGTATTGATATGTTTGATTGTGTAATGCCAACACGCAATGGCCGCAATGCAATGTTGTTTACCAGCAAAGGCGTAATTAACATTGATAATAAAAAATGGGAGAAAGATTTTTCACCCATTGATGATGGCATTGATTGCGAAGTGAGCAACCATTACACCAAAGCATATCTGCGGCATTTAATAAAAGCAAAAGAAATTTTAGGATTGCAGATTGCCAGCATACACAACCTTGCATTTTATTTAGACATTGTTAACAAAGCCCGTGAGCATATTTTTGCAGAAGATTTTGTGGGGTGGAAAAATGAAATGGTGGTGAAGTGGCAGCTAAGGTTGTAAACTTCTAAAAAATTCTAATTAATGAAATCGTACTTGCATTTAAATAAACCAATAGCTTTTTGACTAACTTTGAAAGATGGATTTAAAAGACAAAAACGAATATAAATTTTCTTTTAAAAAAGAATTGGACAAGTTTGCTGAGAAACTTAAAAAATATGTTTCATCCGACAATGGCGACTGGACAGTAAAAGGATTTATTGATATTTATAAAAACATTTATACAATCTCTGCCGATACAAAAATCATTTCTAAAATTCTTGAAATCCATCTCTTCCCACAACTCTTGCAATTTACAGATAGTATCGGATATCGTATTCTATTTGCAGAAAAACAAAATTGGTATCCTGATCTGACTTTCATTCATAACAAGAATGAACAGATAAAATTTGCACTTGATATTAAAACAACATTCAGACGAAATAATAAAACTGCCGGATTTACCTTGGGAAGTCATGGTGCCTATTTTAAAGAAAGAGATAAGGATAAAAATATTCAATTTCCATACAATCAATATTTAGGACATTATTGTTTAGGTGTTATTTATTCAAGAACTGTAGCCAGTGAAGAATTCCCTGAAACTGAAATCTTTCAAGTAAAAGAACTTCAGGAGGAATACAAAATACCCAACAAAAAAATTGGTGAAAGGGAAGTTACTACAGTAAAGAATTTAAAATCTATAACATCAGTAATAAAGGATTTTGATTTTTTCGCAGCAGAAAAATGGAAGATAGCAAGCGATAAGCAAGGTTCGGGTAATACAGCGAACATCGGCTCCATTGTTGACATTGAAAGTTTGAAAACGGAGAACGGAGTTTTCAGTCAGTTAGGCGAAGAGTGGTTTGATGAATATTGGATTAACCATGGTTCCGCCACAATGGTAAAGGATGGTAAGCCGATAAAAATTACAACTCTCAAAGACTTTCTTGAATTTAAAGGGAGAAGCGACTTGTGGGATAAAATAGTTAGTAAATCCTATAATAAGAAAGTACAATGAGAGTAGTCGTTCCTCCCATAAAAAGTCAGGGAATAAAAACCAAATTAGTTCCATGGATTATGGAACTAACTCCTAATGTAAAAGGCAAATGGATAGAACCTTTTTTAGGGACTGGTGTTGTTGCATTTAATTCTGGTTATAAAAAAGCAATTCTTAATGATACAAACCCTCACATAATAAATTTCTATAAAGGTGTTCAGCAAAAAATAATCACTGCACCTTTAATGAAAAAATATCTTGAGATGGAAGGAGAAATTTTAAGCAAAGCTGACAACAACGGATACGAACATTATTTAAATGTCAGAACTCGTTTTAATAGTGGTAAATTTTCTCCTTATGATTTTATTTTTCTTTCCCGAGCCGGATTTAATGGTATGATGCGATTTGGAGGCAAAGGAAATTGGAACATCCCATTTTGCAAAAAACCCGACAGGTTTGCACAAGCCTACATAACCAAAATAACAAATCAAGTTTCAACAGTTTCACAAATTATTCAACGGGAGCCTGACTGGATATTTTATAATAAATCATTTGCCGACATTATTCCTCTCGCTACAGAAAATGATATTATCTATTGCGATCCGCCATACTTTGGACGACATGTTGATTATTACAATGGCTGGTTAGAAAAGGATGAAGAGCTTTTATTTCATTTATTAAGTGAAACAAAAGCAAAGTTTATTCTTTCAACATGGCATCATAACGACTGGAGAGAAAATGAAATGGTAAATAAATTTTGGAAAAAATTCAACATAGTTACTAAAGATCATTTTTATCATAACGGTGGTAGCATTGAAAATAGAAGAACAGTTGTTGAAGCGCTTGTGTGCAATTTCGAAACAGGTAATTTTACTGAACATAATCACGGTTTAATTGGAAAAACTAAGGTTGAACAATTAGCATTACACTTAAATGAATAAAAACATCAATGCTTATTTTAGATAAAATGATTAATGATAACACTCTAAACCGCTTCCTCTCCGCCCAACAACTCATCTACCCACAAGTCTTAAAAGAATTACGCAATGGCAAAAAAACAACCCACTGGATGTGGTTTATATTTCCACAAATTGAAGGGCTTGGACATAGCCCAACAGCAAAATATTATTCAATAAAAACTCCCGATAGCTATCGGGATGAAGCAAAAGAATATTTGATGCATCCGATTTTAGGAAAGAGATTATTGGAATGCTCAAACATTATTTTAGAAATTCAAAACAAAACTGCTGATGAAATATTCGGCTATCCAGATACTGCAAAACTCAAATCAAGCATGACGCTTTTTAATTGCGTTACTCCCGATCGCAAAGTATTTGCAGCAGTTTTAAAAAAATATTTTGCAGGCGAACAGGACGAACAAACACTTTCTATTTTACAAAAAATGGATGGCTGAAATTTCTATCTATCTACATTAAACTTAATCGCATTACTTGACCCAGTAAAAACTTTATACATCGTACATCACACATCGTACATCCAACATCGTACATCAAACATTCACTATCCATTATCCTCTTCCAAATCATCATGAGCATCGCCGCCTAAACTATAATAATTATTTTCCTCATCTTCTTCACCTATTTCTTCATCGGCATCATCATCTTCGGCGCCGGGAATATCAAGATCATCTTCACCCTCCAGGGAATCAACTTTTGCGGTGTCGGCATCTGTTCCTTCCAAAGCAATAAGATCGTCTGCGGTAACATCAGCATCATCGTGTTCTGCATTTATATCTGTCCCGCTATCGGTTGTTACAACATTTTCAGAATCCGTTCTGTCAGGAAGATCAGAAGAAAGAATATTTTTGGAACGGGAAAGATTTTCCACATCTACATCCACTCTTTCAGCGCCGGGTTGATTTAAAATATCTTCACTTGCCGGATAATGAGGATACCCCGGAAAATCTTTTTCATCGTCATTATTTTTATTGTGTATCATAATTAAGTTTTATTAAAAGATAGAAAATGTTGTGCCGACTTTTTATTTAAAGCTATTCCGCTTCCACAATACAATTTTTTATCTCATCTTTGTTGAGAAACTAGTACAACAAATGCCCCTATCCAGTAAACTTTTACCATGAGGAAATTATTTGCAACATTTATTATCGCTTTATTTTTTTACAGCCCTTCATCAGCACAGGATAAATTACTTGTCGCCGAAGGTACTTCGCCTAACCTTTACATTATACATACGGTTACACCCAAAGAAAATTATTACAGCGTAGGCAGAATGTATAATGTTTCTCCTAAAGACCTTGCCCCTTACAATGATCTTACTTTTGAAAAAGGTTTTACCCTGGGACAAATTATTAAAATTCCTTTGGGACCAAACAATTTCTCACAAGGAGATGCACTAAAAGAAAATGAAGTAGCGGTACCTGTTTATCATATTATACAGGCAAAAGAAGGATTGTACCGGGTAAGTGTAAAGTATAATAAAGTATCGCTGGATGCTTTAAAAAAATGGAACAAATTATCGGGTGATGCGGTAAGCAATGGCACTAAATTAATTGTAGGGTATTTAAAAGTTTTAAAAGACCAATCACCACTTGCATCGCAGGCAATGAAGGTAAACCCTCCTGACGTGACAATTAAAAAAACAGAGGATAAAAAGCAACCAATAAAAAAACAGGAAGAAAAAATTAATGAGCCCGAACCAAAAGTAAAAAAGCCAATAGTTACCGATACTCCTGTTGATGCAAACACAGGAAAAACAAATGGTACTGTTAATTTTAATGGAGGAAAATTTAAGAGCATGTATAATGATCAAATAAAGAACAGGCAACTGGAAAATGTATTTGGCATTGCAGCAACATTTAAAACAACCAGTGGCTGGCAAGATGGAAAATATTACTGTTTTCATAATACTGCTGAGCCGGGTACCATTATAAAAGTTACCAACAATGCAAACGGAAAAAGTATTTATGCTAAAGTATTAGATGCTATTCCTGATATAAAACAAAATAGCGGGTTGTTATTACGCATCAGCAATTCTGCTGCAGATGAATTAGGTGTGACGGATACAAAATTCGATTGCTCTATTAGTTATGCGAAGTAGGTAGGCAAGTCTTCCCTATCGGGGGAGATTTAGAGGGGGCTTCGTAAAATAATGCATTGTAGTAGTGACTTGTATGGAGCTTTCGAAGAAGCTTCAGGCTTAGCAAGAAGGAATTATTAATTCAGATTAACGGCAAGTTTCCGTTGGAGACACGCCTAAGCCTCAAAATTTTCATTACTCTTTTCTCCAATTGCCTTTCCAGCTATCCATCCGCTTGTCCATGCATGTTGAAAATTAAAGCCGCCTGTTATACCATCCACATCCATTACTTCTCCTGCAAAAAATAAGTTGGGAACAATTTTACTTTGCATGGTGTTGGCATCAATCTCATTAAGTTTAATTCCTCCGGATGTTACAAATTCTTCTTTAAAAGTTGTCTTCCCTTTTACAGCAAACTGCTGCATACATAAAATTTTAATTAAAATATTTTGCTGCTTCGCAGGAAGATCAGCCCAGCGAATATTTTCATTTATTGCAGCCTGTTGTAAAAAATAATCCCATAAGCGTTGGGGAAGAAAGAAAGGATTACGGTTTACAATCTTTTGTGGAGCAAGGTTATTTCTTGATTGCAAAAATTTATCTTTTAATGTTTGTTCATTGTATGCCGGCAGCCAGTTAACAGCAATTGTAAAATCATAATTTGCTTTATGTAATTCTATTGCTGCAAATGCAGAGAGTTTTAAAACAGCAGGCCCGCTAAATCCCCAATGTGTAATTAGGAGTGGTCCCTGTTGAGAAAATTTTGTTCCAACAATTTTTACAATTGTTTCAACAGCAATACCCATCAGATCTTTTATCAGGTTATTAGGAATATTAAAAGTAAATAAAGATGGCACAGGCTCTTCAATGCTATGCCCTAAATCTTTTAGCCAGTTAAACTGTATTGATTTAGCAAAACCTCCTGATGCAACACAAATAAAGTCTGCTTTAATATTTTCTGCATTCGCAAATGTTATTGACCATTCACCCTGCCTGTCCGGCAGGCAGGCATTCACCATTGACAACTTCTTTACTTCTTTGTTCATCAATATCTGAATGCCGCATTTATTCACTTCCTTCATCAGGCAATCAATAATTGTTTGGGAAGAATTGGTTACAGGGAACATCCTTCCATCAGCTTCAGTTTTTAATTCAACTCCTCTTTTTTTAAACCATTTAATTGTATCGGTTGTAAAAAATTGATGAAATGCTTTCTTTAAAAAATTTTCGCCACGGGGATAATTCTTTATCATTTGTGCAATGCTGAAACATGCGTGAGTTACATTGCATCTTCCGCCACCGCTTACTTTTACTTTGCTTAACAGTTTTGTTGTCTTCTCAATAATACTAATTTCAAGATCAGGATTAAAAGCTGCTGCATTTATTGCACAAAAAAAACCTGCTGCACCTCCGCCAATAACTACAAGTTTTTTTTTATTCAAGAGAATAAGTTTATTAATGCAGAAATTCAACCATGTTAACGAATAAATATACTTTTTTGCAGAGTATCAATAAATAAAAAGACCTTGAAGGTTTTAAAAACCTTCAAGGTCTGCACCACTGTAGCATGCTCTAATAATAATCGCTGCACAAATTTTCATTCGCTTTTTCTGCAGCTTCAGTAGAAGTAAAGGAAGATAAAATATCTGCTTTATCTTTTTTTACACATACCGTATGCTCATAATGCGCTGAAGGTTTACCATCACGGGTTCTTACTGTCCATCCATCTTTATCATTTACAACATTCTTCTTACCCATATTTATCATAGGCTCAATAGCAATTACTGCGCCTTCATTTAATTTAGGTCCGGAGCCTCTTTTACCATAATTAGGCACCTGGGGGTCTTCGTGCAGATCCTGGCCTACACCATGTCCTACAAGTTCCCTAACAACTCCGTATCTATGTTTGCGCTCCGTATATTCCTGCACAGCAAAAGCGATATCCCCTACCCTGTTTCCGGCAACTGCTTTTTCAATTCCTTTGTATAAAGATTCTTTAGTAGTCTTCATTAATTGTTTTACTTCATCACTAATATTGCCTATTGCAAATGTGTATGCGCTGTCACCATGATAGCCATTTTTAAAAACACCAATATCAACTGAAATTACATCACCCTCTTTTAAAACATTATTTGTAGGAAAGCCATGTACCACAGCATCATTAACTGAAATGCAGGATGCAAAGGGGAATCCCCGATAATTTTTAAAAGATGGAATGCCACCTTTGCTTCTTATAAATTGTTCCGCAGCAGTATCCAATTGCAACGTGGTAACACCTGGCTTTATAAGCTTTGCTACTTCTGCAATGGTATCACCCACCAGCAAACAATTTTGCCGTATTACTTCAACTTCTTCGGATGTTTTATATTTTATCATTTTTTTTTGACCTCACCCTAACCCTCTCCAAAGGAGAGGGAAAAGTAGTAATTAAAATTTGAAACAAAACGCTCAGACAATGCTGAGCGAATATATTGTCTTATTCCTGGTAATTTTTTTAATCCCCTAAATCATGATTCAGACAAGGTTATGATCCTGTAACACCGGGAGCAACAGTTTGTCTTCCCTGTATTCTTCCACTGCTCATCAATCCATCGTATTGACGCATTAATAATTGTGTTTCTATTTGCTGCAATGTATCCAACACTACACCTACCATAATCAATAATGATGTACCGCCAAAGAAAGTTGCAAAGCCCTGGGTAACTCCAAATAGTTGTGCAATGCCCGGCAAAATACCAACAACAGCAAGCAATACAGCGCCGGGTAAAGTAATTCTATCCATTATGGTTCCGATATAATCTGCAGTTGGTTGTCCTGGTTTTACTCCTGGAACAAATCCGTTACTGCGTTTAAGATCGTCCGCCATCTGCTTCGGATTAAAAATTAAGGCAGTGTATAAAAAAGTAAATCCAATAACCATCACTGAATAGATGACCATGTAAACAAGATTCGTGTGATCAGTAAAATACAATGCCCAACTTTTACCTGAAGTTTGAAACCCTGCAAAGATGGTTGGCAAAAACATAATTGCCTGAGCAAAGATGATAGGCATAACACCGGCTGCATTTACTTTCAGTGGAAGAAATTGTCTTGCGCCACCAAACTGCCTGTTACCAACAATTTGTTTTGCATAGTTAACCGGAATTTTTCTCACACCCTGCACCAACACTATCAATCCTAAAATGATCGCAATAAGAATTGCAATTTCCACCATGAATATTAATAATCCGCCACCACCACGGGTTTGCTTGGCATAAAACTCCTGCATAAATGATTGCGGTAATCTTGCCAAAATACCGATCATGATGATGATAGAAGTACCATTCCCTAAACCTTTATCAGTAATTTTTTCACCTAACCACATTACAAATAAAGTACCTGTAGTTAAAATAATTACGGTTGATAGCCAGAAGAAAGATGAGTATGCAGGTAATAATGCTTCCCTGTTAGTAGTAGTTAAGAATCCGATGTATGCCGCTGCCTGAAAGGCTGTAACGATAACTGTTAGATACCGTGTCCATTGATTTATTTTCTTTCTGCCACTCTCACCTTCTTTCTGAATTTTTTGAATTTGAGGAACCAGGATCGTCATCAACTGCATAAAAATGGATGCAGAAATGTATGGCATGATACCTAATGCAAAAATAGAAGCTTTGGAAAAAGCCCCACCAACAAAAGCATCCAGCAAACCAAGCATACCGCTTTTAGATGTGCTGTTTAAATTGGCAAGTTTGTTAGGATCAATTCCGGGGAGAACAATGTGAGAGCCAAGACGGTAAACAAGAATAAGCAATAAGGTTGTAATAATCTTACTGCGCAGTTCATCTATTGTCCAGATGTTTTTTAATGTCTTTATAAATTTCTTCACAGAATTAAAACGATTTAAATGTTTGCATCAAATGCGTGAGCAAATATCGCTGATTTATTTTACTATTTCTACAGTGCCCCCGGCTGATTCAATTGCACCTTTTGCTTTTTCACTTATTGCATTTACTTTGAAAGGAATATTCGCTTTTAATACTCCATTGCCAAGAATTTTAACCCTGGCATTTTGATTGATAAGATTATTGATATAGAGATTTTCTAAATTAAATTCTTTAATACCATATTTTTCTACCAGTTGGTCTATCTGGCCAAGATTGAAAACTTTATATTCTATACGATTGATATTTTTAAATCCACGCTTTGGAACCCTGCGCTGTAGAGGCATCTGGCCACCTTCGTGAGCCATTTTAATTTTGTAACCGGCACGGCTTTGTCCACCCTTGTTACCTTTTGTTGATGTACCTCCTTTACCGGAAGCTTCACCACGTCCTATACGTTTTTCTTTGTGAGTTGAACCAATTGCTGGTCGTAAATTGTGTAGTTGCATTGTACTTATTTTTACTTAACGCTCCGTGTACCCGGAGCTCGCTGTTAAAAAATATTATTAAGATAATTCCACCTTAACCAGGTGGCTAACTTTTTTTACCATTCCTAAAATTTGCGGAGTGGCCTCCACTTCTTTAGTGGCATTTAATTTATTTAATCCCAAAGCCTGCAAAGTTAATTTTTGCCTCTCTGAGCGATCAATGCCGCTTTTTACCTGTGTTATTTTAATTAGTGCCATTTTATTTAGTTTGTAGTTTGTAGTTAATAGTTTGTAATTGACAGCATTTTAACTACCAACTAAAAACTATAAACTATTAACCATTGAATACTTTCTTTAAAGAAATGTTTCTTGTTTTTGCAACGCTTATCGGCTCACGTAATGTAGCCAATGCTTTTACGGTTGCTTTTACAACATTATGTGGATTTGCTGAACCAAGAGATTTTGCAAGAACGTCAGTAATACCGCATGCTTCTAAAACAGCTCTCATACTGCCTCCGGCAATTACACCCGTACCATGTGCCGCAGGCTTTATCAAAACTTTTGCAGCTCCTTCTTTACTCCATTGCTCATGAGGTATAGTGCCATGCATAACAGGAACTTTTATCAAATTCTTTTTAGCATCATCAATTCCTTTAAGAATTGCTTCCTGCACTTCTTTAGCTTTACCCAAACCCTGACCCACATGACCATTACCATCACCTACTACAACCAACGCAGAGAAACTAAATGCACGTCCGCCCTTTGTTGTTTTTACAACACGGTTTATCGTAACCACTTTCTCTTTCAGCTCCAGGTCTCCGCCTTTAATTTTTGAAATATTTGCCATTATCTTATAGTTGACTTGTTGAAAAGTTGATTTACATGTCAACTTATCAACCTATAACTAATTTATTTTTTCATATTAAAACTGAAGTCCACCTTCTCTTGCACCTTCTGCCACTGCTTTTACACGACCATGATATATATAACCACCACGATCAAATACAACATCTTTAATACCTAACTCACTTGCCTTTCTTGCTACTACTGCACCAACAAGTTTGCTTTTTTCAACCTTGTTTACTTTTTGCGCAGCAATATCTTTTTCTCTTGATGAAGCTGCTGCGATAGTAGTTCCGTTCTCATCATTTATAAGCTGAACATAAATTTCAGTGTTGCTTCTGAAAACGCTTAATCTTGGCTTGCTTCCACTTCCAGTAATTTTTTTGCGGATGCGATGGCGGATCTTTGTTCTTGCCTTTACCTTATTTGAATTCATTTTTATTTTTATTTTACTTCTCCGGTTTTGCGGAAAATATTTTTTCTTTTTTTTGTTACCAGCTTTAGTTTTTCATAGCATCATCGTTGTGTCACTCACTTCAACTTTTAGTTCTTTATTGATCTTTTTTAAGTATCGCAAAGAACGCTAAGTAATCGCTAAGAACGCTAAGAAAAAACTTTGTGAACTTTGCGATACAACTTTTATTTACCTGCTGCCTTACCTGCTTTTCTGCGTAAAACTTCACCGGCAAACTTAACACCCTTTCCTTTATATGGTTCAGGCTTACGTAAGCTTCTTATCTTTGCTGCCACCTGCCCCAATAATTGTTTATCAATACTCTCTAAAGTTATCATAGGGTTTTGTCCTTTCTCCTGTGATGTTGTTATTTTTAATTCTTTAGGAATCTCGAAAATAATATTGTGAGAATAACCCAACGCAAGATCTAAAACATTTCCCTGGTTAGCAGCTTTAAAACCTACACCAACCAATTCAAGTTTTTTGCTGTAACCTTCTGTAACACCTTTAACCATGTTGTTTACCAATGAACGATACAAACCATGCATTGCACGATGACGGATCTGATCAGTAGGTCTTACAAATTCAACCTTACCATCTTTCACTTCCACTTTGATATCTCTATCAACGCTCTGCTTCAATTCACCTTTGGGACCTTTGACCGTTACAACATTTTCAGGACTAACAGTTACGTTAACACCATTAGTTATTGTTACAGGATTCTTTCCAATTCTAGACATTTTTTTCTATTTTTTCCTTGTCCCACTTTAGGGGATAGGGGTTTAATAAATGTTACACAAAACTTCACCACCCACATTCTGAGCCTTTGCTTCTTTATCAGTCATCACACCTTTTGATGTAGAAACTATTGCAATGCCCAAACCATTTTTCACACGTTTAAACTCATCAGGCTTTGCATAAGTACGCAAACCCGGACGGCTGATCCTTTCCAAACTATGGATAGCAGGCTGTTTGGTAGAGGGATCATATTTTAAAGCTATCTTGATAACACCTTGCTTATTGTCATCTTCAAATTTGTACTTTAAAATATAGCCCTTATCGTACAATATTTCAGTTAAACGCTTTTTTAAATTGCTCGCAGGAATATCAACTACCCTGTGATTCGCCATTTGTGCGTTTCTAATTCTTGTTAAATAATCTGCTATAGGATCCGTAACCATTTAATATTTTTTTTATTTAATATTTAATATTTATTTACCAGCTTGCTTTTCTTACACCCGGTATTTTACCCTGCAATGCCATATCACGAAAGATATTTCTTGATACACCGAAATGCCTTAAATATCCACGTGGCCTGCCTGTTAGCTGGCAACGATTTTTGAGGCGTACAGGTGATGCATTTTTTGGAAGCAGATCAAGTGCTTTGTAATCGCCGGCTTCTTTTAATGCCTTACGTTTTTCAGCATACTGAGCAACAATTTTTTCACGCTTTCTCTGTCTAGCTTTAACTGATTCTTTAGCCATGTTTATTCAGTTGTTTTTTTAATATTCTTAAAAGGCATTCCTAATTCTTTCAACAATTCGAATGCTTCTTCGTTTGTATTAGCTGTTGTTACAAAAGTGATATCCATTCCTGTAATCTTATTTACTTTATCAATATCAATTTCAGGAAAAATGATCTGCTCTGTAACTCCCAACGTGTAGTTACCCCGGCCATCAAATGATTTATCGCTGATGCCTTTAAAATCACGAACACGGGGTAATGAAACAGAAACCAGGCGGTCTAAAAACTCATACATATTTACACCACGTAAAGTAACTTTTGCGCCAATGGGCATATCCTTACGAAGCTTAAAATTTGATACGTCTTTTTTAGACATTGTTGCCACTGCTTTTTGCCCTGTGATCATTGATATTTCATCAATAGAAATGTCAATTAATTTTTTATCAGCAACCGCACCATTAACACCACGGTTCAAACAAATTTTTGTAAGCCTTGGCGCCTGCATTACAGTTTTATATGAAAACTTTTTCATCAAAGCCGGTACAACTTCTTTTTTGTACTTGTCTGCCAATCTTGGAGTATATTTTTCTGTAGCCATTATTTAATTACCTCCCCTGAATTTTTTGTTGTTCTTACTAATTTTCCATTTTCACGGCTGCGCTTAACTTTTGTTGGCGCACCTGCTTTTGCATCCCACATCATCACATTTGAAATTGCAATAGGAGCTTCAATCTTTTGAATACCGCCTTTGGTATTTTGTGCAGATGGCTTGGTGTGCTTGGTAACAATGTTTACACCTTCTACTAATACACGATGCTTATTCTTTTCAGTATCTGCGATAACTTCCAATACTTTTCTGGGCTTCTTCAGGTCTTTATCATCACCGGCTATTACCACCACTGAATCGCCTTTTTTTATATGGAACTTCGGTTTAAATCTTGTCTTCATTGTTGACAAATATTTTGTCTTTTTTACTTATAAAAAGCACCTTTTTTAAGGGGTGCAAAGATACATTTATAATACTTCAGGGGCAAGTGAAATAATCTTCATATAGCCCTTGTCTCTCAACTCCCGGGCTACCGGCCCAAAGATCCTGGTTCCTCTTGGTTCGTCGGATGCACTTAACAAAACCACTGCATTATCATCGAAGCGGATGTAAGAACCATCTTTACGACGAAGCTTATTTTTTGTTCTAACAATTACAGCCTTGCTTACTGTTCCTTTTTTTATTCCGCCGGCCGGTAATGCATCTTTTACTGTAACAACAATCTTATCTCCAACGTGTGCATAATCCTGTCCCGAATTACCCAGTACACGAATACACAACACTTCTTTTGCACCACTGTTATCAGCTACATTTAGCCTGCTTTCTTGCTGAATCATTTCTTTAAGCTTTAAGTTTCAAGCTGCAAGCCACAAGGCAGGCAGAGAAACGTTTAATCAATATCTTGAAGCTGGTAGCTGTTAGCTAAAAGCTGTTTTATTATTTTACCTTTTCAACTACTTCTACTAATCTCCAACGCTTTGTTTTACTCATTGGCCTTGCTTCCATTATTTTTACTATATCGCCTATGCTGCACTCGTTCTTTTCGTCGTGTGCATGAAAGCCTGTAGTTTTTTTAATGAACTTGCCATAGAGAGGATGCTTTACTTTTCTTTCCACTTTTACAGTGATGGTTTTATCCATCTTGTTGCTGGAAACGATGCCCACCCTTACTTTGCGCAGGTTTCTCTCTTCAGCCTTGTTGTTACTTTCTTCAGCCATTGTATTGTGTTTTAGCTTGTAGCTGTTTCTGTTGAAACAGTTTCTTTAGCTTGTGATTGTTTATTCTTTAATTCAGTTTTTAAGCGTGCAAGATCTTTTCTTACGCCACGGATCGTCATTGGATTTTCCAACGGAGACACTGCATGAGCAAAAGTTAACTTCTTCAAACGCAATTCATCTTCCTGTATCCTTGACTTAAGATCAGGTTCGTTCATCTCTTTTACACTTCTTAAAAAATCTATTTTCTTTGACATCTTATTTCAATTTAACAGCTTGTTCTTCGTAATCTCTGCGTACAACAAACTTTGTTTGTATTGGTAATTTTTGTGCTGCTAATTCAAATGCTTCTTTAGCGGTTTGCATTGGAACGCCATCAGCTTCAAATAAAATTCTTCCCGGCTGAACTACTGCTGCCCAATACTCGGGATTCCCTTTACCCTTACCCATCCTAACTTCTGCAGGTTTTTTAGTGATAGGCTTATCAGGAAAAATTCTTATCCAAACATTACCTTCACGTTTCATATGACGGGTTAAAGCCTGGCGGGCAGATTCAATCTGGCGATTTGTTAACCAAACTGAATCCAGCGCTTTTAAAGCAAAACTTCCAAAAGAAATAATATCTCCTCTTTTAGTATCACCTTTCATACGACCCTTCTGCGCTTTCCTGTGCTTTGATCTTTTTGGCTGTAACATTTTAAATTCTAAATTTTAAATTCTATTAAATTCCTTCAATTTTTTGTACCTGATTTCCCTTTAGGGGATAGGGGTTATCTTCTTGGTCCACCACCACCACGATTTCCACCGCCCTGGCCTCCGCCACCTCTTCTATCTCCACCGCCGCCACCTCTTCTTTCACCGCCTCTGTCTCCGCCACCACGCCTGTCACCAAAGTCAGGTCTTCTCTCTCCTTGTCTTTGCTCACCACCTTCTTTACCACCCCCAGCAATTATATTTGGATTCAGATCTCTCTTTGCTAAAACTTCACCTTTACATATCCAAACTTTAATGCCAATTTTTCCATACACAGTTTGTGCGAAAACATTAGCATAATCAATATCCATACGAAGTGTATGTAATGGAGTTCTTCCTTGTTTGATTTCCTCACTACGTGCTATCTCTGCTCCACCTAAACGGCCACCTACTCTCACTTTTATACCTTCCGCACCCATCCGTAAAGCAGAAGCAATTGACATTTTAATTGCTCTTTTATAGTTGATACGATTTTCAATTTGCTTCGCAATTGTATCAGCTACTATGTTTGCGTCCAGTTCCGGACGGCGTATTTCAAGAATATTTATCTGTACATCTTCTTTACCAGTCAACTTCTTCAACTCTTCTTTTATTCGGTCAACCTCACCACCACCTTTACCGATAATGATACCAGGCTTTGATGTATGAATTGTAACGATCAATTTATTTAATGTACGCTCAATTACGATCTTTGCTATACCACCTTTTTGAATACGGGCATTCAGATACGTTCTGATCTTATCATCTTCTATCAGCTTATTTCCATAATCTTTAGGATGAGCAAACCAGTTGCTTTCCCATCCACGGATGATACCTAACCTTGCCCCAATCGGATTTACTTTTTGACCCATATTGTTAATTTAAAACCCTCCTCAATCCTCACTAAAGGGAGGACTTTGAAAGTGTATTTATTTTGATGTTTCTTTATTTGTTGTTGAAACTTTTTTAGTTCTTGTCTTTTTTACAACCGATGCTGCAACTGCTTCTACTGGTTCTTCTTTTTTGGTTTCCCGATAGCTATCGGGATTTTTTTCTTTTACAGGTTTTTCTGTTTTGCTATCTACAATAAGTGTAACATGATTACTTCTTTTGCGGATACGGTAACCTCTACCCTGTGGTGCCGGACGCATACGGCGAATAACTCTGCCACCATCAACCATGATAGTTTTTACTATGAGGCCTGCATCTTCCACTTTTGCATCAGTGTTCTTTTGCTCCCAGTTATTGATGGCACTCTTCAACAACTTATATAAAGGAACCGCGGGATGCTTGGGATTGAATTGTAAAACACCCAACGCTTTGTCCACTTCCATTCCACGTATAAGATCAGCCAGCAAACGCATTTTGCGGGGTGACGTGGGATAATTATTTAGTTTAGCTACTGCTTCCATTTGTTATTTAATATTTTTTATTGAATATTTAATAATGAAAATCCGTTTTGCAAATCTTAAATATTAATTATTAAATATTAATTATGCTATCTTCTTACTTGAATGACCTCTGAAATTCCTTGTGGGTGCAAATTCACCTAATTTATGGCCTACCATAAATTCTGTTACATACACAGGGATAAATTTGTTACCGTTATGTACTGCAAATGTGTGACCTACAAAATCAGGAGTGATTGTAGAGCGGCGTGACCAGGTTTTGATTACACCTTTCTTATTTTTTCCTTCATTTATGCCCAACACTTTTCCTTCGAGATTTGCATCAACATAAGGACCTTTTCTTACTGAACGAGCCATGGTTTATTTTTATTTGTTAGGTAACTTCTTACCGTTTCTTCTTTGAATTATCATTTTATCAGAACCTTTACCTCTCATACGGGTTATCTGTCCTTTAGCATACTTACCTGTTCTGCTACGTGGATGACCACCTGAAGCTTTACCTTCACCACCACCCATTGGGTGATCAACCGGGTTCATCGCAACACCTCTTACTCTTGGCCTTATGCCTCTCCACCTGTTTCTACCTGCCTTACCCATGCTCTGCAAACTATGATCGCTGTTGCTAACTACACCAACGGTTGCATAGCAATTGATCAATATTTTTCTTAACTCACCACTTGGCATTTTGATGACAGCATACTTATCTTCTTTGTTAGAAAGCTGTGCTGATGCACCTGCACTCCTAACCAACTTACCACCTTGTCCCGGCTGCATTTCAACGTTGTGAATGGTTGTACCTAAAGGCATGCTCTTTAATTGTAAAGCATTTCCTAAGTCAGGCGCAACGCTGTCTCCACTTAAAATGGTAGCGCCAACCTGTAAACCCTGTGGTGCAATTATGTAACGTTTTTCTCCATCACTATAATTAACCAAAGCAATAAATGCACTGCGGTTTGGATCGTACTCAATAGTTTTTACGGTAGCAGGAATATCTTTCTTATCTCTTTTAAAATCAATAACACGATACATTTTTTTGTGCCCGCCACCCAGGTAACGCATACTTCTGCGACCTGATGTAGTACGGCCTGCAGTATGGTGAACTTTTTCCACCAAACTCTTTTCAGGAACGTTGGTTGTGATCTCTGCATACGCATTACCAATTCTCCAACGGGTTCCGGCTGTAGTAGGTTTATATTTTCTTAATGCCATTTTTTGTTCTTTTTATTTGTCAAACTTTGCGGTGCTGACCACCATTACTTTTAATTTTTTTATACCTCTTTAGGGGACAGTGGTTATACGTTACCGTACAGGTCAATTGTTTCTCCTTCTGCTACTGTAACAATTGCTTTTTTCTTTGCAGGCTTACGGCCGGAAACAATTCCTGATTTTGTGTTACGTGATTTTGCTTTTGATGGCATTACCAATGTGTTCACATTTTCTACTTGGATACCATAGAATTCTTCTACAGCTTTTTTTATTTCCAGCTTGTTTGCTTTCCTGTCTACCACAAATGTGTAACGGTTCTGCTTTTCAGTTTGCCTGTTCACTTTTTCTGATAATACCGGTCTTATTAAAACGTCAGACAGCTTCATGTCTATTAATTATTAAATTATAAATTAGTTTATGCTATTTCTGTATGCTCTTCTACAAATATTTTTGCCGCACTTTCTGTAAACACCAGAACATTTGCATTTACTATATCATACGTATTTATATCGCTTAAAAGAGTTCCACATATTGATGGAATATTTCTAAGGCTTTTATAAACATTGTTATTGTAATCAGGAATAATGAAACAGGTTTTTTTACCATTGATGTTTAAAACCTTAAGGATATCAAGAAACTCCTTTGTTTTTGGTGCCTCAAGATTGATATCTTCTATTATCACAATACTATTCTCTTTTGCTTTATGGCTAAGAGCGCTGATCTTGGCAAGATCTTTTACTTTACGGTTCAGTTTAAGATCGTAAGTATGAGGTTTTGGCCCAAATATAGTACCACCACCTTTATACAAAGGATTACGAAGATTACCTTTACGGCTTCCGCCTGTACCTTTTTGTTTGTGTAATTTTTTAGAAGAACCTTCAACTTCAGCACGGGTTTTAACCTTGTGAGTTCCCTGGCGCTGTGCAGCTAAATATTGTTTAACTGCCAAGTAGATGACGTGGTTATTTGGTTCAACACCAAATATGTCTTCGGGTAGTTCAATTGTTCTACCTGATTTTTCTCCCTTTATATTTAATATATCTAGTTGCATTATTTCTGGATTAAAACGATTGAACCATTGTGACCCGGAACCGAACCACTTATTAATAAATAATTTTTTTCAGGAAATATCTTTACAATCTTAAGACCTTTGATCTGTACTTTATCCTGTCCCATTCTGCCTGCCATGCGCATGCCTTTAAATACTCTTGCAGGATAAGATGAACCACCGATTGAACCCGGAGCTCTTGAACGATCATGTTGACCATGAGACTGACCACCCACACCGTGGAAGCCATGACGCTTAACAACACCCTGGAAACCTTTACCCTTTGTAGTACCTACCACATTTACTTTATCGCCTTCGGTAAAAATATCTACAGTAATGGTGTCTCCAACATTTTTATCTGATTCGCTATCGCGTATTTCTTTGATGTGATTTTTTGCAGTTGTATTTGCTTTGGCAAAGTGATTTTTTTCTGCACGGAGGATGTGCTTTTCTTTTTTATCACCAAAAGCAATCTGGAGGGCATTGTAACCATCGGTCTCAGTAGTTTTCTTTTGAGTAACTACGCATGGCCCTGCTTCAATAATGGTTACAGAAGTCTGCTTCCCATTAGTATCGAAGATGCTGGTCATGCCAACTTTCTTTCCAATAATACTTTTCATTTCTATTTTATTATACCCAGCGCTATACCGAAGTTTCGGGACAGATGGATGTTTCGTTTAATCTTATATAAGAACTTTCTGCTGCTCTGCCCGGAGGCAAGAGGTTCAGTTATTATTTTTTATGCTTTTATCTCTACGTCTACACCTGAAGGCAAGTCTAATTTTGACAATGCATCCACAGTTCTTGAACTGCTGGTGTAAATATCAAGCAATCGCTTGTGCGTACACAATTGAAACTGCTCACGAGCCTTCTTGTTTACGTGAGGAGAACGAAGTACGGTAAAAATTTTCTTTTGAGTAGGAAGAGGAATTGGTCCTGTTACTACTGCACCTGTACTGCGTACTGTCTTTACAATCTTTTCAGCCGACTTATCTACTAAGTTATGGTCGTAAGACTGTAATTTTATTCTGATTCGTTGTGACATATATAAAGAACTTTAAAATTCCGTTTTTTAATTGGAATGCAAAAGTAAGAGATGTATTTTAAATGGCAAAGTTTTTTAAATGTTTTTTTCTTTAAAAGTTAAAATAGACTTCTTTGAAACCAATAAAAGTTCTTTGTTAGGATATTTTTATAGGTTGAAAATAATTCAAAAATTTTATTCTGCATTAACTGATCCTCCGCTACTTACATGTTTTACTACAGAAGCTGCACCAGCATTATATTTTACATTGCCGCCACTGCTTGCATTTGCATTTATACCTACGCTTGCAAAAACTGTTATTTCGGCACCACTGCTTGCAGATGCTGAAACATTTTCTGCCTTCAAAGCAATTAGATTAACCTTACTGCCACTGCTTGACTGGGCAGTTAAATTTTTTGTACGACCAGTTAAAATGATATCTGCACCACTGCTTGCATCTGCAGAAATTACGGGTGCATCTACATTTACATTTATAAGCGAGCCGCTGCTTGCCACAAAAGTTACTTTTTCAGTATTTGTAAGAATTTCAGAACTTCTTATTTCAGCAGATGCAGAAGTTGTAAGTTTTGTAATAGCGGGTACAATTAAATGAATATGTATTGTAGCATTTCTTAAATTATTAAGTCCTTTTAGTTTAATGTTTAAATTGTTATCTGATACATTGGTTACAACAAAGGGCATTATATTATCATCCGCTTCAATAATCAATGATGGTA